>NZ_JBTNCY010000005.1:0-319867 GCF_054511255.1 Arthrobacter monumenti | reverse complement strand
GGCAGGCGGGCAGGCGGGCAGGCGGGCAGGCGGGCAGGCGGGCAGGCGGGCAGGCGGGCAGGCGGGCAGGCGGGCAGGCGGGCAGGCGGGCAGGCGGGCAGGCGGGCAGGCGGGCAGGCAGGCGCCCGGTACCCTTATTGAGTGGCTTTACACCGGATTGTGCTCTTTTATGGCTTTACCCCAGTCGCCGACCCTGAAGCGGTGCGGCTGTGGCAGCGTGCCCTCTGCGAAAAGCTGGGCCTGACCGGGCGGATTCTCATTTCCGGCGACGGCATTAATGCGACCGTCGGCGGGGAGCTCAACGCGGTCAAGCAGTATGTGAAGACGACCCGTGAGTACAAGGGATTCCACGACGTCGATGTGAAGTGGTCCGACGGCTCGGCGGCGGATTTCCCCCGCCTCAGCGTCAAGGTCAGGGACGAGATTGTCAGTTTCGGCGCCCCCGGGGAGCTCAAGGTCGATGAGAACGGCGTGGTCGGAGGTGGGGCGCCACTCGACCCGGCCGCGCTGCATCAGCTTGTTGAAAAACGCGGCGACGACGTCGTCTTCTTTGACGGTCGGAATGCCTTCGAGGCGCAGATCGGCAAATTCAGGAATGCCGTCGTTCCCGACGTAGCGACCACCCGGGACTTCGTTGCCGAGTTGGATTCGGGCAAATACGACGATCTGAAAAACCGGCCGGTCGTCACGTACTGCACAGGCGGAATCCGCTGCGAGGTGCTGTCATCGCTGATGCTCAACCGTGGCTTTGAAGAGGTGTACCAGCTTGACGGCGGGATTGTCCGCTACGGCGAAACGTACAAGGACGAGGGCCTCTGGGAAGGCTCACTGTATGTGTTCGACCGGCGCATGCACGTCGAATTCAGCGACCATGCGAAGACGCTGGGGGAGTGCGTGCGCTGCCAGGCGCCGACGTCGAAGTTTGAAAACTGCTCAAATCAGGCGTGCCGGAACCTGCAGCTTTTCTGCGCCGGTTGTGCAGAAAGCTCCGAGGACAGGACCTGCCCGGACGGCTGCTCGACATAGGACGGTCCGGAGCATTCCAAACTCCCGGCATGGCAGGCCAGGAGTTGCCGTCGTACGCCGTTGTCTAGGTCGTGCGCTCGAAAATTTTGTAGGCGTATAGGTGGATACCTTCCGGCGCGGTGAATTCGAGCTGCATTCCGTTCGTCTCGAGTTCGACGGCGACTGTTGACGATTGCGAGCATGTCACCGTCTGCTCGGTGGGCTGGGCGTCGTCGGAGGCATCCTCGCCCTCGCTGATAACGACGTCGACTTCCCCCTCTCCCTGGCAGGCAAGGGTTACGCCGTAGGAACCGGCAGGAATGGGAGCCTGCGCGGTGTGCGTGCCGGTGCCGCCCATCCAGCCGTGACCGTAATACATGCCCTTTTCGCGGCCCAGAGTCTCGGTTGCCCATACCTCCACGCCCCCGGCTTCAGGAACCTCGCCCGGGGCCGGTGCGGTCGGTTCTGCAGTGGGCGACGGCGTCGGGCTGGGCTCTGAACTTTCAGACGGCGTGCTGGAAGGCTCCGCGGACGGGCTGGAGGATTCGGCCTCCGGCTCGGGGCTGTCATTGGTGCACGCTGATACTCCCAGCGCCAACAGACCGGCGACGGCGGCGGCAGCGAAACGCGTGCTGCGGGGCTGTCTGGACATGACTGTTTGAGGCATCCGGTGACTGTAGCAAGCGATTCTGGACGAATCCTCCACGTACCGGCTGGCTAGTTCAGCTCGTCGAGGTGTTCCCAAAACGAAGCACGTAGGGCCTTGCGGACGTCCTGAATGTCGGTTTTCGCTTCGCCGATCCGGCTGGCGCAGTCCTTAATCAGGACCCGGTCCACCTCAAGCGGAAGCAGCGGACGCTCCTCACGGAGGTGGTTGACGTCGCCCTGCGTCACGGTGGCAAGCCAGTTCTCCGCGACCCGGGCGCCAACATCGGCTGCAATCTGGAGGATGTTTGGCCAAGGCACTGAGGCGGAGTCTGAGGTATGCAGGATCTCCGGCTGCGCCACCGGTGCATTCCTCGGCAGAACCCGCGTCAGCGGCGTCGTCGGCGGTGCCGGTTTGGGCGTCTGCGGAACGCTGTGCTGCTTCGGGACGGTCTGGGTCCGCTTGAAAGCACCGGTCAGCAGCGAATCGTCCAGGAACTCAATGCTGTCCACCCGCAACGCCAGATCCTCAGACACAGAATCCACGCCGAGCCTGTTTTCCTTCTTCGGCAGCGCGAGCAACACCACCTGCATACCCAGATCCTGGGCCTGTTCCACCGCCTCGCCCAAGTCATCGTCACCCGACATCAAAAACGCCACCGACGCCGCGCGGTTCCTGGCCAGTCCCACCAGATCGAGTCCGAGCTTCAGGTCCACGCCCTTCTGGTCGCCGTTGACGGAGATCCGTCCGAGCCGCAGTTTCACCCCCGAGGTGCCGGCCACCGTCTTGTGGTCGTTCGTCGGGAGCCCGTCCTTGGCGGCGTCGTACCAGTACATCCGCAGCGGATCCAGACCGCGGAGCGCATCGCATGCTTTGAACAGCCCCTCGATCAGCTGGCGGTAATCCACGGTCACGGCCGACCGCAGCGAGGTGCCGACGGTGCGTTGGCCGCCGATAGCGAGCAGAAAACCGGCGTCGATGAAAATTGCGCTCTTATCCATGCTCATGCTGGTGCCCGCTTCCGCCTCGGTGGTGCTGCCTTTACCTTAGACCGGCCCCTGATCGAATGCACGAGTGGGACCCGGGCTGGCGCCTAAACTGGAGCCCATGAGTGATGGCACCCGACCCGGCGTTCCGGTTTTATCCGACCCGATTCTGCTGGAGGGGCTGGCGGCGGATCTGGAGGAACTGGATTACACCGTCGACGGCGTCGCGGAGCTGATGGGCGCGGCGGCCAATGACGCCCTGGACCGCGGCCAACCCGTGCCGGCACTGCTGCGGACCCGGGAGCTCCTGGACGGGGGCACCCACCCGCTTGCCGCCGTCGTCCATCTGTGGCTGCTGGGGCAGACGGTGGATGCTGAACAGTTGACCGCTGCCTGGCCGCGCACCGGGGTGGCCGGCGCGGCGGAACTGGGGCTGGTGGAGGAGTACGACGGCGGATGGCGGGCTGCCGTCGACCTGCGGCCTTACAGTGCCGACGACGATGCCGGGCTGTGGATTGCCAGTGACCTGGGGTCGGATCAGCGGCCGGGCGTGTTGCGCCGGGACCACGTGTTGGGCGTCGGACAGGCATCGCTGAGCCTGGCACAGTCGATCGTGCGCCGGAACGTGGACCGTGGGCTCGATCTCGGCACCGGCTGTGGCATCCAGATCTTCCACCTGCTGCGGCACGTGCGGCACATCGTCGCCACCGACATATCCGAGCGGGCGCTCGCCTTCGCCAGATTCAACCTGATCCTTAACGCCGCCGCGCTGGCCCTGGACCCGCACCGGTTGGAGGGCCGGGTCGACCTGCGCCTGGGCAGCCTGCTGGAGCCCGTCGCTGGCGAGCAGTTCGATCTCGTGGTGTCCAACCCGCCGTTCGTGATTACGCCGCGGCGCGATTCCGAAAGTGCCAGCGACCAGTTTGTGTACCGCGATGGTGGCCTGCCGGGAGACGACATCGTCTCGACGCTGGTCCGGGAGCTGCCCGGGGTGCTGAAACCCGGAGGAGTCGTTCAGATGCTGGGCAATTGGGAGATCCAGGATGATGCCGCCTGGCATGCCCGCATCGAATCCTGGTTGCCCGACTACACCGATGCCTGGTTTATCCAGCGCGAGGAGATTGCACCCGAAGAGTACGCCGAAACGTGGCTCCGCGACGCTTCCGAAGACCGCGAAGAAGAGGCCTACCTCCAGTCCTACACCGATTACCTGGCCGATTTCACCTCCCGGGACGTGGCCGCTATCGGCTTCGGCTTCGTCTGGCTGCGCCGGGGATCCGGCCAGGACGACCCGGGACAGGGGAATGCGGAACTGCGCCGCTTTGAGGAAATAACCCACCAGATCGAACAACCCATTGCCCCTGCCATC
Source organism: Arthrobacter monumenti (assembly GCF_054511255.1). Taxonomy (NCBI): domain Bacteria; kingdom Bacillati; phylum Actinomycetota; class Actinomycetes; order Micrococcales; family Micrococcaceae; genus Arthrobacter; species Arthrobacter monumenti. The sequence goes on along the minus strand of NZ_JBTNCY010000005.1, from coordinate 315,861 downwards.
GCGTCCGGAATCGACCGGCATGACTGGCTGGCCGCCCGCAGCGACGGCGACCTGCTGCAGGAGCACCTCGAGGTTGCCGAGGACGTGACCGAGGAACGCCACCAGCGGCCCGGCGCACAAGACCCCGGCGTCATCCTGCTGCGCCAAGGCGCCGGTCTGCGCCGCACCACCTTGCTAAGCAGCGAACTGGCCGGCTTCGTCTCGGTCTGCGACGGCGAACTCGCGGCCGGGCAAATCATCACCGCCCTCGGCGCTCTGCTGGAACGGGAGGACCAGGAGTTCGGCGACCTGCTCCTGGCCGACGTGCGTAACCTGATCGCCGATGGATTCCTCCTTCCTGCGGCGGCATAGAAGAGGTTCCACAGCGGCACGGAGGGCCGTGTTGCCGCTCACAACCTTCGCTCCCGGCTCTACAGGATGACCAAAAGTGTGGTGAACTAGGCATGTTTGCGCTTGGGAAGCACCGCTGGACAGCATGAAGTAGTAAGGTCTGCCCAACAGACGCGCAGTTCATAACGTTCTAAGTAGGAGTACCGTGCCGAGCAAGGCCACATCGAAAGCGGACAAGAAAACCGGCAAGAAGCTGGTCATTGTCGAGTCCCCGGCCAAGAGCAAGACCATCGCCGGGTATCTTGGCGCGGGTTTTGAGGTCGAAGCCTCGATGGGTCATATCCGCGACCTTCCACAGCCCTCGGAACTGCCCGACGACCTGAAGAAAACCTCGCTGGGTAAGTTCGCGGTCGACGTCGACAATGACTTCGAGCCCTATTACGTCGTCTCCGTTGACAAGAAGAAGAAGGTCGCCGAGCTGAAGAAGGCGCTCAAGGACGCCGACGAACTCTACCTCGCCACTGACGGTGACCGTGAAGGCGAAGCCATCGCCTGGCACCTGCTCGAGGTGCTCAAGCCGAAGGTCCCGGTCCACCGGCTGACGTTCCCCGAAATCACCCGCGAAGCCATCCAGCGTGCCATGGAGCAGATGCGCGACGTCGATATCGCCCTGGTCGATGCGCAGGAGACCCGCCGCATTCTGGACCGCTTGTACGGTTACGAGATCTCACCGGTGCTGTGGCGCAAGGTCTCCCGCGGCCTGTCCGCCGGCCGCGTCCAGTCGGTCGCGACCCGGCTTGTTGTGGAGCGGGAACGCGAGCGGATGGCCTTCCGAGCCGCCTCGTACTGGGACCTGGTCGGTAAATTCGCTCCCGGCGCACAGGGCACCGCAGCGGCCGGAGATAAAGAAGGATTCTCAGCCAAGCTCGTGTCCGTCGACGGCGCCAAAGTTGCGACCGGCCGGGACTTTAACGACCTCGGTGAACTTAAGCCGAAGAACGCCGTCCACCTGGACGAGGCCACGGCCACCGGTCTGGTCACCGCCCTCGAGAACGCAGATTTCGCCGTCCGATCGGTCGAGACCAAGCCCTACACCCGCCGTCCGGCCGCGCCATTCACCACCTCCACCGTGCAGCAGGAAGCAGCCCGCAAGCTCCGCTTCTCCGCCCGCGTCACCATGCGCGTGGCCCAGAGCCTGTATGAAAACGGCTACATCACCTATATGCGTACGGATTCGCCGTCGCTCAGTGACGAAGCGATCAACGCCGCCCGCCGCCAGGCGTCCGAACTTTACGGCCCCGAGTACGTCCCGGATGCCCGCCGGATCTACAAGGGCAAGTCGAAGAACGCGCAGGAAGCCCACGAAGCCATCCGCCCCGCCGGTGACTCATTCCGCACCCCGGCCCAGGTGGCCAAGGAACTCAGCGGCGACCAGTTCAGGCTCTATGAACTTATCTGGAAGCGTACCGTCGCCTCGCAGATGGCGGATGCGAAGGGCTCGACGGCGTCGGTCCGGCTCGGTGCCACCGCAGCCGATGGGCGCGACACCGAGTTCGCCGCATCCGGCACAGTCATCACCTTCCGCGGCTTTATGGCTGCCTATGAAGAGGGCAAGGATGCGGTCCGCGGGGACGACGACGGCGACCCCACAGAGGGTGGGCGGCTGCCCAACCTCTCGGTAAAGGATCCGCTGAGCGCCAGCGGAATCGACGCCGTCGGGCACGAAACATCGCCGCCGCCGCGCTACACGGAAGCCTCCCTGGTCAAGACTCTGGAAGAGCGGGGGATCGGCCGGCCGTCAACGTACGCGGCGACCATCTCCACCATCATGGACCGCGGCTACGTCCGCACCCGGGGATCCGCACTGGTACCCAGCTGGGTGGCGTTTTCCGTGATCCGGCTGCTGGAGGAACACTTCAGCAACTACGTGGACTATGACTTCACCGCTGCGATGGAAGACGACCTGGACCGGATTGCCAGCGGAGAACGTGCCCGCGTGGACTGGCTGAACAACTTCTACTACGGCGACCGCAAGGTAACTGGGCTGCACACCATCGTCCACGATCTGGGCGAAATTGATGCCCGCCGGGTGAATTCCATCGAAATCGCCGAGGGCATCACGCTGCGGGTCGGCAAGTTCGGCCCATACCTGGAGAAACCGGTTCCTGCAGGTTCACCCGAAGGCACCGAGCCCGAGCGCGCCAATGTGCCCGAGGATCTCGCTCCCGATGAATTGACCGCCGAAAAGGCCGTCGACCTGATGGAGAATGCCGGACCGGACGAGCGGGAGCTCGGAGTGGACCCGGAGACGGGCCGCACCATTATTGCGAAGAATGGCCGGTACGGTCCCTTCGTGACGGAGGTTATCCGCGAGCTGACCGACGAGGAAGTGGCGAATCAGCCGGTCGAGTACTACAAGAACGGGAAGCCGAAGCCGCCGAAAAAGCCCCAGAAGGTCAAGCCACGCACCGGTTCGCTGTTCAAGTCCATGAGCGTGGAAACCGTGACACTGGAGGACGCACTGGCGTTGCTGTCCCTGCCGCGGGTCCTCGGACAGGACGCCGAAGGCAACGACATCACCGTGCAGAACGGCCGCTTCGGTCCCTATCTGAAAAAGGGCACGGATTCACGCTCCATCACCTCCGAGGAGCAGATCTTCACGATCACTCTCGAGGAGGCGCTGGAGATCTACTCGCAGCCGAAACAGCGCGGCGGGCGGACGGCGGCCGCTCCATTACGTGAACTCGGCAATGATCCCGTCTCGGAGAAAGCCATCGTGGTCAAGGACGGCCGGTTCGGGCCCTACATTACCGACGGCGCGACCAACATCACCGTGCCGCGCTCCGAATCGATCGAATCGCTCACGCACGAGCGGGCGGTGGAGCTGCTGGCCGAAAAGCGGGCAAAGGGGCCGGTCAAGAAAACCGGTGCCAAGAATACCGGCAGAAAGACAGCGGCCAAGGCAAAATAGAAACCATGCGGCTTGGCGTTCTCGATATTGGCTCCAATACAGTTCACCTGCTGCTCGTGGACGCCCATCCCGGCGCCCGGCCGGTGGCTTTCGCTTCGCATAAACGCCCGCTGCAGCTGGTCTCGTACCTCGATGAGGCCGGCAATATCAACGACGCCGGCCAGCACGAACTGATCGAGTTCGTCCTCGAGGCATGGGATTTTGCCGCCAGCCACAAGGCCCAGGATCTGCTTGCGTTCGCGACGTCGGCCATCCGCGAGGCCAGCAACGGCGTCCAGGTGCTGGAGCGGGTCCAGCAGGAGACGACGGTAACCCTGACCGAGCTCAGCGGGGGCGAAGAGGCGGCCATGACATTCACCGCCGTGCGGCGCTGGTATGGCTGGGGAGCTGGAACCATACTGGACCTCGATATCGGCGGCGGCTCCTTCGAAATGGCCATCGGCGCCGACGAACTGCCTGCGGTGGCGAACTCCGTTCCGCTTGGAGCGGGAAGGTTGACCCGGGAATGGCTGCAGGAGGATCCGCCGTCGGCCAAAAGCGTCAAGGACCTGCGCCGCCATATCCGGTCCGTGCTCCGCGGTGCCGTCAAAGAAATCGGCAAAGCCGGCAAGCCCAATCTTGTCACCGGGACATCGAAGACTTTCCGCTCGCTGGCCAGGATCGCCGGCGCCGCTCCGAGTGCTGCAGGTCCATTTGTACGCCGCGAACTGCAGCTGACCGATCTGACCCTGTGGACCCAGCGGCTGGCGGCGATGTCGGTCGAGGACCGGTCCCACCTGCCCGGGGTTTCAGAATTGCGCGCCCCGCAGATCTTGGCGGGGGCATTGGTGGCTGAAGCTGCGCTGGAGTTGTACGGGGAGCAGACGATGGAAATCTGCCCCTGGGCCCTGCGTGAGGGGCTCATCCTGCGACGGTTCGACCAGCTCGTGGCAGAAGGCTCCGTCGCGGCGGTTTAGCCGCCTTGGCAGAGGGATCATGGCGGCGGATGGGGCTGTCCTCGCGCGCCGGCCAGCCGAATGGCCGTTAAATGAGAATGGTGCCGGCGATTTGCAGGAGTGGTTGGGGGAAACACTCCTCGTTCGCCGGCACCGGGATCAGCCTGGGGGAAGACTGATCCGTAATCACTCGCACCTTTATGAGGTACTACAGACACTAACCATCGATTTTGGGATATCGCCCTTAACAGCCTGTTAAAAGTCTGTGAGTGTAGACATGACAGACTTGAGGTATGAGTACTGAAACTTCTGCACGTATTGTTTTTCTCGGCTGCGGCTCCATGAACGAGGCGATTCTGGGTGGATTGCTGGCCGGCGGATTGCCGCGCGCCAATGTCACAGCAACCGTCCGGCGGCCTGAGCGGGCCAAGGAGCTCGCCGACCGCCATGGCATCACCACGTTGTCCAACAACGAGAATCCCCGCGCGAACCTCGAAGCAGTCGCCGACGCCGACATCGTCATCATGGGGGTGAAGCCTGTAGGTATCCAGAATCTCGCCGCGGAGATTGCACCGAATCTGAAGCCGGACACCGTCGTGATCAGTGTGGCTGCCGCCGTCTCGATCCCGATGATGGAAGCGGAACTGCCCGACGGCCAGCCCGTCATCCGCACCATGCCCAACACTCCGTCCAAGGTGGGGCGCGGCGTCGTCGCACTGGCCGCAGGGACACATGCAACGGACGCCATCATGGCGAAAGCCAAGGAGATCTTCACCGCTTCCGGCACCGTCGTCGTTGTTCCCGAAGAACAGATTGACGCAGTTTCAGCGGTGAGTGGTTCCGGTCCGGCCTACGCGTTTTATCTTGCCGAAGCCATGGCCGCCGCCGGTGAAAAGCTGGGGCTCGACGCCGAAACATCCCGGGTGCTGGCCCGCGACACGGTTGCAGGTGCTGGCGCGCTGCTGTCGGAGCCCGGCGCCGACGCCGAATCGCTCCGGATTGCCGTGACCAGCCCGGGCGGCACGACTGCGGCCGCTCTGGAAACCTTCACTGCCAAGCGACTGCCGGACGTGATCGAAGCCGGGGCACGCGCCGCCGCCGCACGCGCCGCCGAGATCACCGCAGAACTGCAGAAGTAACAGATTACGGCCGGGAGGCGAACCTCTCGATCAGATCCACGTGGCCGGAGACGATCAACAAGTCCCTGCTGGAGACTTTGGTCTCTCCGGTCGCGTAGGTGAAGTCCTCGCCCGGCGTCTTCACGCCCACGATGGTCACGCCATACTTGCTGCGGACGGATGCCTCGCGGATGGTGAAGCCCTGCGTTTCCTTCGGCGGAAACATCTTCACAATAGCGAATCCGTCGTCGAACTCGATGAAGTCCAGCAGCCGCCCGGATACCAAGTGCGCAACGCGGGCACCGGCGTCGGCCTCCGGATAAATGACGTGGTTGGCGCCAATACGGGTCAGGATCTTGCCGTGCGAGGCGGTAATGGCCTTCACCCAGAGATGCTCGATGCCCAGATCCACCAGATTCACGGTGATCAGCACGCTCGACTCAATGGAGGTTCCAACACCGACGACGGCGGAGGAGAACTCCTGCGCCCCGAGCTGGCGGAGCGCGTCAATATTGGTGGCATCGGCTTCGACCACATGTGTGAGCACGCTGGACCACTTCTGGACCAGACCGGGATCGCGTTCGATGCCGAGGACCTCGCGGCCCTGCCGGACCAGTTGCTCCGCCGTCGCTGAACCGAAGCGGCCCAGTCCGACGACGAGCACAGGTTGATGATGAGCTGGTCTGTCAGCCAATGATCGGCCTTTCTTCCGGGTAGTGGAACAGCTGGCGGCGCTGGCGCAAAGCCAAGGCCGACGCCAGGGTGATGGTGCCGACGCGGCCGGCGAACATCAGCACCGAGAGTACGTACTTGCCCTCCGGCGGCAATTCTGCGCTCAGGCCGACACTGAGACCGCAGGTTGCGAAGGCCGAGAGGACTTCGAACAGTACCCTGTCCAGGCTCTGGCCGCTGATCGGCAGCAGCAAGCCACAACCAACCAGAACCAGCGTTGCACCCAGCATAATGACGCTGATCGCCACGCGCATTGTGCCTTCGGGAATCTTGCGGTGGTGGATCTTCACATCCCTGTCACCACGGGCCTCGGCCACAATGGCGAGGAACATGATGGCGATGGTGGTGACCTTGATGCCGCCAGCCGTTGAGGCGGAACCGCCACCGGCGAACATCAGCGCGTCCGTCATCAGCCGGGTTGCGGGTTCAATGGCGTTCATATCGACCAGATTGAACCCGCCGGATCTGGGCATGATGGAGGCGAAGATCGAATGGATGATCTTGTCGCCGATACTCAGGTCGGCGATCGTGGCTTCGTTGCTCCACTCCAGGGCGGCCCAGCCGATGGCTCCGGCCGCCACCAGAATGAGCGAAACTTCGATGGTGAGCTTGGTGTGCAAATTCCAGTTCTTGTAGCGGAAGCCGCCCCGCAGCAGCACCATCAGTACCGGAAACCCCAGACTGCCCAGGAAAACGCCCAGCATGATCGGAACCGTGATCCACAGATCCGTTTCATAGGGGATCAGGCCGTCGGTGTGCGGGGTGAATCCTGCGTTGTTGAACGAGGAGACCGCGTAGAACACTCCGTGCCAGATGGCGTTCGGAATGGATTCGCCGATAATGATGAAACGCGGGGCCAGCGCCAGGAACAGCGCCGCTTCGATCACCAATGAGGTCAGTACGACAATGCGCAGCAGTGTGCCCACTTCTCCGAGCCGTCCGGCGCCTGCGCCACTGCCGCTCATGGATTGTTCCGCGATGAGCTTGCCGCGCACTCCGAGCCGGCGGCTGACCGCAAGCGCCATCAGCGACGCCATGGTGAGGATGCCGAGTCCGCCGACCTGCATGCCGATCAGGATCACCAGTTGGCCGAAAAACGACCAGTGCAGTGCCGTGGAGACGGTCGTCAGACCGGTGACGCAGACGGCCGATACAGCAGTAAACAAGGCGTCATGCAGCGGGGTGACGATTCCAGCCGCCGACGAGATAGGAAGCGAGAGCAGCCCGGTGAACACCAGAATGACGAGCGCAAAGACAATCAGCGCGAGCCGGGCCGGAGAACTTTTCGCCACCCGGTCTACAAAGTCCCGCACGGCAGAAAAAAGCCAGAAGCGGCCGCGGGTGCGGTCCTGAAGCCACGCGGGCTGACTTTTGGCCATGGATTCTCTCTGACAGGGGTGACAGTTATGGGTACTCCCTCGTAGTAAACCATTTATAGGGCTCCGCCGTGGCGGGACTTTCCGGCAATGGCGGTAGCCTGTCTTTGATGTCTAACCACAGTTCCGGCGGCGCTGCCCCTCCCACCCAAATCGTGTGGGACGAATCCATGGCCGCTTACTCCTTCGGCGACCACCACCCGATGCAGCCTGCACGGCTGGAGCTGACCGCGCGGTTGTCCCGCGAGCTCGGGCTCTTCGACCGCCCATCGGTGCAGATTACCGAGTCCGCCGTCGCCACCGACGAGCAGCTGTCCACCGTCCACAGCCGGCCGTACATCGAGGCAGTCCGGCACATCAGCGACAATCCGGATGACTGCGATCCGCAATGGGGCCTGGGCACCGAAGACACGCCTGCCTTCAGGGGAATCCACGAAGCCAGTGCCCGGATGGCGGGCGCGTCGCTGATTGCGGCCGAGTCGCTGCTCAGCGGCCGGGCCCTGCACGCTGTAAATTTCGCCGGCGGGCTACATCACGCCCGCCGTGACCGTGCCAGCGGATTCTGTATCTACAACGACGCCGCTGCCGCGATTCAGCGCTTGCTCGACGGCGGTGTCAGCAAAGTGCTTTATATCGACGTCGATGCCCACCACGGCGATGGCACCGAGAGCATCTTCTGGGATGACCCGAGGGTATTGACCATTTCCCTGCACGAGACCGGCATGCGGTTGTTTCCCGGGACGGGGTTCGCCAATGAGATTGGCGGACCGGACGCTCAGGGATCCGCGGTGAACGTCGCGCTGCCGGCCTCCACCGGCGACGGCGGGTGGCTGCGCGCCTTCCACGCGGTCGTACCGCAGCTCGCCGAAGCATTCGCCCCCGAAGCGATTGTCAGCCAGCACGGCTGTGACGGCCATTTCCTCGACCCGCTCAGTCATTTAGGCATCAGTGTGGATGCGCAGCGGCAGGCTGCCATCAGCATCCGTGGTTTGGCTGAACAGTATTGCGAAGGCCGCTGGCTGGCCACAGGGGGAGGAGGGTACAGCCTCACCAACGTGGTGCCCCGTGCCTGGAGCCACTTGATCGCAGTCGCCACCGGTGCACCGGTTCCATTGGCCACTCCTGTGCCGGAGACGTGGCGCGAGTACGTTGAGGCGCGCTACGGCGTCACCGCTCCGCTGCTGATGGGCGACGATGTCGACCTCTGGTGGCGCTCCTGGGAGGTCGGTTACGATCCCAACGACGATGTGGACCGGACCGTAATGGCAACCCGTAAGGAGATTTTCCCTCTCTATGGACTCGACCCGTGGTTCGATTGAGCGGCGCCGCTTTGAATAACGATTGGGGAGATATCACTTCTTTAGTCCGCCGTGGAGGGATGCCATGGCGGTTATATATGGCTAGGGTAATGGAATGGTGATTGATGATGTCTTTGCCGTCATCGCCGAATCAACGCGCCGGGAGATTCTGACGTCCCTGCGCACCGGTGATAAGGCAGTCGGAGAACTTGTGGAGGAAATGGGCGTTAGCCAACCCACTGTTTCCAAGCATTTGAAGGTATTGCGCGAAGCCGGTCTGGTCAGCATGCGCGCCCAAGGCCAAAAGCGGTATTACGCATTGGAGCCTGGCCCGCTGGCGACCGTCGCCACTTGGTTGGCCTGGTTCGACGTCGCGCCTTCCGGGGCAGCAGCCGCATCAGCCTCTTCCAATGGTGCCTCACCGGAACAACCCGCCGTGCCGACTGCTGTTGCCGCGGATTACGCAGCTGCCGACGGACATGCGCCCCAACCATTCCAGCGCAGCGTCGGCCGGGCCGCCGGTCGCGCCGCGGACTTGTTTTCCAGCCTTCCCAAGCTTCGCCGCCGTAAAGACAGCTGACGTTCAAGGGCGCTCCAGCGCCCTCGCGAAGGAGGAAATGCGCCCCCGTTGGAAGATGACGTGCCGCCGGGCCGACGTCGGAGGGCGGCCGTAACGAATAAAGTCACCGGACGGCGCTGGCCCTATAGTTGCAATAGTTTGAACTGAACCCATCGGTCCTGGAGGGCCGCAGCGTACCTAGCAGGAGGCGAAAATGGATACACGGCTGGAAAGTGTGCGGGAGATTGTGCTGGAGCGCAACCCCGGAGAGACCGAATTCCACCAAGCCGTCGCCGAGGTCTTCTCAAGCCTCGTTCCCGTGCTCGACAAGCACCCGGAATTCGCCGACGCATCCATCCTGGAACGGATCTGCGAACCGGAACGGCAGATCATTTTCCGGGTCCCGTGGGTCGATGACTCTGGCCAGGTCCAAATCAACCGCGGCTTCCGCGTCGAGTTCAACTCGGCACTTGGCCCGTACAAGGGCGGACTGCGGTTCCACCCATCGGTCTACCTCGGCATCATCAAGTTCCTCGGGTTCGAGCAGATTTTCAAGAACGCGCTGACCGGGATGCCGATCGGCGGCGGCAAGGGCGGCGCCGACTTCGATCCGCGTGGCCGCAGCGACGGCGAAATCATGCGTTTCTGCCAGTCCTTCATGACGGAGCTGTACCGCCACATCGGCGAATACACCGACGTGCCGGCAGGCGATATCGGCGTCGGCGGCCGTGAGATCGGCTATTTGTTCGGGCAGTACAAGCGGATCACCAACCGCTACGAGTCCGGTGTGCTGACCGGCAAGGGTGTTTCATGGGGCGGTTCCCTGGTCCGGCCGGAGGCCACCGGCTACGGCACGGTCCTCTTCACGCAGGAAATGCTGCGGACCCGGAATCAGTCCTTCGATGGCCAGCGGGTGGCTGTATCGGGCTCGGGGAACGTGGCCATTCATGCCATCGCCAAGTCCCAGGCATTCGGTGCCTCCGTGGTCACCTGTTCCGACTCTTCCGGCTACGTGGTGGACGAGGACGGAATCGACGTTCAACTCCTGCAGCAGATCAAGGAAGTTGAGCGTGGCCGCATTAGTGACTACGCCGAACGCCGTGGTGGCTCGGTGAAGTTTGTCGAAGGCGGATCCGTCTGGGATGTCGACGTCACGGTCGCCCTGCCCTGCGCTACCCAAAATGAGCTTGACGAGTCGGATGCCACCAAGCTGGTCAAGTCCGGACTGGTCGCGGTTGCAGAAGGCGCGAACATGCCGTGCACCAGCAAGGCAGCGGACATCTTCCACGACGCAGGCGTGCTGTTCGGACCGGGCAAGGCCGCAAACGCTGGTGGGGTGGCGACATCCGCGCTCGAAATGCAGCAGAATGCCAGCCGCGATGCCTGGTCGTTCGAATACACCGAGGAGCGCTTGACGGATATCATGGTCGGCATCCACGACCGGTGCGCCGCGACAGCCGATGAGTACGGCAAGCCCGGAAATTACGTGGTTGGCGCGAATATCAGCGGCTTCGTGAAAGTAGCGGACGCGATGCTGGCCCAAGGCGTCATCTAAGGCCCGGCCTGGTGGTCTTACTCACTACGTCCTACCTCTAGCCGCGGTACACTGCGGGTGGTACAAACCACCCGGCTTTCGCTTATTCGCGAGTAACCTCTAGAGTGTGTGTTTACGACACGGTAAACGCACGGTTCTCGTATGCGGTGTCCGAGGAATCATTTTGGAGCAAAGGACTAACGGAGATGGCAGAGGAGCAAAACTTCTCAGACGTGCGATTCTTGACTGTATCGGAAGTAGCCCAGCTTATGCGGGTGTCGAAGATGACCGTCTACCGTCTCGTTCATTCCGGTGAAATGCCAGCTGTTCAGTTCGGCCGCTCCTACCGGGTACCTGAGTCAGCTGTCACCGAGTATGTCAAGGAAGCCCGCGTCGAGGGACAGACGGACACGGCGTAGCAATCCGGGCCACAGGCGAAGGAACTGTGCTCCCACGGCACAGGAAATGGGTACGTTCTGCTGTACCCACTGGGACGCGGTACCCTGTTAGAGAACGTTTTACGTCATCGTAGGAATCTCGTGGCATAGTGCCGCGAGTACAGAACGAAAAGTTTGTGAGGACTCATGGGTTCAGTCATTAAAAAGCGCCGCAAGCGTATGGCAAAGAAGAAGCACCGCAAGCTGCTTCGCAAGACCCGCCACCAGCGCCGCAACAAGAAGTAGTAGGCGCCTTCAGGGCCAGCCGCCCGCCATTTCGATGGCGGGCGTTGTTGTTTAACGCCGCCGGTATTTACCCAGGCTCTTCCACGCACCATAGACGATGCCCGCGCCGGTTGCGGTCCGCAGGCCAAGTGTGGCGGCTCTCCGCCCACTTCGGAAGTCATAAACCGGCCAGTTGTTATCCCGGGCGTGCCGCCGCAATTTGGTATCCGGGTTAATGGCCACGGGATGGCCCACAACCGACAGCAACGGGATGTCATTGAATGAGTCGCTGTAAGCCCAGCAGTCCTCCAGGCTAAGGCCTTCGACGTCCGCCAGGGACGTCACTGCCACGGCCTTGGCGGGACCGTGCAGGAAGTCACCGACCAGTTTTCCGGTGTAAAGACCGTCGGTGATTTCTCCGACTGTTCCCAGGGCACCGGTCAGGCCGAGCCGCTGTGCAATGACACGGGCCACCTCGATCGGCGTCCCCGTCACCAACCACACCTTACGGCCGGCTTTGACATGCTGGCCGGCCAAAGCGCGGGTTCCCGGCCAGATCCGGGAGGCGATCATCTCGTCGTAGACTTCCTCGCCCAGGGTCTCGATGTCCTTGGCGGCAATCCCGGTAGCGAAAGCCAAGGCGGACTCCCTGATGGAGTGAACATCGTTCATGTTCTCGCCGCGGAGGCTGAACATAATCTGTTTCCATGCGAACCCTGCGACGTCCCGCATCCGGAAGGCCCTGCGTTGATACATCTTCCGTGCGACGTGGAAGAGGCTTGCGCCGCGCATCATGGTGTTGTCGACGTCGAAAAAAGCAGCCCCGGCCTGCTGTGCGGAGGGAGCCGGGTTTTCCGCGGCATCCTCCAAAGCTGATTCGGGCATACCCACGAGTCTAATCACTGCCGCGGGTGCGTGCCGCGGCCGCTATGAGCGTTTCCAGTGTTTCCGCAATAGCCGGTAGTTTGGATTTATGCCCGAACTCAAGCACCGGTTATCTCTTTTGACCAGGCCTCAGTGCCATTTGTGCGACGCCGCACGCGAAACGGTCCGCCGGGTGGCAGCGGATCTACAGGTGGATTGGGAGGAAGTCTCCATCGCCGGAGACCAAAGCATGTCGGAGCAGTACGGCGAGGAAATCCCGGTGTTGCTGATCGACGGTGTTCAGAGGGACTTCTGGCAGATCGACGAGGGCCGGCTGCGCAGGCTTCTGAGCAGTTAGTGGAGCATGCTTCCGGATAACGTCATGCGAAGTCCCGACTTTGTGGCAGGTCAACCGCGGCCTAAAGTGGAAATACCTGCTGCGCAGATCAGCCATGGCAGGGGCAGGCGCCTCAACCGGGTGCCGGCGACATAAGCTACGGAGCGATACCGGTGACTTCGCAGGACACATCTTCACGGCCGCGGCCTGAACCCGTCCCTGTTCCCGCACGCGAAATCCCGCCTGCCTCCCTTGCCCGCTTGACCCTGTATCTGCGGGCCCTTAACAACCTATTGGCCGACGGCGTCGAACGGGTTTCCTCCGAAGAGCTGGCTGGAGCGGCGGGAGTAAATTCTTCTATTCTGCGCAAGGACTTGTCGTATCTCGGCTCCTATGGCACCCGTGGCGTTGGCTACGACGTGCAGTACCTGAACCGCCAGATTTCCGCGGCGCTGGGGCTGAACCAGGATTGGCGGGTCGCGATTGTCGGTGCAGGCAACCTCGGCCGCGCCCTCGCCGGCTACACGGGATTTGAATCCCGGGGGTTCGAAGTCGTGGCTCTGCTGGATGCGGATCAGATGGTGGTCGGCAGCGAGGTCGGATGGCTGCGCGTCAGCCATGCCAAGGACCTGGAAGCGGTTATCCGCCGGACCCGGGCCAACATGGTGGTGTTGGCAGTGCCGGCCCCCGTGGCGCAGGAATTATGCGACCGCGTGGTGGCCTCCGGCGTGAGCAGCATTCTGAATTTCGCGCCGCTCGTGCTCCAGGTCCCGGAGAGCGTCCAGGTCCGGAAGGTCGACATGGCCACTGAATTGCAGATTCTGGCCTATCACGCACAGCGGGCGCAGCACCCGGAAATCGAACCCGGATCCCACGCCCGCACCGCGAACTGATCTCTTGAAAAGCTACATGCCGTAACCGCTGTACTTCTGCGCCTTAACAGCGTTGAAGTAGTTGCTGGACGCCGGCATGAACAGCAGCACGACGGCGGCAATGCCCAGGAGTACGGCGATCCAGGTCAGCACCCCCGATCCGATAAGCGTCAGCACCGACAGGGCCGCGAGCACTGTGGCCGTGATCCGCGCCCAGTTTTTGCCCTTCCGGACCATGAAAGCGATGAGCAGATAAAGCCCAATCCCAATCAGCGCGAAAACAACGGTCAGTGTGCCGACAAGGCCGATCAAGGCTTCGGTGTCGATCGGAACTTCGCCACCCTGCTGGCCCATGATCGCTTCGAACTGTTCCATTGTCTCCGGCGAACCCAGGGACGTCAGACTGACGATTGCGCTGATGGCCGTAACGATGGCAGCACCGATGATCAGCCAGAAGGCCAGGTCGACTTCCTTTGGCCGCGACACCGGTCCCGGCTGTTGGAACTGTGCAGATCCACCGGGATAGCCGTAGCCGCTTGGTTGAGCAGACTGGTAACCGTACGGCGACTGTGGCTGTCCTGTCGGGTTCTGGTGTTCCAGCGGCGGCTGTGAACCGGCGACGGAGGGCCCGGGGCGAGGCTGGCCGTACCCGGGAGCGTTCTGGCCATACTGCGGCTGGTTGTACTGCGGACGGTCCCATGGCGACTGCTGCGGATCCTGTCCCTGCCCGCCATGATCACCGTACGGATCTTTGTCCGGGTCCCGCGGTTGGTTCGGGTCCTGCGGAGGGTTGCTCATGCCTTCGTCCTATCGTCTGAGACTGTTTTTATGCCACCTTGCCGGGTAGTGCCCGGGCCACGGCAGGGTCTGGTTCAACCCTACCGCTCGGCGGTGCGGCACCGGCTGATATTCGGGCGTAAGCTGCCCTTGATCCCCCGCGGTCCATGGTGGATTCAGCGACGCACAGGTGGGTGGCGGTTGAACCAGGGGCGTGCATTACGGGACCACATCAGGATGGTCGCGATCACGGCAATGATCGGTCCGAGGAGGTTGAAGCCGAAGTTCCCGCTCAACATGTTGACGACGATGCCGGCGGCGGACAGGCTCGCCAATACCGTCAGGACCATGCGCGCCCATGCAGCGCCCTCCTTCATTCGAAGGGCGAAGTATATGTACAGGCCAGCGAAAAGAAGGGCGAACAGCAACCCAATGATGCCGACGCCCAAGCCGGTGGAGGGACTGATGAGGATAAAAGCGGCTGCGACGATCGACAGGAACGCGCCGATCACCCACAGCAGATATGACATCTTGACGTCCTGGGGGATGCCCTCTGTATCGACCAACCGTTGCGTCAGGCTGGGTTTCGGGTTGTCTGAAGTGCTCATGCCTAAAACTCTAGCCCGGCAAGGCCCTCATTAACAGACGAAAGCGGCCGCCCGGCCCGTTATCCGAAAAGGAAAACAGGCGGGACGGCCGCTCAATGCCCGGTAGCGGGTAATTACTCGCTGGGAGCCACGAAGGCGACATCGAGGTTGATGGTCACCTTGTCCCCGACGAGGACGCCGCCGGTTTCGAGGGCAGCGTTCCAGGTCAGCCCGAAGTCCTTGCGGTTGATAACGGTGCTGCCGGAGAAGCCTGCACGGGTTGCGCCGAAGGGGTCCACGGCAACGCCGTTGAACTCGGTCTCGAAGGTCACGGGCTTGGTGGTGTCCCGAATGGTGAGGTCACCGGTTACTTTGTAGGTCTCGCCGGAACCTGCGACGTCCGTGGCGACGAAGGTCATCTCCGGGTACTTCTCTGCGTCGAAGAAGTCCTCGCCCTTGACGTGGGCATCGCGGTTGGCGTCCTTGGAGCTGAAGCTCGCAACCTTAGCGGTGGCCTTGATCCGCGAGCGGTCAAGAGTCTCGCCGACCTCAAGGAAGGCGTCGACGTCGTCGAAGTGTCCACGGACCTTGCTGATGCCGGCGTGGCGGACGGTGAAGCCAACCTCGCTGTGGGATCCATCAAGGGTCCAGGTTCCTGCGGTCAAACCGGTGGGGACAGACATAATTTTCTCCTTTTGAAACTGCTTATTTTTCAAGGTGAGCGATAACGGCAAGCGGTGTGCCGGCGTCGTTCTCCTCGCCATCACAGGGTAAAAGCATGCATATGCATCTTTTATTCCGAATTGGCGGAGATATTTTGCCGAAGTTGGTGATCCGTCCGACATCTGAAGCCGGTCCGGAGTCTGCGGTTCGTGAATAGGTGCGAACTTTGAGAAACTGGAAGGCATGTCCCGCGCCATCGTTCACATGCTCCGCCACGGCGAAGTCCACAACCCCGACCGGTTGCTGTACGGACGCCTTCCCGAGTTCCATCTGTCCGAGTTGGGCCGCAAGATGGCTGAACGTGCCGCTGACGAATTCAAGAAGCGCTCGGATGCCGGTTCCGACATCGTCTACATTGTTTCGTCCCCCTTGACCCGTGCGCAGGAAACAGCGGCGCCGACGGCGGAGATGCTTGGCCTGGACGTGGTGACCGACGACCGTATTATCGAGGCCAAGAACCGGTTCGAAGGCATGGCGGTCACCCGGGCGGAACTGCGCCACACCAAACATTGGCGGCATCTGGTAAATCCCATGAAACCGTCCTGGGGTGAGCCCTATAAGGACCAGGTCGAGCGCGTGATGGAGGCCGTTGAGGAAGCTCGCGCCCGCGCGGTTGAACTTGGCGGCGACGGGGCCGAAGCCGTAATGGTCAGCCACCAGCTTCCAATCTGGGTGACCCGGCGGGCGGCGGAAAAGCGCAGGCTGTGGCACGATCCGCGGCGCCGTACCTGCGCGCTAGCATCCATAACGTCGTTGACTTTCGACGACGAAACCATTGTCGACGTCGACTACAGTGAGCCGGCGGCCGACCTCCTCCCAGGTGCTGCAAATATTCCGGGAGCATAATGCTTGTACTACGCGTTGTAGAATTGACAGCACTGCAGCGATGAAAGCGACGAAAGACGCCGTGAGAATGCCTGATCCACAGCACAAGCGCCCGGGTAAGGGCCGCGTAGCCGCGCGCCTGGCGGCCGTCGTACTGGCGCTTTCCTTGCCGTTGACCGCTTGCGCTGCGGAGGATCCGCTTGCCCAGCAGGCCGCGGCCGGGGACAACAAGAACTACATAGCCGGCGACGGGTCGGTTACCGAATACGCGCCGGAAACGCGGGGTGAACCGGTCGAGCTGGAGGCGGAGCTGTATAACGGCAGCACCGTCAACTCGGAGGACTGGACGGGCCAGGTCACGGTCCTGAACTTCTGGTACGCCGCATGTGCACCATGCCGGCTGGAGGCGCCCGATTTGAAGGCCCTGTACAAAAAACACAAGGACGACGGCGCCCAGTTCTTCGGCGTCAATCTTCGTGACAGCAAAGCCACTGCCCAGGCCTTTGAGCGGAATTTCGGCATCAAGTATCCCAGCATCAACGACCAGGACGGGGGAGTGCTGCTGTCTATGACCGAATATGTGCCGCCGCAGGCTGTGCCCACGACCATCGTGCTGGACAAGCAAGGCCGGGTCGCGGCGAGGATCCTTGGTGTTGCCGACAAGAGCACTCTGGACTCCCTGATCACAGACGCGTTGGCTGCGTAAGAGTGAATCCGGCCACCCTCTCTGCCGCCCTGACCGGTATATCGGTTCCCGCGGCGGCCAACCCGTTCGCCGAGACCGTGCTCGGCGGATCCATGCTCCTCGCCGTTCCGGTGGCGTTACTGGCGGGTCTGGTCTCCTTTGCCTCGCCCTGTGTGCTGCCGCTTGTGCCCGGTTACCTGGGGTACGTCAGCGGGCTGACCGGCGTCGACCTTGAACAGCAGAAGCGTGGACGGATGCTGGCCGGAATAGGGCTGTTTGTTCTCGGTTTTTCCGTTGTGTTCGTGTTGATCGGTGCCATTTTCGGGCACCTCGGGGCGTGGCTGCAAAGCTCCGACCAGGCTTGGGTGACACAGGTGCTTGGTGTGCTGGTCATCCTGATGGGCGTCGTTTTCATGGGCGGTCTGTCCTGGTTCCAGCAGGAGGCAAAAGTCCATTCCAAGGCACCGGCCGGCCTGTGGGGCGCGCCGCTGCTGGGTATCACCTTTGGGCTGGGCTGGGCTCCGTGTATTGGACCGACACTGTCCGCTGTCCAGGCTCTCGCCTTCTCGGATGGCGCCGGTGCCACCCGGGGGGCTTTCCTGACCTTTATTTACTGCCTCGGCCTGGGCGTGCCGTTCCTGCTGATCGCGCTGGGCGTGCGCCGCGGGATGGGGGCGCTGGACTTCTTCCGCCGGCACCGGCTTGCGTTGCAGCGCTTCGGCGGCGGACTGCTGATTGTGCTCGGTCTCTTGATGGTGACGGGGCTGTGGGGAGCCTGGGTGTCGCAGCTGCAGGACTGGTTTGCCAATGAAGTAAGGTTGCCGATCTGATGAGCAAATCTGTTCAGGACGAAGAGCTGAAGAGCGGTGCCCACGCTGCCGGCGCCGAGGGCTCGGGCCGCGACTGCGGTGGCGGCTCAGCCGGCGGTGGTAATGGCGGTGGCAAGGGCCGCGGCAATGGTGGGGGCAAAGGCGGCGGCCATAACGACGTCGTACTCCCTGCCCTTGGTTTCTTTGGCACGATCCGATTTGTCTGGCGCCAACTGACGAGTATGCGCACGGCGCTGTTTCTGCTCCTGCTGCTGGCGGTGGCAGCGGTCCCGGGTTCCCTCTTCCCGCAGCGGCCGGCCAATCCCTCCGTCGTCACCCAGTACATCGAAGACAATCCCGTATCCGGGCCGTGGCTGGACCGTTTCCAGCTGTTCGACGTGTATTCCTCCGTCTGGTTCTCGGCGATTTACCTGCTGCTGTTCATCTCGCTGATCGGCTGCGTGATTCCGCGGACCGCACAGCATGCGAAGGCGATGCGTTCGCAGCCGCCGCGCACCCCGCGGAGGCTCTCGCGGCTGCCGCACTACGGAGCGCTGGCCATTCCAGCGGATGCCGGGGTCTCGGCGTCGTCCGCTATTCAGGATGCTGCGGCGATACTGAAAAAGCGCGGCTACCGGGTCGATACGCGGGATTTCGACGGCGCACGCCCTTCCGTGGGGGCCGAGCGGGGCTTCATGAAGGAAGTCGGGAACCTGCTCTTTCACACCGCGCTGATCGGAGTGCTGCTCTCGGTCGCGATTGGCGGGCTGTTTGGGTACAGCGGGCAGAAAATCATCGTCGAGGGCGAGACCTTCGTCAACACGTTGGTCGGCTACGACTCGTTCGAACCGGGCGCGAATTTCGATAAGGGTCAGCTGGATCCGTACTCGCTCCGGCTCGACGATTTCAATGTGGAGTTCGAACGGCAGTCGGAGGCCAACTACGGTCAGCCGTTGAGTTTCACGGCGAAGATGACCACCACGCCTGCTCCCGGCGCCGAGCCGCAGAAGCAGGTCCTCAAGGTCAACGAACCGCTCACGATCGGCGGCACCAGCGTTTACCTGGTCGGCAACGGCTATGCGCCGGTGGTCACGGTGCGCGGCGGTAATGGCAATATCGCCTACCAGGGTCCGGTGGTCTCGGTTCCCAGCGACGGCGCATACACCTCCAGCATCGTGATCAAAGCCCCGGATGCGAAGCCCTCGCAGCTGGGCTTCGTCGGGCTGTTCCTGCCGACCGCCGTCGTCGGGGAGGACGGACGAACCATCGCGAGCGATCCTGATCCGCTTAACCCACAGCTGCTGCTCGACTCCTACTACGGCGATCTCGGCCTCGACGGAGGGGATCCGAAGAACGTCTACGCGCTGGACGTGTCCGAGCTCAATCAGCTCAACGGCCGGCAGCTCGATTCAGGCGGTATCGTCCTGCGGGCGAACGAAACGTACGAGTTGCCCGAAGGCAAGGGATCGATCTCCTTCGACGGACTGAAACGGTACGTCGCCCTGGATATTCACCATGACCCGGCAAAGCTCGCCGCCCTGATCACCTCATCGCTGGCGCTGCTCGGCCTGATCATGTCGTTGTTCATTGGACGCCGGCGTGCCTGGGTCCGCGCGGGCACCCACGAGGATGGGCGCACAATGGTGGAATACGGTCTGCTGGCCCGCGGTGAGGATTACCGGCTTGAGGGTGAGCAAAAATCGCTGCGGACCCTGTTCAATAAGAAGTGGCTGGCTCAGACCACAGCGGGAAGTACCGGCGAATCTGCCGGAAATGACCTGCCACAACACGATGTACGTGAGGAAAAGTAATGGGAATCAACGAAGCCCTCGGCGAATACAGCGAGCTGTTCATGCTGTTGGCGGCGCTGACCTATCTGGTCGCGTTCCTTGGATTCGCGTGGGACATGGCGAGCAGCAGCAAGACGCTCGAGGCCGTCGACCAGCGTGCAGCCGCCCAACGTGCCGCCGCTGGATCCGGTGACGCCGAGGCCCCCGCGGCTGACAACGCGCGGGAAGGTACGACGGCGAAAGTCCCCGCCATGGCTGCCGGCGCCGTCGGGAGCGAGCCGCGGTACGAAGGACTGACCGGACCGGCCGACCGCGTTGCACGGATCGGATCCGCCCGCGGAGCGGGAGTCACCGATACGGTCGCCGGCGACTCGATGGAATACACCAAGGAACGACGCATTCCCGCCCGGATCGGTGTTGCCGTCACGGTCCTCGCGTTCGTGGTGCATCTTGCCGCCGTCCTCAGCCGTGGAATTGCTGCCGGGCGCGTGCCGTGGGGGAACATGTATGAGTTCTGCACGACCGGTGCCTTGGTGGTGGCGGGGATCTTCCTGCTGACGCTGACCCGCCGGGATCTGCGCTTCCTGGGAACGTTCGTGCTCGGCCTGGTGCTGATCATGCTCTGTGCCGCCACCATCGGTTTTCCCACCCCTGTCGGGAACCTCGTTCCGGCGCTGCAAAGCTACTGGCTGATCATCCACGTTTCGGTGGCTGTCACCTCTTCGGCATTGTTCACGCTGACCTTCTCGATGTCCGTCCTGCAGCTGATGCAGGCCCGCCGTGAAGCCGCTCTGGCCGCCGGTCAAACTCCCGGGATGGATTTCATGCGCCGTGTTCCGGCGTCTCTGAGCCTGGAAAACCTCGCCTACCGGATCAACGCCGTGGCATTCGTACTGTGGACGTTCACGCTCATGGCCGGAGCCATCTGGGCCGAGGAGGCCTGGGGCCGGTACTGGGGCTGGGACACCAAGGAAGTATGGACGTTCGTCATCTGGGTCGTTTTCGCCGGATACCTGCACGCGCGGGCCACACGGGGCTGGACCGGAACGCGTGCGGCATGGCTGTGCATCGTGGGCTACCTGTGCATCATCTTCAATTTCGCCATCGTCAACGTATTCTTCTCCGGGCTGCACTCCTACTCTGGAATCTAGCACCTCCCGGGGCCGGTAACACCAGGCCGTTTTCATCTCCCGACCTGTTTTCACTTCCCGGAACGTTTGCACTTTCCGGACTGAGTGGGCACTAATGGTTGTTCTGATGCCGCAAAACAACCATTAGTGCCCACTCAATCGACGTTGGTGGTCAATCATGCTGGTAGGCCAGGGTTGAGCCGAGGTGTCTTCTTCCACCGCTGTTCCCTAGGCCGCATGGTTCTGCGCCCAGCCGCGGTTTAGCAGGGCCCGGCGGGTCTTCGTCACAGCTGATGGTTCACCGTTCCCGAGGGGCTTCAGGTCGAGCTGGCTGTACTTCAGAACGAGCCAATCCAGTTCTGCAGCCCGGTCGTCACGCAGTATGTCGGATCTGCGCTGCATTTCGGTAATGTGGTGGCCCCCGTCGTACTGCATGGCTATCCTCAGATCCTGGTAACTCATGTCCGGATCCTGTACCCAGTCACCCCGTTCATCCTGAATGGCCACATTGATGGACGGTTCCGGCAAGCCTGCGCGAACGAGGAGCAGCCGCAGTTCGGTCTCCTTCGCGGAGTCGGTACGGGGACGGATCCATCCAAGCGCCTTACGGGCTGAGACTATGCCCCTGCGGTCTGGCGTCTGTCCGACATGGTTCCTTAGGGCGTCCATGGTGCTGAGCGGATTCCGTCGGCGGACGAGATAATCTCCGGCAATGATCAACTCGTCCAAGCTGAGCACGGAGGCAAGGTCGATCCACGTCCGCTCTGGCGAGGTGGCTGTAAACAACCGGCCCTGAACGGTGTCCCCGGGCCCTAGCTGTATCCGATGGCACTTGACGCCACGGCGCCTACAACCGCGGCTTCCATCGCCGAAACTGAGGTGGATGACATCATCCTGCTCGATGCTCAAGGGCAGTGGGAAACCCCAGAGCAGTGCCGCTGTCGTATGGCTGACGACGGCGTTCGGCGCTGCGATTGCGTACGCATGCGCTCTCGATTTCACATCCTCGGCAATGCCAACCGGGAGGCGGACCCCGTTAGTAGGACTGATTAGGTCATCGGCCCTGGTTCTCTGACGGTTGATCCCGAGTCGTTCAGCCTCGGTAGTGGAAAAGGGCCCGGTGGAGAGTCTCAATGGCAGATCGGCGGGCACCTTCATGTACGCCATTGTCTGACGACGCGGCCCACCTAATGCAGTTATCCACAGCGATATCTGTCCCAAGAGTGGGGTGATGGCTGGAGCCGGTGCGGGCCTCGAATCGCAAGCGGCAGCTTCAGTACGACAAGGAGCGGGAACATCCAGGCGCTGAGCGAGGCGGCGGGAAAGGCGCGAGGCTGTCGAAGCCGTCCTCAGATCAGCGAAGGCGGCGGAGGAAACGTTATTTGGTGTCTTTACCGTCTTCGTCGTAGCGCTTCTCGCGGTTCTTCAGTTCCGTCTCGCGCGCCTTCAGCTCGGCTTCCTTCTGCTGCTGCCGACGCCGGGTTTCCAGATTGCGGAGGAAGTTCGGGTCATCGTCGGGCGCGGTGGGATGGCGTCGGGCCTGTTCCGGCGGCGAATACTGTTTGGGCCGGCCGAGGAAGAACCAGAGGAGGGCCCCGAGCAACGGCAGCAGGATGATGATGGCGATCCACGCTGACTTGGGTACGCCGCGGACATGTTTGGAATCCGCCGTGATGCAGTCGATCGCGGCATAGACGATCAGTGCGATCAGAAAGATGGCTAGTATTACGCGCGGCATGTATCCATTCTAATCGAGATGTGAGCTACCTCGTACGCTTCTACTATGTAGGTCTGGAAGAGCCGAAGCGGGTAAACTTGAGGCGTGGCATTCTTCAAGTACACCGCAGTCCGGCTCGGAATTACGGCAGCAGTGCTGATCCTGTGTTTATGGCTGGGACTCGGCTGGATTTTCTCCGCAATAGTGGCGGTGATCATTGCGTTCTGCATCAGCTTCCTGTTCCTGACCAAGATGCGCGATGAGGCAGCCGCGTCCATACAATTCCGGTTCAGCGGGAGTGCCCCGCCTATCCGGACGGCGACGGAACGCAAGGATGCTGAGGCCGAGGATTCGTTTTCGGAAGCCAACCCTGATTACCGTCCCAAAGCCCCGCCCCGCAGGCGGGACTAAGACGTCAGGCCAGCACTACTGAGAGCACCAGGCCAAGGCTGAACAGCGCGCTATAAGCGAGGTTGATCAGCCCGGTCTGCTTGAGTACCGGAATCAGGCTCTTGCGCCGCTTGCCCTTGAGCATCAGCCAGCTGGGCATCAGACAGATCGGTCCGGCCAGCAGCACGATCAGGATCCATGGATGGTCTTCCACCAGCACCAATGGCAGGAAGATCGCCAATGCCAGCATCATCACGTAGCTGATGCGGGCGGCGTCGTCACCCAACCGGACGGCGAGGGTGCGTTTGCCGGCCTCGATATCAGTGGGAATGTCACGCACATTATTTGCCATCAGCAGCGCCGTCGCGATCACTCCGGTGCCGACCGCGCCGATGAATGATGGCAGGCTTACCTGGCCAGCCTGCGTATACGTGGTTCCGAGCGTGGCCACCAGACCGAAGAAGACGAATACGAAGACGTCGCCCAAGCCGAGATAGCCGTACGGATTGGCGCCGCCGGTATAGCCCCATCCGGCGAGTACACAGGCCACGCCGACCAGCAGTAGCCACCAGGCCTGCGAGAGCACGATCAGGATCAGTCCGGCGACCAATGCGGCACCAAAACAAATGAAGGCGGCAGTCTTGACCGCCTTGGCGCTCGCCGTGCCGGAGGCGGTCAGCCGCAGTGGCCCCACCCGGTGGTCATCGGTACCGCGGATGCCGTCGGAGTAGTCGTTGGCATAGTTCACCCCGATCTGCATCAGTACGCCGACGAGCAGGGCCAGGATGGCGTTCAGCAGCAGAAAGGATCCCAGCTCGAACGCCGCCGCACTGCCAATCATCACCGGCGCTACCGCCATCGGCAGTGTGCGAAGGCGCGCTCCTTCAATCCATTGACCGGCAGTGGCCACAGTTCATCTCCTCATCCGATCGGCGGAACGACGTTCTATTCTCCCCTATGACCGCGTGCTGATTCCTCCAACATGCGGATCAGCTGTTGCCGGTCGGGTTTGCCGGTGGGCAGGGTGGGCAGTTCGGCCACGAATTGGATGACCTTGGGCACGGCTTCGGCTGCAACGTCGCGGCGCACGGCAGCTGAAACAGCATCCTGATTTGCCGGAGAAGCAACGACGGCGGCAGCCACCACGTGCCCCCATTCGGCACTTTCTATCCCGGCCACGAAAGCGGAATCGACGCCGTCGACCGCTTCTATTGCTTCGCGGACCGAGTTGGCGGAGATTTTCAGTCCCCCGGTGATGACGACGTCGTCCATCCGGCCGAGGACCCGCAGCTTGCCGTCGTCGTAGAACTCGCCCAGATCGTCGGTGATGTACCAGCGGGTCCCGTCTTCTTCACGGAAATGCGCGCGCGTGAGTTCGGGCTGGTTGAGGTAGCCGCTGGCCACGACGTCGCCGCCGAGCCAGATCCGGTCTTCCTCGAGCCTGATTTTCACCCCTTCGATTGGCCGGCCGTTGTAGACGCAACCGCCGCAGGTTTCGCTCATCCCGTAGGTCGTCACCACCTTGAGGCCCTCTGCAGCCGCGGCCCCGAGCAGATCAGGGTTGGCTGGTCCGCCCCCGAGCAGGATGGCGTTGAACCGCCGAAGCGCCGACATGGTGGACGGATCCGGCGAATCGAGCAGACGGTGCAGTTGGGTGGGCACAAGGGAAACGTAGCGGTGGTGGTCGGTCATTTCCTCGGCCGCATAGGTGAAAGCATCCGTGTCGAAGCCCTCGGACGTGTCCATCACCACGGGTTTGGTTCCAGCGTAGAGCGAACGGACCAGGACCTGCAGGCCCGCAACATAGTGCACCGGCAGCGCCGACAACCACTGACCTTCGCCCCGCAGTGTGAAAGCGGTGGCCATGGAGGAGGCGGCGAGCGATTCGACGGACAGCATGGTTTGCTTCGGCTGGCCGGTGGAGCCGGACGTGCTGATGATGACGCCGGTGTCCGACGGCGCTCCGATTGGTTCCGGACGTTCTCCGGGGGTGGCTCCGTTGCCGGTGGCCGGGGCGGCCCCGTTGCTGGAGGTGGGAGACGATCCATTGCTGGAGCTGTCCGAAAGGGCGGATAACAGGTTGGCCGGCGGCTCGTCCGTGGCGTAGGGCGCGACGACGGGTCCCTCGCCGGCGAGCACAGCCGCCAGCGGCTTGAGCAGGTCCAGCGGATTGAAGCCGGCGGGGGTATGGATCGGAAGGATATCCATGTGCGTCGTCCCTGCTTTCTCTGGAAGGAGCCGGAAATGTGGGGAGTCCGGAGCTGGAAGTGTGGAAGGAATCAGGGAATTCAGAAGTAGTGCGGGAAGTTGGACCAGTCCGGGTCCCGTTTTTCCAGGAAGGCTTCCTTGCCCTCAACGGCTTCGTCGGTCATGTATGCCAGCCGCGTCGCCTCGCCGGCGAAGACCTGCTGGCCGGCCAGGCCGTCGTCGGGCAGGTTGAAGGCGAATTTGAGCATCCGGATGGCCTGCGGGGACTGTTTCGCGATGTCAGCGGCATATTCGAGGGCGACCTCCTCCAAACGTGCATGCTCGACGACTTCGTTCACAGCGCCCATCCGGTGCATGTCGTCCGCGGAATATTCGCGGGCCAGAAAGAAGATTTCCCGGGCGGCTTTCTGTCCGATCTGCCGGGCGAGGAGGGCCGAACCATAACCGGCGTCGAATGAACCGACCGTGGCGTCTGTCTGCCTGAACTTGCCATATTCCTTCGAAGCGATACTCAGGTCGGCGACTACATGCAGGCTGTGGCCTCCGCCCGCGGCCCAACCATTGACGACGGCGATAACCACCTTCGGCATGGTGCGGATCAGGCGCTGGACTTCCAGAATATGCAGCCGTCCGGCCCGTGCTGGATCGACGGTCTCTTGGGTCTCTCCCTCCGCGTAGCGGTAACCATCACGGCCGCGGATCCGCTGGTCACCGCCGGAACAAAATGCCCAGCCGCCGTCCTTGGCGCTGGGGCCGTTGCCGGTGAGCAATACGGTCCCGACGTCGGGAGTCATCCGGGCGTGATCGAGGGCCCGGTAGAGTTCATCGACTGTCCCGGGCCGGAAGGCGTTACGCACCTCGGGGCGGTTAAAGGCGATGCGGACGGTCGGGAGATCCTGCACGCTGGAAGACCTGCCGCCGTCGGACCCGCTCCCATCGAAGCCGCCGTCGATACTCCCAGCTGTTGCCTCCGCAGTGGCTGAACGGTGGACCTGCCGGTGGTAGGTGATGTCCTGGAAGTCTTCAAAGCCGGAAACCACCCGCCAACGCTGCGGATCGAAGATATCTGAAACCTGGGTGGGAAGTTCTGCAGTCACCCGTCGAGTGTATCTGTGCCGCGGAGGAGATTGTGGGGCGGTCCGCGTTTGAGCTGGGGCGGTCCGCCGCGGCGCTCCGGCTCAGCCGATGCAGAACTCGTTGCCCTCCGGATCCTTCATCGTGTACCAGACGTGCGGTCCCTGGTTCGCCTGGTACAGGAACGTCGCACCACGTTGTTCGAGGCCGGCCCGTAGCGCGTCCTTGTCATCGCCGTCGAGGTTGATGTCCAAGTGAATCCTGTTCTTCACGGTTTTCGACTCCGGGACCGGCTGGAAGAGGATCCGCTGCCGTGGCTTCATGCCAACCTGTTCCGCGGGGCAGATGGCCGCGCCGTCCTTCCACACCAAGTGGTTGTTGTGCACCATGGTGTCCGCCTCGGTGGCGTAGCCCTGCTCGATCATGGACCGGATGAAGGCCTCGTCGCTCGGTTCCACCGTCCAGCCGAGCGTTTCCGCCCACCAATCGGCCTGGTTGTGCGGGTTTTGGCAATCCACTGTGACTTGAATGTTGTAGGTCATGAATCGAGACTAGAACCGCTTGGCGGCATGGACCAGAGTATTCAGGTCAGTTTTTGTCCTTAGTTACCCCACCTGAATAGCGGCGGATACCAGTGGTCCACAGCACGGTGGCGGCGACGGCTCCGAGGACGATGAGGATCCAGGTCAAAATGGACTTGTCCGGTGCCTGAATCAGGCTGAAGATGATTCCGGTCAGGAAGCCGGCGCCGATCAGCGGTCCATAGCGCCATAACCAGCCGGTGCGGCGCGGTGATTTCGGGCTATCAGGTGGTGTGGTCACCGTTACAGCCTATCGCCGTAGCAGTTTGGGTGACTGTGCCGGGTGTGGAACTCTGTGGCTAAGTGTTCCAGTTGACCGGGCCGCGCCTGCGTGGGATTCTTTATAGAACGAACGGTCAGTAATATTAGGGCGCGTTGCGGATGCTCCGCGTCAATCTTTTCCCGGATACGGAGAGTTCGCATGCCTGAGGCTTTTCTGGTTGGTGGGGTTCGTACCCCTGTTGGTCGCTATGGTGGAGCGCTGTCGAGCGTGCGCCCGGATGATATGGCGGCGTTGGTGCTGAAGGAGGCCGTCTCGCGTGCCGGCGTCGATCCTGGGTTGATCGAAGAAGCCATCCTCGGTAATGCCAATGGTGCCGGTGAGGAGAACCGGAATGTGGCGCGGATGGCGACGCTGCTGGCCGGGTTCCCTGATTCAATTCCCGGTATTACGGTAAACCGGCTCTGCGCTTCGGGCCTGTCGGCGATCATTATGGCCTCCCACATGGTGAAGTCGGGAGCGGCGGATATTGTCGTTGCCGGTGGTGTGGAGTCGATGAGCCGGGCGCCGTGGGTAATGGCGAAGCCGGAGAAGCCCTTTGCGAAGCCGGGCGAAATTTATGACACTTCGATTGGCTGGCGTTTCACCAATCCGGTCTTCCAGTCCCAGGACAAAACGACGTTCGCGATGCCGGAAACGGCAGAGGAGGTTGCCGAGGTCGAGGGCATCACCCGCGAGGACGCGGATGCGTTTGCGCTGCGATCGCATCAGCGTGCCGTTGACGCGATCGACGCCGGACGACTTGCCCCGGAAATTGTCGGGGTGGAGACGAAGAAGGGCCTGGTCGAGGTTGATGAGGGCCCGCGCCGGGATACTTCGATGGAGACGCTCTCGAAGCTTCGGTCAGTGGTTAAGCCCGGCGGTATTGTCACGGCCGGCAACGCGAGTTCACTCAATGACGGCGCGTCCGCGATCATCATTGCCAGCGAGGCCGCCGTCGAAAAGCTTGGTTTGAAGGCCCGCGCCCGGATTCTGGATGGTGCTTCCGCCGGTGTTGCGCCGGAGGTTATGGGGTTG
Source organism: Arthrobacter monumenti (assembly GCF_054511255.1). Lineage (NCBI taxonomy): Bacteria > Bacillati > Actinomycetota > Actinomycetes > Micrococcales > Micrococcaceae > Arthrobacter > Arthrobacter monumenti. Next base: position 287,680 of record NZ_JBTNCY010000005.1, on the reverse strand, counting down.
GGCCCGGTTCCTGCAACGGAGAAGGTGCTTTCCCGGACTGGGAAGTCGGTCGATGATCTTGGTGCGGTGGAGTTGAATGAGGCTTTCGCGACCCAGTCGCTGGGTGTGATCCGCCGTCTTGGCCTCGATGAGGAGATCGTCAACCGCGACGGCGGCGCGATTGCGACCGGCCACCCGCTTGGTTCGTCGGGGTCGCGGATCGCGATTACCTTGTTGGGCCGGATGGAGCGTGAGAATGCGAAGACCGGTCTGGCCACGCTCTGTGTCGGAGTCGGGCAGGGTACCTCGATGCTGATCGAGCGCGTCTAGTGGCCGCCGGCAACGACGATTCCCCCACAGCACCGGCGTCACCAGCAACAGCGGCGGCGTCAGCAGTAACAGCGGCGGCGTCAGGAGCGGGAGCGTTCGACGGCGGTGCTTTCCAGACGTTGCTGGTCGAGGAGCGCCCGGACCGGGTCCATGTGCAGTTGAACCGGCCCGAGGTCCGCAACGCCATTGACCAGACGATGATCGATGAGCTGCACGAGGTCTGCGCGGTGCTGGAGGCGGATCCGAAGACGTTGATCCTTTCGGGTGCGCATGGTGTTTTTGCGTCCGGAGCGGATATCGCCCAGTTGCGGGAGCGACGCCGGGATGATGCCTTGGCGGGCATTAACTCCACTTTGTTCGCCAGGATCGCGGACCTGCCGATGCCCGTGATCGCCGCCCTCGACGGCTACGCCCTGGGCGGGGGAGCGGAGCTCGCCTACGCCGCGGACTTCCGGATTGGTACGCCGTCGGTGAAGATCGGCAACCCGGAGACCGGCCTGGGTATCCTCGCCGCGGCCGGCGCTTCCTGGCGGCTGAAGGAACTGGTCGGCGAACCCGTGGCCAAGGAAATCCTGCTCGCCGGGCGGATCCTCACCGCCGAGGAAGCCCTCGCGGTGCATCTGATCACGGCAATCCATGAACCCGACGAACTGATCGACGCCGCGAATGCTCTGGCGGACCGGATCGGCAAGCAGGACCGGCTCGCCACCCGGATCACCAAATCCGTGTTCTCCGCCCCGGCGGAGTCGCATCCGGTGATCGACCAGCTGGCCCAGGCCGTGCTCTTCGAGTCCGAGGCCAAGTTCGACCGCATGCAGAAATTTCTGGACAGGAAGAAGAAGTAATGACGCACCCCGTTTCCGGCAGCACCGGCCACACCGTTCCCGAACACGTCGGCGTGCTCGGTGGTGGACGCATGGGCGCCGGTATTGCCCATGCGTTCTGCACGGCAGGGGCGACTGTCGTCGTCGTCGAACGCGATCAGGCAGCAGCCGACGCCGCCACTGAGCGGCTGGATGCCTCGCTGGCCAAGAGCGTGGAGAAGGGAACGACGGCGGAGTCCCTCGACGATCTCAAGGCCCGAATGACGGTCTCGACCGACTACGCGTCCTTCGCCGCGGCCGGTTTGGTCGTCGAGGCTGTGCCGGAAGACTTCGACCTCAAAACCGAGGCGCTGACCCGGGTCGAGGCTCAGCTGTCCGCTCAGGCCTACCTGGCCACGAACACCTCGTCGTTGTCGGTGGACAAACTGGCCGGCAAGCTCGAACGCCCGGACCGGTTCTGCGGCCTGCATTTCTTCAACCCGGTCCCGGCCTCGCTGCTCGTCGAAGTCGTGTTGGGAAAACAAACCTCACCGGAACTCGCCGATGCGTCCACCGGGTGGATCGAAGCGCTGAAGAAGACACCCGTCGTCGTCAATGACGCACCTGGGTTCGCCTCCTCCCGCCTCGGCGTCGCCATCGCGCTGGAGGCCATGCGGATGGTCGAAGACGGCGTCGCCTCAGCCCAGGACATCGACGCCGCCATGACACTGGGCTACAAGCACCCCGTCGGCCCGTTGAAAACCACCGACATCGTTGGCCTTGACGTGCGGCTCGGCATCGCCGAATACCTCGCTTCCACCCTCGGCGACCGCTTCACGCCGCCGCAGATCCTCCGCGACAAGGTCGCCAACGGCGAGCTCGGCCGCAAAACCGGACAAGGCTTCTTCACCTGGGAAAGCTGAGGATTCCTACTCCTCGAGCACGAGCGTGATCCACTCGAGGACTTTCTCGTCGGCCAGTTGAAGCATCGTGGCCTCTGCCAGCGTCACCCAGGCGACGTCGTCGTGCTCCTCCGGGACCGTGTTGGTGGCGGTGCCTTCCCACGCCCGGATGATCCACGCTGAAAGTTCCACATCCTCGCCGGTCGTGGTGAAATCCGGTTCGCTGGTGTGGACGGTGGCCGAGATGGCGAGCTCTTCCCACAGCTCCCGGATCAGCGCCTCTTGACCGGTTTCGCCCTTCTCGATATGCCCGCCCGGGAAGTCCCAAACGTTCGGAATCCACTTACGGGCGGGGGAGCGGTGGCACAGCAACACGCGTCCGTCGCGGACCAGGATTCCAAGCGCGATCCGATGCATCATCCGGCGCCACTCACGCTTCAGTTCCCAAGGCGTGCAGTGCCCGTTTCATGGAGCCGCCGAGCCCGTGTTCTTCGGCAAGACGTTCGACGTCGGCCAGCCGGTCCGCGGGCAACGGACAGATCCGTGCGTCGAAGGAACCGAAGTCGAGATCCCGCACAACGCCCACCACCGTCGGCGCCACCTTGAGGTAGTCCTCGGCGGCGGTGATCTTCGCACGGACGGACCGGGATAGTTCGGGCGAGTGTTCCTCCGCAGCCGCGATGATCCGGGCGAGACTGCCATGTTCCTGCAGCAGGCCGGCGGCGGTCTTGTCGCCCACTCCCGCGACGCCCGGAAGCCCGTCCGAATTGTCTCCCCGCAGCGCGGCGAAATCGGCATACTGGTGCGCGGCCACGCCGTACTTTGACCTCACGACGTCGTCCGTCAGGACCTCCAGCCGGCTCATTCCCCGGGCGGTGTAAATGACGCGGACTTGCGTCTCGTCATCGACCAATTGGAACAGATCCCGATCACCGGTAACGACGTCGACCGGCATCTGCGCCTGGCTGGCGAGACTGCCAATCACGTCGTCGGCCTCATGTTGTGCCGCGCCGAGCACCGTCACGCCGAGCTTGTCCAGCACCTCGCGGATGAGTGGAATCTGTGCAACCAGTTCTTCCGGTGTCTCCTCAACGTCCACGCCGCCTGGCACGACCTCCTGGACACGGTGCTCCTTGTAACTCGGAATCAAATCCACCCGCCACTGCGGCCGCCAGTCGTCGTCCCAGCATGCGACCAGATGCGTCGGCTCAAAATCGTTGACCAGCTTGGCAATGATGTCCAGCAGTCCGCGCGCGGCGTTGACCGGAGTCCCGTCGGGTGCACGTACCTTCGTGGGCACACCGTAGAACGAGCGGAAGTACAAAGATGCAGTATCAAGCAGCATTAAGCGTTCGGCCATGGTTCGATCATGGCATGTATCCCCGACATTTTTCCGTAAACATGCTTAACTGTGCCGATGGAACGAATCGTCACCTGGGACGGAATTTTCAACGCGCGGGACCTCGGCGGTCTGCGCACAGCAATGGGTACGACGGCGTTTGGCACCTTTTACCGCACGGCCCGGCTTGAGTGCCTGACCGACTTGGGCTGGCAACAGTTGTACGACGCCGGTGTCCGCACCATCGTCGACTTGCGTAACGAGGAGGAGCGTACCCGCCGGGATACCGACCCGGTGATCAATCAGGACGCTCTGCCTGCGCTCACCGTCGTGAGCTGTCCGACGGAGGACCAATCCGATCCGGAGTTCATGCGAATCTGCGGACCCTATCTCGATTCACCCGAGTACTACATGGAGAATCTGCGCCGTTGGCCGGAGAAGTTCGCGGCTGTGTTCCGCGCTATGGCTGATGTCCAGGACGGTGCCATCGTCTTCCACTGCGCAGGCGGGCGCGACCGGACAGGCATGATCACCATGATGCTTTTGTTACTCGCCGGCGTCGAGCATGACGATATCGTCGTCGACTACGAACTGAGCGTCCGCGATGTGAATGAGTACTTCAGGGCATCCACGCACCCCAAGGAATCACCGCGCGACGAACCGGAGTTGACGGCAGCTTTGGAGCAACGGACCACGGCGATGCGGCAGTTGATGGCCGGATTCGACGTCGAACGGTACCTTTTGGATGCGGGGCTCACCACGGCGGAACTTCAGACGATCAGGGCACGCCTATTTGTATGAGTGGGACTTCTTCTGGATCTTGCTGAGCTGCACCTCGCTCTTGAAGGCTTTGAAGTATCCCTTCTTGTAGCCCTCCGCCGTGGGGTGGAGAGCCGCATCAGCGAAGACGCCATGGATCCACGGGTCCGGAGCACCGATCCCATGGTTCCGGAACTCCTTCGTCACATCCACATACTGAAAATCAGCATTATCCGCTGCAGATTCAAGGACATCGTTGAGAACCGTGGTTGCGTCATTCATCTTTTCTGCTGCGGCAGCGTCTGCTCCGAGGCGATCAAACTTGGGTGAGAAGAGATGCGGGTAACCCATTACGACCACGTGGGCATGCGGCGCCTGAGCTGCGATCACGGCAAAGGTGGATTTCAGGCTCTGTGTCAGTGGGCCCTCCGCAAGCAGCTCCGCCTGCATGAGCGACCCATCGCAATCCGGCTGTCCGGCTGGAACTGGAATCAAGCCCAGACAGATCCCGACAACCGTGGAGTATTTAAGGTCGTTACCGCCAACCGTGATTGTGACCAGATCTGTATCTTCCGTGAGAGCGGCGGCCTGCGCAGGAATGTCAGTGGTGACGGCACCGCCACACGACGCGTTCTCCATCAGGTCAACCGCTTTTTTCCCGTCCAACAGGCTGGCGAATCCCAAATCGCTTACCCCGCAAGGGGCCTGGGGAACTCCAGCACCGATGCCCGCCGAGTAGGAGTCGCCAAGAGCGACGTAGTCGATGGTCTCTTTGGGGTGTGCGGAAGCAGGAGCGGCGACGGCGCCGGCAACGAATCCAGCGGTCATGACGGAAGCTGCGGCAAGGCGGGCCAGCACGGCGAAGTTGAAGTTGAGGGGAGTGATCATGAGGACAAGATACGCCGGTTGCCCGCCAAACGGTATAGGTCCTATGACTGATTTCCTCCATCGTCGCGGCGTAGATTCCGTGGCGTTTGTTGTCCGACTGGCATCATAGGTCCATGCCCTTCGACGTCCCGCTGCCTCTGGAGCTGAAAAGTGGTGCGCTTACGTTGCGTGCCCTGTCTGAGGAAGACTGGACGTTGGAGTATGTCCTGAGCCGGATCCCGGATGTTCCGCGGTGGACGTATTACCCCGCGGAGATGGATGAAGCTGCCGCCCGCCGTCGGATTTCACGGACTCAGCAACGCCACGAGCAACGGATCGCCGCACGCTATGCCTTGATTCTCGACGGCGGGACACTGGGAACGGCGGGCATGGGCCTGTCGGACGGTCCAGAGCCGGAGATCTTCTACGTATTGTTGCCGGAAGCCCGCAGCCGGGGAGTTGCGACGCTCGCGGCACGCGTCTTGAGCGACTGGCTGTTAAACTACGGTTTCGACAAGGTGGCGTTGGAAACGGTCAGCGGTAATACCCCGAGCGAACGCGTTGCGGAACGGGCGGGATTCGTACATGTGTCGTCCCATCAGGGGGAGCACCGTGGCAGGACCGTGCAGCTGAAACGCTGGATCAGGTCCCGTCCGGGCGGAAGCTAAACCTTTTCCCCTGGCTTCGGCCGGTCGAGGATCAGATTGGTGATCCGCATCGAACACAACCGCCGCTCATCCTCGTCGTAGATGACCACCTCATGCGACGTCGTCGTACGTCCCAAATGAATAGCGGTGGCGACGCCGGTGACCAGTCCGGAGCGGGCCGAGCGGTGGTGGGTGGCCGAGACATCGACGCCGACGGCAGAGCGGCCGGGTCCGGCGTGGATGACGGCGGCCCAGGAGCCGATTGCTTCACCGAAGGATAGGGAGGCGCCGCCGTGCAGCAGGCCGAATGACTGTCGGTTTCCCTCGACAGGCATGGTGGCAACCACGCGCTCGGCGGATTCCTCCAGGACCTTCACGCCCATTTTTTCGTCGAGTTCACCCAGGACGATCTTCCACGGTTCAGGCGATTGCGGGGACTCGGGTTCCATTAATGCTCCTGGCGGTTATCGTTGCTGTAAAGGCGTAACTGGAAGCACTCCAGTGCGGCGGTTAAGCTAGTGTGGACATATTACCGAACGAGCGGTCAGTTTACCGATACTTGCCGGCGTTGCCCCATTTCATTGAAGAGAACTTCGTTGGAAGGATCCGTCAACGATGACTACATTTGCCCCCGAGACGACCGAGACGGCCGTCGAGACCGTCCCCAGTTTCGTCGAGGATGCCTGGTGGACTCCGGAAGACGATGTCGCAGCAGCCGGGGCGGAAGTCCGGGATGCGAGCACCGGCGACCTGCTTGCCAGGGTGAGCACCGAGGGATTGGACCTCGCCGCAGCCGTGCACTACGGCCGGACCGTTGGGCAGACTTCCCTCGGTGAGCTCACTTTCCACCAGCGGGCGCTGAAGCTGAAGGAACTGGCAAAGTATCTCAACGACCAGCGCGACTACTTTTACCGGCTTTCGGCCCAGACCGGTGCCACCAAGGTCGACTCGCTGGTGGATATCGACGGTGGTATCGGCGTCCTCTTCACGTTCGGCTCCAAGGGCCGGCGTGAGCTGCCGAATTCGCAGGTCGTCATTGATGGTCCCGCTGAGCAGCTCTCCAAGGACGGTTCTTTCTTCGGCGAGCACATTTACACCCGCATTCCCGGCGTCGCAGTGCAAATCAACGCGTTCAACTTCCCGGTATGGGGCATGCTCGAAAAACTCGCGCCGGCCTTCCTCGCCGGCGTGCCGACCATCGTGAAGCCGGCGACTCCGACCGGTTACCTGACCGCCGCCGTCGTCAAGTCAATTGTTGAATCCAACATCCTGCCTGCCGGTTCACTGCAACTCATTTCCGGCAGCGCGCGGACGATCATTGACCACCTCGACTACCGCGACATGGTCTCGTTCACCGGCTCGGCCGGAACAGCCAACCACCTGAAGAGCCACGACAACGTCGTCTTCGGCGGCGTGCGCTTCACCTCCGAAACGGACTCGCTGAACGCTGCCATCCTCGGTCCGGACGCGGTCCGCGGCACGCCCGAGTTCGATGCTTTCGTGAAGTCGCTGGTCACCGAGATGACCGTCAAGGCCGGGCAGAAGTGCACCAGCATCCGCCGCGCCATCGTGCCGCGGAACCTGATGGACGATGTCGTGCAGGCCGCCCGGGAGCGGATTGAACAGCGCGTGATCCTTGGCGACCCCAGGGCGGAAGGCGTCACGATGGGTGCGCTGGCCTCCCTGGAACAACTGGCAGAGGTGCGCAAGAGCGTGGAGATGCTGGTTACCGCCGGCGGGCACATTGCTTTGGGCAGTATGGACGAGCCGCAGATCACGAACGCGGACGGCTCCGTCTCCGTGTCCCGTGAGGGTGCCTTCTTCCCCCCGATGCTGCTGACCTTCGACGACGCCGAAACTCCCGAGGTCCACAATGTTGAGGCATTCGGGCCGGTCTCCTCGGTAATCGGGTACGACGACGTCGATGAGGCTATCCGTTTGGCGGCGATGGGCAATGGCTCACTGGTGGCAACTGTGGCGACGAACGACGGCGAAACCGCCCGCAAACTGGTCACTGGCATCGCGGCACATCACGGCCGCGTGCTGGTGCTCAACCGCGAAGATGCGAAAACGTCGACCGGTCACGGTTCGCCCGTTCCACACCTGGTGCACGGCGGCCCCGGACGCGCCGGCGGCGGTGAGGAGCTCGGCGGTATCCGTTCGGTTTACCACCACATGCAGCGTACGGCGATCCAGGGTTCGCCGAACATGCTGACGGCAGTTACCCAGGTCTGGCATCAGGGTGCGGACCGGAATATCGGCGAACATCCGTTCCGCAAGAACCTCGCCACGCTCAAGCTGGGCGACACTGTCGCCTCGGAGTTGAGGGAGGTCACGCTCGAGGACATTACCGCCTTTGCCAATACGACCGGCGATACGTTCTACGCCCACACCAACGAGGAAGCAGCCGCGGCGAATCCTTTCTTCCCCGGGATCGTCGCACACGGCTACCTCCTGCTGTCCTGGGCCGCCGGCCTGTTCGTCGAGCCGGCACCGGGTCCGGTCCTGGCCAACTATGGACTGGAGAACCTGCGGTTCATCACGCCGCTTGCGGCAGGCGATTCCTTCCGGGTGACCCTGACTGCCAAGCAGATCACGCCGCGTGAGGATGAAGAGTACGGTGAGGTCCGCTGGGACGCCGTTCTGCACAACCAGCATGACGAAATCGTCGCCACCTACGACGTGCTGACACTCGTCGAGAAGTAGATCCAGGGCCCTTCGCCTCCTCTGCCCTCTACAGCAAGCCGTCGTAGGGGGCAGGGACACGTTGGGACGCCAATGCCGTCCGCCAGGTGCGGTAGCCCTTTACGGCGAAGAAGATGATAGCCCCGTGCAGGATCAGCATGATCACCGGAGGCCCGGACCCCAGCTGGGGAATCCCGGCCATGGTGCTGCCCATGTTCAACGCAAAGTTGGCCAAATACAACGCACTGTTGGCGAGCAACAGCCACCAACTCTCCACGACGCCGAACGCAAAGCCCAGCAGGGTCACCAGTTGCAATCCGGCCGTGAGGAAACTTATGAGCACGAGCGGCAATTGCATTGACGGAACAGGGGACAGAGCTCCTTGTATGGCCATCGGCAACGCCACCGTCAGCCCTGCGCCGACCAGGATCGTCGCGCCTATTATGTAGGAACGCCTGTCTGCACGCTGGACCGGGATACTGCCGGATTCCCTTCCCCGACCGTTGCGCCGCCACTTCCACCAACCCAATACGGGAACCAACAACGTGGGAAGTGTCAGGGGAATAATCCGATGACTCCCAGGATGGGGCTGAAACCCATGATGAAGATGTGCGGAGCAGCGCCGATTATCAGCGAAAGCGCGGCGACGGCCCAGCTCCACGCCAACCGGTGCGCAGCCAGTATGGCAAAGGGAAGCATCAAACCGGTGGATACGTACATGGCGATGGTCATGCAAACCCTGGATCCAGCAGCAACGTTCCAGACCGGATGACCAACAGTTCTTCCACGCTTCGCTCCCTCTGACCTGCTTCAGTGTGCTTCGGACTTACCCACCGTAGCCCGGCAAGCTGCCGCGGTGCCTGCTGGCCGATGAACTTGTGGACAACTAGGGTGATTCAAGACATGAGGAGGATGTGTGGCCAATAACTGGGACGATCTGGATGATCGACTGCGTCCAGCGGTTCAAGCAAACGTGCGCGAGTACGAACGTGTCCGTCCGCAGCTGGAGGCCGTCACCCGCGAGATGGAATCCCTTATCCGGGGCATGTTCGAAGACGCGGAAGTGCAGCCGCTGTTCATCACCAGCCGCACCAAGACCGTGGAATCCTTCCGGGAAAAGGCGTCCCGTATGGTCGGCAGGGTGGAACCCGGTGGCATTCCCACGCTGGAATTTACCGATCCGCTGAAGAACCTGACCGACATGGTCGGTGTCCGCGTCATCACGACGTTGTCTACCCAGAATGGACCGGCCGCCAACTTGATCAAACGGCATCGCAGCGTTTTCGATTGCCGGGGGGACCGTGAGAAGGATATCGGCAGCATCGAGTCGGGAACGTACGGCTACTCCAGCCGGCATCTGATCCTGCGGACAATCCAGAACGACGTCGTCAGGCAGTACCAGCAGGCGTTGGACCCGCAGTCCAAACCCAACGGAAGCTACTTCTTCGAATGCCAGATCCGGACCGTTTTTGCTCACGCCTGGTCCGAGATCGAGCACGATATCCGGTTCAAAGCCGAGGATCCACGGGCCTGGACCCCTTACTTTGACCGCCAGTTCACCGCTACAGCTGCGATGTTGGAGACTGTTGAGTCCACCTTCTCTGAACTGAGCGACCGCTACGAGACGGTCAAAGGTTTCTGGGACGAGGACGGTGAGGGGGCGGTTCCCCTGACGCCGGGCCGGATCAAGGAAGTCTGGCAGATGTTGCTGCCGCACGTAGACCGCAAGGCCGACGACGACTGGGGTTGGGCTGCCAAGCTACTGACGGCCCACGGTCTCGACATGACAGTGCAGTTGGTCGATGTGCTGCAGTCGGACGCTATCAGCGCGGTGCGTAAATCCCTGCAGCACCGTTACTCGCCGGGACCGGACCGGCTGCTGGATGACTTGTTGCTGTGGCGGTTTGGCACGGCACACATCGACCAAACGGCGGAGCCGGCGGACGCTGAAGCTACACCGCGCCGTGACAGTCTCCGCCGGAGGCTCGCCCAGATGGAACGTTACCGGCAGCTGGCGGAGGAGGATCCGCAATAAGCGCATAGCTGCGAACGTCCCGGCCTTGGCCGTGCAGCAAGAATGGAGCCGGAAGCGTCAGTGACTCCGCGCCGCTGCGGGCAGGTGCAGGCCGTCGAAGACCATGGCGATGACGTCGTCGGCCAGTTTTTCCGGGCTGAGCGGGCCGCCGGGCTTGTACCACTCGACGATTGAGTTGATCGTACCGAACAGGAGCCTCGTCGTCGTACGCGGATCAATGTCGCTGCGCACGGAACCTTCGCTGCGGGCGGCGTCGACCAGCCCGGCTATGGTGTGGTCGAACGTGCGGCGTCGTTCCATCGCATCACGCTCGACTTCGGTGTTTCCACGCAGCCGCAGCAACAGGGTGACGAAGGGCAGCCGCTCCGTCAGCACGCCGACCGTGCGCCGGAGGACGAACTCCAGGCGGTCGTCTGCCCGGCCCGTGGAAGCCCCGGGTTCCACGAGGATGTCCTCGAGGCCACTGAGCGCGTGGTTCAACGCCAACCGCAGCAGATCACCCTTGGATGGCACGTGGTGGTAGATGGCGGACTTGCTGATCCCCAGATTCTCCGCGAGCACCCCCATTGAGGTCGCCTCGTAGCCATGCTTGTTGAAAACGTCGACGGCGATGCGCAGCACGGTGGCCTGGTCGTAACCCGGCCTGCCGCGCTTGGGCGGATTCTGGGTGGCAGGCATGGAGGCAAGTCTGCCATCTACCGACATCGAAACCTCTACTGTTCTTCGTTGCGCAGGTCGTAGACCCGGCGCAATTTGCCGCTGGAGCGGGCCAGGGTTCCCGGCTCGGCAACCTCGATCCGGGCGTTTGAACCGATATGGATCTTGATCTGCTCGCCCAGTTCCCTTCCGGCTGCCACGCAGACTTCTGCACTGAACTCCTCGCGGCGTTCAATCTTCACAGTCAGCTCATCCATCCGGTCCGGCCGGGTGATCTCGAGCTGGAAGTGAGGGCTCAACTGCGGAATGCGCAGCGCAATTTCCTCGACTTGGGTCGGGAACAGATTCACACCGCGCAGGATGATCATGTCGTCGCTGCGGCCGGTGATCCGGCCCATCCGGCGCATGCCGGGCCGTGCCGTACCGGGAAGCAGCCGAGTCAGATCATGGGTGCGGTAGCGGATGATCGGCAGTGCTTCCTTCGTCAGCGAGGTGAAGACCAGCTCACCATGCTCGCCGTCGCGCAGGACATCGTCGCTGAACGGGTCGATGATCTCGGGACGGAAGTGGTCCTCCCAAATGTGGGAGCCGTCCTTGGTTTCGAAAGATTCACCCGCAACGCCCGGGCCCATCACTTCGCTGAGGCCGTAGATGTCGCAGGCGTTCACGTTCATTTTGGTTTCGAGCTCATGCCGCATTTCCGCCGTCCATGGCTCCGCGCCCAGCACGGCGGTCTTCAGCGATGTCGATGTCGGATCGACGCCGGCCTTGACCATGGCGTCGTGGATCGTCAGCAGGTAGGTGGGCGTGCACATGATGGTTTCCGGCTGGAAATCCTGGATCAGCTGGACCTGACGCTCGGTCTGCCCGCCGGAGATTGGAATCACCGTGCAACCCAGTTTCTCCGCTCCGGCGTGCGCACCCTGTCCGCCGGTGAACAATCCGTAGCCGTAGGCGTTGTGCACCATCGTGCCGGGCTTGACGCCGGACAGCCGCATGCACCGGGCGACGAGCTTGGCCCAGTCATCAAGGTCCTGGCGGGTGTAGCCGACGACGGTGGGCCGGCCGGTGGTGCCGGAGGAAGCATGGATGCGGGCGACCTGGTCCATCGGCACCGCGAACATGCCGAACGGGTAGGTCTGCCGCAGGTCTTCCTTGGTCGTGTACGGGAACTTGGCCAGATCGTCCAGTTCCTTCAGGTCCGAAGGATGGACACCGGCGTCGTCGAACTTCTTCGTGTACATCGGCACGCGGTCGTAGGCGTACTGCACGGTGTGCTGCAGGCGCTTGAGCTGCAGAGTCTCGATTTCTTCGCGGCTCATCAGCTCTTCTGGATCGAGCTGCGCCGTGCCGGAGGCCTGGGTGGTTTCTGTCATCGGGATCTCCTGCTACTGCTTGAAGGCGGGATTGGGAACGGTGCGGCTGCGGCCGCGGAACTCCGCAACCACCACGCCGTCTGCCAGGATTTGGATGTCGTAAATGCCGCTGCGGCCCGCTTGATGGCGCTGGTGAGCGTCGGCGGTGAGCAGCTGGCCGGGTTTTGCCGGCTTGAGGAAATTGATGTCGACGCCGGAAGCCACCGTGATCGTGGAGGGATCGGCGAGTTCGCCGTCGTCGTTAATGTGGTTGCAGGCCAGGGCGAACGCACTGTCGGCGAACGCGAAAAGCATCCCGCCGTGGGCGATTCCGAAACCGTTGAGCATCTCCTGGCGGAGCATCATCTGGATGGTCGCGTGGCCGGCTGAAAGCTCGACGACCTCAATGCCCATCCAATCGGAGGCCGGGTCATTGGCCAGAATCGGGTGCACTGGCACCGTCGCGGCAGTCGAGTGCGCTGTGTTTAAACCGGGCATGTGGTACCCCTCACGTGAATTACTGAATGATCATTAGGTAATCCTGTCGGGGGCGCCACTGTCAAGCTGTGAACCTCGGCGCGGCTATCCTCTGGGCGGTTCCTCCGTCTCCTTCAGCCTCGCCAGCCGGCCCTCGACGTCGGAAGTGGCCTCCAGTTCCTGGAATTCGGCGTCGAAATCGCTGGAAACGGGGTGGGTGCCGTTGATCTCCTGTTTCGCGGCCTCCAGATGGCGGGTCCGTCGATCTTCCCGTTCAGCGGTGCGGGCCGCTTCCGCGGCTTCGGACGCAGCCTGAGCCGACGCGGCGACCGCCCGCTGCATTGAACCGGTGGCTTCGGACACTCCATGGCGTGCCTTGAGGTGGTGGTAGTGCAGTTGCTGGTCGGCAACCCGGGAAGCGATACGGTCCAGATCGTCCTGCAGCCGGTCAAGTTGTTCGCCGGCGTCGCGCCTTTGAGCGGTCAGCTGCTCGAGCCGCTGCCTCGTGGACAGGCTGCTGCGCAGGGCACGCCTGGCAGCGTGGTCATCACCTGCCGCCACCGCTTCTTCCGCCCGCCGGTTCAGGTCATTAAGTTCCGTGTTTGCCTCACTGCACAGAACATCCAGTTTCCGGTGGGTGGCCGCCAGATCGGCCGTGCTGCGCCGCGCCTTCTCGTAGGCCTCAAGCTGCCGGAGGTGGGCATCTTCGACCGTTTGCATGTTGGATGGTTGGTCCGCGGCTCGCTTTGCCCTGATGAGTCGCCCGATTCGGCCGCGGATCGACATATTATTTCCCTACGCCGCCGTGGTCGGGTTTCCCGGCTTGGAACCATAGGAGTCGCTCCAGGCCCGCAGCCCTTCCAGTTCCAACCGCAGGTGGGCCCCCGCGTTCAAGGTGGCGCTGTTGCCGACGTCGTCGCCGAGCTGCAGCAGCGACTGCCGCAACTGAGACGACAGGCCGGTCAGTATGTCCACCTGCTGCGCGAACCGGGCAGCGTAGGACACCCTCAGCCGCCGGTCAGACTCCTGCTCGGCAATCCGAATGTTGTTCTGAAGGGAGAGCTGAGCTCTGTTGAGATCGGCTGCGACAGCCGGAAGATCGGCAACGGGGTGTCCTGCGGAACGTGCCGCCGCCAGCGAGCGGTCTGTGGCCTGCATGGAGCGGTGCAGTTCAAGGCGCAATTTGGCCAACCTGCGGACGCTGCTGTCGCTGGACAATGCACGGGCGTTTAACAGACCGGTCTCCTTTGTCCGCCGGATAATGCCGGAGCGCCGCACCTTCCTGATAACAACCCAAGCGGTAAGCCCCAGGGCGAGCGCAGAAACCAGAAGGAGTATTGCTCCAATCAGGAGGAGTTGCACTAGGAATTCCATCATGGCCGAGCCACCCTTCGTCGGACGTATCAGGGAGTATATATCCAGTGTGCACTTGAATCGATCACGATTCCAGAGATTCATGGCCAACAGGGTCGGCGACCCCGCGAATACTTGCACATCCACGTCCCCCAATATATTCTGAACGAACGGTCAGTAAATCACCGCGGCACCCAAACACGCCGCGGATTCCACATTGAGGTGATCACCCATGGCAACCCCAAGCTCAGGTCTTTCCGCTGTGAAAGACATTCCCATGCCCGACGAGGCAGCGGAGGCAGGCCAGGCGCACTTTGACCAGATCATGGCCGACGATTCCCGGATCGAGCCCCGCGACTGGATGCCGGAGAAGTACCGGAAGGCGCTGGTGCGCCAGATTGGGCAGCACGCGCACTCCGAAATCATCGGCATGCAGCCCGAGGCGAACTGGATCACCCGCGCCCCCTCGCTGAAGCGCAAATCCATCCTGATGGCGAAGGTCCAAGACGAGGCGGGCCACGGGCTGTACCTGTACTCCGCGGCCGAAAGCCTCGGCACCTCCCGCGACACCATGATGGACCAACTGATTACCGGCAAGGCCCGCTACTCCTCCATCTTCAATTACCCCGCGGTCACGTGGGCGGATATGGGCGCCATCGGCTGGTTGGTCGACGGTGCCGCCATCGTCAACCAGGTTCCGCTGTGCCGCGCGTCCTATGGTCCGTACGGACGCGCGATGGTGCGGGTCTGCAAGGAAGAGTCGTTCCACCAGCGGCAGGGGTTCGAAATCCTGCTTGAGCTGTCCAACGGTACCGAAGCGCAGAAGCAGATGGCGCAGGACGCCGTCGACCGCTGGTACGCACCGTCGCTGATGATGTTTGGTCCTCCCGATTCCGATTCACCGAACTCGCAGCAGTCCATGCAGTGGAACATCAAGCGTTTTACCAACGACGAGCTGCGGCAGCGCTTTGTCGACATGCTCGCCGAGCAGGTCAAGGTCCTTGGCCTGACGCTGCCCGATCCGGACCTGAAGTGGAACGAAGAGCGCGGCCACTACGACTTCGGCGAACTCGACTGGAACGAGTTCAAGGAAGTCCTCGCCGGCCGCGGCCCGTGCAACTCGCAGCGGATGGAACGCCGTCGCGAAGCCCACGAAGAAGGCACCTGGGTCCGCGAAGCAGCCGTCGCCTACGCACGCAAGACCGCAGCCAAGCGGGCAGAACAAGAAGCAGGAGCAGCATCATGACCGGCGGATCCACAACCGGCGACGACGGCGCACGTCCCGTCGATACCGAAGCTGCAGACGAGAATTCGGACAGCGCGCCCTGGCCGCTGTGGGAGGTCTTCGTCCGATCGTCCCGCGGGCTATCGCACGTGCACGCAGGTTCTTTGCATGCGCCCGACGCCGGCATGGCCGTCCGCAACGCACGTGACCTTTACACCCGGCGCAATGAAGGGGTCTCCGTCTGGGTTGTCCCGTCCAACGCCATCACCGCCAGTGACCCGGACGCCAAGGGCGCCTACTTCGAATCGGCCGCCGGCAAGGACTACCGGCACGCTACCTACTACACAAAGAGTGAAGGGGTGAAGCACCTGTGAGCGGTGAATCTGCAACCCGCATTTCAACCGGTGAAGCTTTCACCGCAGAGGACATTGCCGCAGCCAATGACGCCGGCACCCGGGCAAGTGACGACGTCGCCCAATACGCACTCCGGCTCGGCGACGACTCGTTGATCCTCGCTCAGCGGCTCGGCTGGTGGATCTCGCGCGCCCCCGAACTGGAAGAGGATGTGGCACTGGGCAATATCGGCCTGGACCTGATCGGCCACGCACGGTCGTTCCTCACCTATGCCGGCGGTGCCTGGGACAAGACCGAGGACGACCTGGCGTACTTCAGGAGCGAATCCGAGTTCCGCAGTGCGCACATTTTCGAGCAGCCCAACGGCGACTTCGCCCGTACCATAGCCCGTCAGCTCGTCGTCTCCTACTTCCAGTACGAGCTCTATAGCCGACTGGTGGACTCGACGGACGACACCCTCGCCGCAATCGCCGCAAAGGCGGTCAAGGAAGTGGCGTACCACCGCGACCACAGTGCCCAGTGGGTGCTCCGATTGGCACTCGGCACCGAGGAATCACGCCGCCGGATGATCGCGGGTATCAAACTGACCTGGCCCTATGTGGAAGAGCTGTTCCAGAACGATGAGCTGATCGAGAAGCTCGGCGGCGCCGCGGTCCGTCCCTCAGACCTGCGCGAACCGTTCGACGCGCTGATCGCCGAAGTGTTGGCCGAAGCTGAGCTCGACATCCCGGATGTCCCCAGCTCGCTGGGCGGCGGACGGCAGGGCCGTCATTCCGAACACCTTGGCTACATCCTCGCCGAAATGCAGGTGCTGGCCAGGGAACACCCGGGCGCAACCTGGTAGGCAGCCATGACTGAAACAACAACAGCCACCCGCCCGGCGGATGCAGCGGCGGCAAAAGCATGGGACATCGCAGCGACCGTGTGCGATCCCGAAATCCCGGTGCTGACCATCGAGGACCTGGGTATCCTGCGTGAAACCAAGGTCGACGACGACGGCGGCGGCACCCAAGCCGTGCAGGTCACCATTACTCCGACCTACTCGGGCTGCCCCGCGATGGATGCCATCCGCGACGACGTCATCACCGCGCTCGCATCCAAGGGGTATCAGCGCGTCGACGTGAAGATGACGCTTTCGCCGGCATGGACCACCGACTGGATGACCGATGCAGGCAAGGCGAAGCTCGAGGAATACGGCATCGCCGCCCCCACGGGTAAAGCCGCTGCGGGACCGGTCAAGGTGGGCCTGAGCGTGAAATGTCCGCAATGCAGTTCGCTCAACACGCGTGAGCTGACCCGGTTTGGCTCCACCTCCTGCAAGGCGCTTTATGTTTGCCAGGACTGCAAGGAACCCTTCGACTACTTCAAGGTGCTCTAACTGTGACGAATGAAAAGACAGACCCGGCGGAAGCGCCTACCGACGGCTCCATCGATACCCAAAGCGGTTCCGGCAACGACGACGGCGCTGCCGGGAAACGCCGTCGGGCAATCTTCCATACGCTCACCGTTGCCGAGGTCCGCCGCCTGACGGCCGACGCCATCGAGGTCACTTTCGCGGTTCCGGAAGACCTGATCGATCAGTACGACTATGTGCCTGGCCAGTACGTGGCTTTGCGCACCAGCCTCGAGGGCCAGGAGGTCCGGCGCAGCTACTCCATCTGTGCCGAACCGAAGCCGGGTGAAATCCGGGTTGCGATCAAACAGGACATCGGCGGACTGTTCTCCACCTGGGCCAACGAGAACCTGGCCGCCGGAGCGGAGCTGGACGTGATGAGCCCACAGGGTGCATTCATCTCCCAGCACAACATGACCGAGATCAACCACCCGGAGCAGATCCCGACGGTGTCGTCCGAGCACGCCGGTGGAGCCGTTTTCGTGGCCTTCGCCGCCGGGTCCGGCATTACGCCGGTGATCTCCATCGCGCGAACGGTGCTTGCCAGCAACGACACGACCCGGTTCGACCTCGTCTACGCCAACCGTGCGGCAATGGATGTGATGTTCCTGGAGGAACTGGCGGATCTGAAGGACAAGTACCCGTCCCGTTTCGCCCTGCACCATGTGCTCTCCCGTGAACAGCGCACCTCGCCGCTGATGAGCGGCCGTATCGATGCCGAAAAGCTATCGACCATGTTCGATACGGTCATCCGCACAGATGGCGTGGACGAATGGTTCCTCTGCGGCCCGTTTGAACTCGTGCAGCTGTGCCGCGACACCCTTGAGGCGCGGGGAGTGCCCAAGGAGAAGGTCCGTTTCGAGTTGTTCACCACCGGCCGGCCGGAGAAGCCGGAAGGCCAGCACGGCCGTCCGGTAAAGGTGGACGCCTCCGAGGACAACTACTCCATTACTTTCAATCTGGATGGTTTGTCGGGTCAGGTGGACACTCCCACGCATTCGGCCGAGTCGATCCTGAACGCGGCGCTCCGGGTGCGTCCGGACGTCCCATTCGCCTGCGCCGGTGGCGTCTGCGGCACCTGCCGGGCGAAGTTGACCGGCGGTACGGTTGACATGGAAGAGAATTACGCGCTGGAGCCGGACGAGATTGAGAAGGGCTACATCCTGACGTGTCAGTCGCGGCCGACGAGCAAGGAAGTTTCCGTCGACTACGACGCCTAGGGTTTGGGTGCAGGCCTTCGATGGCTTCCGACGGCGGCAACGGGTACGCGACTCCGGCTTTGGTACCTATTCATCCATTCAGTACGCCCTACTCGAAGGAGAGACCATGACCATGATTGAGTTGACGATCGAGAACGATGTAGCCGAGGTGGTCCTGAATGCGCCGCAGAAGCTGAACTCCCTGGACGAGGCCGCACTCGCGGAATTGGGCAAGGCGTACGACGAGGCCGCTGAAGCTGGTGTGCGGGCGCTGGTGCTTCGTGGGGAAGGCCGCGCGTTCTGCGCCGGGCGTGACATCTCGAATGTTACTCCGGCCGAAGACGACGCGTACGGCTATCTGGGTGAAACCGTTACTCCGCTGCTGAAAAAAATGAGCGCTTTTCCCGCACCGACGTTTGCCTCCGCCCATGGTGCCTGCCTCGGTGTCGGACTCGGGCTGCTGGTGGCTACCGACGTCGTTTACATCGCCGAGGACGCCAAGATCGGCTCGCCGTTTGCCAATCTCGGCGCCACCCTGGACTCCGGCGGCCACTGGCTCTTCACTGAGCGGCTGGGTGCACACCGGACGCTTGACCTGATCTACACCGCCGAACTCATCAGCGGCGCCGAGGCCGTTTCCTCCGGGTTGTTCAGCCGCGCCATGCCGGCGGACGCAGTTCTGGAGAAGACCCGATCTGCTGCCGGCAAAGTCGCTACGGGCGCGACCGGTGCATTCCGAGCGTCCAAGGAACTGGTGGCGCACATCCGCGATCAGCGCCTCGGCCTATGGACGGCAATGGAGGAAGAGAACCTTGCACAGGGGCAGCTGTGCAAGAGCGAGGACTACGCCGAAGGGTTCAACGCCTTCCAGGAGAAGCGCAAACCGGACTTCAAGGGCTAAAACATTTGGCGGATGCATCCATGTCCTGCCCATTCATCTCTATTCACCGGCCACAACGGTCGTGTTCGCCATTAACGTCTCCCACGGATCCGTCCCAGTTTCCAGGACTGACGTCGGGCACGCGAGGAATGTACTCAATGTTGTTCCTGAAGATGGCATGGAACGGACTCCAAGCCGAACCGTTCCAGGCTCGCCGGTCCCTGGAACGAAGTAATCCAGCCGCATGGTCATGAATTCGAGTCCGTGTTCTCCGGAAGAGCCTTGCACCCTGAGCTTTTTCAGTTCACCTACTTGCCTCATATTGCCAATTGCCTGCATCATCGTCTTGGGCATGCCGGACAAAGCTTCCCCTGTGGCCGCACTATCATCGAAAATCCGCTCGGCTCCATCGTCTTTAGGCAGGTTGAGCTCGAGGCTTCGGACCTCGAAATGGCATCTCAACTCCGCGTTTCGAACTGAAGTCGACGAATCGTCGTGCCCGGTGACATGCCATCCGTCTGGAACGGCTGCCTCGAGGGAAGGTGGGGTGCCGAAGACTGCAGGCTCATCGACCGGGATTGTGCTGTCGCCAACTGCGGCTTTTCCCGGAGACAGTGCGACAACGCCGACAGCGGAGGCCGCGATCAGCAGGATAGTGATGCCTCCCGCCCAAAGGGCACGTCGTGTCCGACGCTTCGGTGTGCCGACTCCATTGCTCCTGTTTTGTTCAGAATCAGTGCCCGGCTCGTGATGTTCGGGAGCGCGTTCGCCGGGTGATTCGTCTTGTCCTGCAGGTTCCATGTCTTCTCTTTCCAAAGGCGCTGATGACTCCCATAGAGTTTGCCCACAGCGTGACCGCTCAAGCGAGGCGAAGCCTATGATCTGTGGATAACTAAGACGAGCACGACGTTGGGGAGGGAAAGACATGCACCGCTCAGTTGCGTCGCTTACGGGCGGATCAGGTAGGCGGCCGGCAAATATCGGTGGCGCGGACGGCATGAGTCGGCAAGAATGGCCAGGATGAGTGAACAGTCCAATCGATGGAGCATGGCAACTGTCTACCCAGACATGTGGGTTAATCCAGAGGACGATCCCCGCAACACCGACGGAGTCAGTCCGGACGGCGAACGGGCAACATTGCAGGACTACCTGTCAGATTATCGCCTGACGCTTCGGATGAAGTGTGAAGGTTTGGATGCGGAGCAACTGGCTCGCCGGTCAGTGCCGCCATCGAACATGTCTCTTCTCGGCTTGCTTCGCCACCTCGCAGAGGTGGAACGCGACTGGCGCAATTGGATTACCTTCGGTGACCCGCTGCTAAAACTGTATGGCGGGGGTGGTGCTGACTTCGATGGTGCCATCGCAAAGCAGACTGTGGTCGACGCTGCATGTGCCGACCTCGCTCAAGAGCAGGCCACGACGGACGCTATGCTCGCCGGACATCCGAATCTGGGGGAACGTTTAGGGAAGGACGGTATCGCCGTCAGAGAGTTGCTGGTACATCGGATCGAGGAGTACGCCAGGCACTGCGGCCACGCCGACCTGTTGCGCGAATGTATCGACGGACGAGTCGGCCAGTGACGGATTGGCCTGAGCTGCAGCGCCTCGTCAACTGACGACTGATTGATAAATCCCAATAGGTTAGTAAGCTCGTGGAATGGACGGATTTGATGCGGCGAGCAGTTTCGGGCCGGAAGAGGCACTGCGGTATGACGATCAACTGCGCGGCGATGAGGCCGAAACGGTAGAGTTTCTCGCAAATTTGACTGGCGGCAAGGCTGCACTGGAGTTCGCTGTTGGTACCGGCCGTATCGCGCTTCCTCTCTCCGAATGTGGCGTTCGCGTCGACGGAATCGATTTATCACCGGATATGGTCGCCCACCTTCGCAAGAAGCCGGGCGGAGACAAGCTGGAAGTAATTACTGGCGACATGGCGTGCACCTCTGCGCCTCACTCGAATTACGGTCTCGTCTACTTAGTGTTCAACACCATCTATAACCTGCTCACTCAGGACGACCAAGTGCGGTGTTTCGAGAATGCCGCACGTCATTTGGGCGACGAGGGCGTGTTTGTCGTCGAGGCTGCCGTGCCTTCGGCCTGGATCCGTAGAGATCAGTTCGTCAATGTTGAGCAACTCGACGTTGATCGAGTGGTTCTGGATGTGAATCGCTATGACGCTGTCACTCAGGTTCTCGATGAAAATCACGTGTCTCTGTCCAGGGACGGTATGCGGCTCAGCCCGATCTCTTGCCGGTTAATTTGGCCGGCCGAAATGGACCTCATGGCGAGGATTGCGGGCCTGCGATTGGTGGACCGCTGGGGTGATTGGGGCTCTCAGCCGTTCACCGCTGCCAGCAGCCGTCACATAAGCGTCTACGCTCGCTGAGAGCAACGGATTGTCCATGGAGCTGTCAATCGTAGACTTTGAGGATGACTGCAAGGTTGGAGGGCGCTCTGGCGACTGCGCGCAGATTCGTTCAGGAAACGCATCCTGACGCGGCCGCATCCGTGCTGGCCGGAAGCGTTGCTGCAGGTCGTGGATCTGACACCTCAGACCTCGACATCGTCATCTACTACGACACCCAACGGCTCAACTATGCGGAAACGTTCCGCTATGGCGACTGGTTGGTCGAAACGTTTGTTTACGGACCAGAAGGTATCGATGAATGGTTCGCCCGAGAAGCCGCACAACGACGGCCGGTTGCCCTCGATATGTGGGCGAACGGGATTCCGCTGACGGGCGAGGTCCTGGCAGAATCGCTACGGATGCGAGCAGCGGGAATAATCGCGGACGGCCCGGATCCACTCGATCCGAAGGAACTGGCAAACCTTCGTTACGGACTCACTGCCGCGATCGAAGACCTGGACGGAGCCAACGGGCGTGCGGAGGAATTCGCGATCGTGGCCGACGTTTTTAAGCGTGCAGCAGACCTTTTACTGCTGAGTATCGGGTCATGGCTTGGAACCGGAAAGTGGCTCGCGCGGCGGCTCGCCGATGCCGACGATAGTCGCGCGGAGATGCTCGTTGGCTGGGCGAAGACGGCTGAGCGCTCCCCGAGGGAGCTCCATCAGATTGCCCGAACGGTACTGGATATCGCAGGAGGACCACTACAAGAAGGCCATGTCCGCGGTGCCGGAGAGGGAGGAGATCGGCGTGCCCGTTGTGGCGGGCGTACTCCTCGATCATTTTGAGCAGGACTCTTTTCGATCTGATCGTTCACTGGTGCCTCCTCATGACGTCTACCGTTGCCCGTAGAGTGCAGCGACGTCCGGGGAGTCGAGCCACCCACTGAAGGTTGGGTTCTGCGGCCATCCCTCAGGAGAATCCTGCCATTGCTCCTGGCGGCCCCACGGCAGCAGATCGATCAGCGGGAAAGTGTGGCTGACTTGCTCGACTCCACGGCCACTGCTGTGCCAAGTGTGGTAAACCGTGTCACCGTTTCGCAGGAAAACATTCAGGGCGAAACCTCCTCCGGCAGGGGCGCCGACGTCTGCGCCGAACTCGCTGTTGGCGGTGGAATACCACGTCATCCGGTTGCCGACCCGGCGTCGGTAGGCCAGCGCCTCGTCAATCGGTCCTTGGGTGACTACCACGAAGCGGGCGTCATAGTTATCCAGAAAATCGAACCGGGTGAACTGCGAGGTGAAGCTGGTGCAACCTCCGCACTGCCAGGTCTCGTCCGGAAACCACATGTGGTTGTAGACGATGAGCTGTGATTTGCCCTCGAAGACGTCGACGAACCGCACCGGTCCCTCCTCGCCCTCCAGGGTATAGTCCGGCAGTTCAACCATCGGCAGCCTTCGTCTCTGGGCAGCGATGGCATCCAGTTCCCTGGTAGCGGCCTTCTCACGGGCACGCAATGCGTCAAGCTCACGCCGCCACGTCCCCTGATCAACGACGAGCGGCATTCCATCAGTAGTCATTTCGGTCCCTCCTGGTTTCCGGTTTGAAATGCATTAGTGAGTGGCTCATGGAATGCTTTGATCATGGCTGCGTCCTCTCATTCCAATACCTATTATGAGAACCTCAGACGAAGGTATCCATAGTGACGCATCGACCATTCAGTCTTCCGGACATCGTCACGGCCAAGGCCGCCGTCGTTGATAAAAGTGGCACGTGGGCGGACACGCTCCCAAAGCTTGTCGCAGACTTGCAACGACTATGGTCGGTGCAAGTAACCGAGCAACTCTTTGGGGGCACTTCGGCGTTTGTGGCACGTGTCTGCACAGCCACTGGAGGAGCCGCTGTCATGAAGGTGGCGGTTCCAGATCACACCTTCAGGCGCCAAGTTCAAACCCTGGAGCGGGCAGCCGGACATGGCTACGTTCAGGTCCTCGCCCACGACCTTGATCGAAATGCCGTTCTCCTGGAAGCCCTTGGCCCGTCCCTGGACCAGCTGGGCTATTCACCGGAGAAGCAACTCCGCCTACTTCGCAGTGTGCTCAAGCAGGCATGGATGGTGCGCCCTGCGACCGGGATGCCAGCCTTGCCGCCAATCAACAAGGCACTGGAGCTGCATGCTTTTGTCAGCGAGCTATGGGAGGAACTGGACAGCCCGTGTCCACAGCACGTTGTAGAGCAAGCTCTCGAGTACGCCCACCAGCGCGCATCGCAGTTCCAACCGGGACGGTGTGTTGTGGTCCATGGGGATGCTGCTCCATCCAACGCCTTGCAAGTTCTCACTCCCCGGGTGGGTGCCGAAGCCGGTTTCGTTTTCGTGGATCCGGACGGATTTCTGGGCGACCCTGCATACGACTTGGGCGTGGCCCTGCGCGATTGGAACGCGGAACTTGGCGTCAGTAAGGAACCGAAAGGTTTAGCCCATCACTACTGCCGGGTTCTAGCGTCAAGCAGTGGGGCGAACGAGACCGCTATCTGGCAGTGGGGGTTTCTTGAGCGAGTCTCAACCGGACTCTACGCCCTGTCGCTCGGTGCCGAAGACCTCGGGCGACCGTTTCTTCGCTCCGCAGAGGCATTGGCCGATGAGTCTTATCGGCCGCTCAGAAGCAAGTAGCGGGGTGTCCATGGGACGGCAGTTTGCTGAGTATGAAACCGTCACACCGCTTGGCTAGGATGGACGAGGACGTGCGGGCCGGGGGACGGCGCGGGTCGGCGCCGTCTATCACTATCGAACCAACCCGGAGCAGGTGCAATGAGCCAACCGTCAGATCACATGGTCGTTCAAATTCATAAGGACGGCTCTGTCATGGTCGGCGCCACGCGAATCAACACCGCAAGGTTCTCCGATCCCTACGCTGCGGCCTTCGACCAACTGGCGCAGGAAGCGCAACGGCGCGGACGCAAAGTGCTCACGCACGGGGTGGACCACACGATTGGCGAAGATACTTGGTTCTACGTCAGCGAGTCGGGTGAAACCGAATCCACCGCGGAGCCGGAAATGACGGACTATCCGCTCAGCAGTGCGCGTCCATCCCCTGAAGCGGCAACCGACATTCCGGAACACGATGCCGGTCCGGAGGCCGGCCCAAAGCCATACCCGATGGCGTCCATCCCACCCCTCCCATCCGTAAGCCCGGAACCGGTTTCGCCCCAAATACCTACCGTGCCGAAGCCTGACCGCGCTCCCGGGCAGCCGTCGTCGGATATTGACGCTGACGACTGGACTCTCCGGCAAACGGTGGTTGGACGTGCCGCGGCAGGTGACCAGAACGACGACGAGCCCGGCAAAGGTGCCGATGAGCCAGCGGTGACACGTGCTTCGAGGCGTGCGGAAACGACCGCATTCGTGAAGCCGACAAAGGACCGGCCCACGGGTGGCCTCCGAGGTGCTCTCTATAAGGCTTCAGGCGGTACGGTCAATCTGGGTCCGAGCGCCAGGCAACGTGAGGACGATGCACTCGAAAAGCGGATTTCGCGGCAGCTCCACGGTGCCTACAACACTGCAGTCCTGTCGCTGAAAGGCGGTATCGGGAAAACCTCGACCACTGTCGGCGTCGGCATGACGCTTGCCGAGTTCCGCGGCGATCCACCGTGCGCTATTGACGCTAACCCGGATTCCGGCGATCTCGCCGAACGGGCCCTGGGGGAGAGTATCTACCAGTCCTCGAGTCCGAGGACCGTCTCCGACATCATTGACGACCTCGGATCTATTACTTCCCTGACAGAGCTTTCCCGGTACATGCAGCATGCCGGCCGGTTCCATGTTCTGGCGGGGGAGCAGGAACCGGAAGTGTCCGACAGCCTCACCGCGGAGGAATACCTGAAGATCCGGGCTCTGATTGGCAAGTACTACTCCGTGCTGCTGACCGACTGCGGTACCGGCGTGACGCACAATGCCATGAAGGGCATCCTGCAGACCGCCGACAATCTGGTGATTGCGGCAGGATATGCCGTGAGCGGCGCCAAGCGTGCGCGCAGCACACTGCTTTGGCTCGCGAGTCATGGCTACGAGGAACTGGCCAGGAACGCCATCGTCGTCATTACCGATAAGGACGAAGTGTCCGCACGGGTGAATAAGGATGCGATTAACGAGCACCTGTCGGGTATCTGCCGCGAACTGATTGCTGTTCCCCATGACCGTGGTGTCGCCGACGGCGATCTGATATCGCTGGAAACGCTCAAACCGTCCACCCGCCGGGCCTACAAGGAGATTGCCGCCGCAATCGTCGACGGCTATCAGTAGGTGAACCTGGAACTGACGTTGCTTGAGGTGGCGAACATCCGGCGTCGACAGATAGATGGGTGGTACTTGCCATCGTCGCTAATGGCGAGGACGGGCCGTAGCGGCGAAAACGGTGTTGGCCACCACCGTTTTCGCAGGTGAGCACCGCTCTCGGCAGAGGAGGTTGCGAACATCCTCCCGGCACCGGCACCGGCACCGGCACCGGCACCGGCACCGGCACCGGCACTGGCACCGAAGCCATTAGCGAAGCCTAGCGGGTGTCGATGTCCTCGAACACCAGGAACGTCTGCGTATCCAGGACCCCTTCCATGGACTGCAGCTTGTCGAAAATAACCCGGCGCAGGTCCACATTGTCCACGGCCCGAACCAGCAGGATGACATCGAAGTCGCCTCCCACCAGGGCAATGTGGTGAACCTCCGGTATGGATTGCAGTCGTTCCTTCAGTTCACGCCATGAATGTTGGCGCACCTTCAAGGTCACGTAGGCGGAGGATTTCAGCCCTGCCTTCGCGGGATCAATCAATGCCGTGAACCGCGTCAGAACGCCGTCTTCGGTCAGCCGCGAGATCCTTGAGTACGCATGCGCCCGTGAAATATGCACCTTTTCGGCGACCGCCGTGACCGACATTCTGCCGTCCGCCGCCAGCTCGCTCAGAATCCGCCGGTCCACACTGTCCAGCGCTGGTTTTTCCTGCTCAACCATCCGTCTACATCCCTACCGCGTAATCCAGCTCACAGTTACATTTCGTCTACGACTCTAGCGCTTCAGTTTCCAAATTTCCACAGTAATCCCCTCGACTGGATACGAATAGCTAGGTGAACCCATAATGGACAAACACAGTATCTTTCGTTGAAGACCTCAGCGTTGAGGAAAGGTGGACTTCCATGAGCAGTTCCACAGCAGAGGAATCGGCCCGCTCCGAGGCCGCGATGCTCCCATCGGCAGCGCCGGTGCAGCTGATTAATGAACTTGGTGCCCTCGTAGGCAATGAGCCCGGTGTCGCCGGCAAGTACCCGATGCCCTCCGCCGAAGAGCTGGTTCACGCCTACGGAAAGCTGGTCGTGGGACGCCGCGTCAACGACCAGGCAAGCGCCCTGGTCCGGCAGGGACGGATGGCGGTCTATCCGTCGTCGCACGGGCAGGAAGCATGCCAGGTTGCGGCCGCGCTTTGCCTGGATACACAGGACTGGCTGTTCCCCACCTACCGCGACACGGTCGCCGTCATGACCCGCGGCGTGGATCCGGTCGAGGTGCTCGTACTGCTGCGCGGCGACTGGCACAGCGGCTACCACCCGATCGAGCACAAGGTCGCCACGCAGTCCACTCCGCTGGCCACGCAGCTGCTGCACGCAGTCGGCGTCGCCCACGCCGCCAAGCTCAAAGGTGAGGACACCGTCGTCGTCGCCATGTGCGGGGATGGCGCGAGCAGCGAGGGTGACTTCCACGAGGCGCTGAACTTCGCCGCCGTCTTCCATGTGCCGGTGGTCTTCTTCGTGCAGAACAACCAGTATGCGATCTCGGTTCCGCTCTCGCACCAGTCCGTCGCACCCTCGCTGGCGCACAAGGCGATCGGCTACGGGATGCCGGGCGAACGAGTGGACGGCAATGACCTGGCCGCGCTGCTCTCGGTGATGGGGGCCGCCGTCGAACGTGCCCGTGATGGCGGCGGGCCGACGCTGATTGAGGCGCACACCTACCGGATGCAGGCCCATACCAACGCCGACGATGCCACCCGCTACCGCACCGATGACGAGGTGGCCGAGTGGGCGCCAAAGGATCCGGTGGTCCGGATGAAGAAGTACCTGACCGACGCCGCGCTGCTCACGGATGAGGCGGAGGCCGCCATCAAGGAGGAGGCCGAGAAGGTCGCGGCAACACTGCGCAGCGGTCTCAACGGCGAGGTAAAGGTCGACCCGGAGGACCTCTTCAAACACGTTTATGCAGAGCCGACGCCGCAGCTGGCCGGACAGGCCGCGATGCTGCGCGACGAGCTTTCCCGGGAAGGGGAGTAATCATGACCTCCGTTGCAGCCAAGCAGGAGCTGGATTCCACAATGCCGGGAGCCGAAACCCCCGCGCAGGCGGCAGTTCAGAAGAACGGGCAGAACAACGACGGCGGCACGGCAGTTCCGTTGACCTTCGCCAAGGCGCTGACTGCGGCATTGTCCGACGCCATGGAAGCAGACGAACGCGTCATCATGTTCGGCGAAGACGTCGGACCCCTCGGCGGTGTCTTCCGGATCACCGACGGCCTGACCGCACGCTTCGGCGAACAGCGCTGCTTCGATACGCCGCTGGCCGAGGCAGGCATCATGGGCATGGCCGTGGGGATGGCGATGAACGGCATGCGTCCGGTGGTCGAAATGCAGTTCGACGCCTTCGCCTACCCCGCTTTCGAGCAGGTGGTCAGCCATGTGGCGAAGATGCGCAACCGCACCAAGGGCCGGGTGAGCCTGCCGATCGTCATCCGCATTCCCTACGCCGGCGGAATCGGGGGAGTGGAACACCACTGCGACTCCTCCGAGTCCTACTACGTGCACACCCCCGGACTCACCGTGCTGGCCCCGGCCACCGTTGCCGACGCCTACACGATGCTGCGCGACGCCATCGAACTGGATGACCCGGTGGTCTTCCTCGAACCGAAAAAGATGTACTGGTCCAAGGACAAAGTGGACCTGAAAGCTCTCAACGAAGCGCGGCTGTCGCCGGAGGTCCCGTCCGGGATCGGCAAGGCCGTGGTCGCCCGGGAGGGAACCGACGCCACCCTGATTGCCTACGGTCCTTCCGTGCCGACGGCGCTCGCCGCCGCCGAGATTGCCGCCAAGGAAGGCCGCAGCCTGCAGGTTGTGGATGTGCGGTCGCTTATGCCGTTCGACGACGAGACGGTCAGTGCCGCCGTGCGCTCGACCGGGCGCGCCGTCGTCGTCTCCGAAGCGCCGGGATTTGCCTCCGTTGCCTCCGAGATCGTGGCCCGCGTGCAGGAGCGTTGCTTCCACTCGCTGGCCGCTCCGGTCCGCCGGGTGTCCGGGTTCGATATTCCGTTCCCGCCACCGAAGCTCGAGCACTTCCACCTGCCATCGGTGGACCGCATCCTGGACGCCGTCGACGACCTGCAGTGGGAGGACTAAATGACTGCCACACAGCAGCGGCAGGTATTCCTGCTCCCGGACCTGGGCGAAGGCCTGACTGAAGCCGAACTGGTGAACTGGCTTGTCGGCGTCGGCGATAAAATCGTGGTCGACCAGCCGATTGCCGAGGTGGAAACCGCCAAATCGGTGGTCGAGGTTCCATCACCCTTCGCCGGAACCGTTGCGGTCCTGCATGGTGATGCCGGTTCAACGATCGACGTCGGCAAACCGTTGATCTCGGTGGACGCCATCGAGGTGGCCGACTCGGCCGACGTGGTTGCTGCCGGACCGGGCGACGTTCCTGCCGCCGGCGACGGCTCGCCTGCGGGCGAGGCTTACCGGACGGAGGAGCGCGCCGGCATCCAGGCTCCGGAGGAGCCGGTTGATGCCGCCGCCGGCGGTCGGGCCGCCGGAAGCGGCGAGGCTGCAGGGCGCGGAGACGCCGAGGGAAGCGGAGAGACCACCGAAAATGGCGAGGCCGCCGGATCGGGCAATGTCCTGATCGGCTATGGAACGCCCGGCGGACAGAGTGGGTCCAAGCGCACCCGCCGCCGCAAGGGATCCGCTGCCGATGCGGCCCCGGCCGCCGCAGCCAGCGAAACACAGGACGCCGCTACTCAGGCGGGTTCCATCCCTGCCGCTCCGGACGCCAAAGCAAATGGCTCCGCAACAACGCAGACTGGCGCCGCCGCCGCTGCGCCGCTGGTGATCTCGCCGCTGGTCCGCAGGATGGTGAAGGAAGCCGGTCTCAAGCTGACCGACATTTCCGGCTCCGGTACAGGTGGACTGATTATGCGCCGGGATGTCGAAGCAGCCGTCGCCGGTCAGGCTCCGGCGGACAGCGTCCCGGCTGGCAACGCTCCCGCTGGCAGCGGAAGTGTCGGTGAACCGCTGCCCGCAGGCGGCGCCGCCTTTGGCGAGGACGCGAAGTCCGGTCTTGGCATTACCGCACGCACGCCGATCAAGGGTCTGCGCAAGACCGTCGCCGCAAACATGACCAAGAGCCGGACCGAAATTCCGGAGGCAACGGTCTGGGTCGACGTCGATGCCACCGCGCTGTTGGAGATGCGCTCGCGGCTGAAGGCGTCGAACCCGGACAACACTCCGGGGCTGCTCGCCTTCATTGCCCGGTTCGTGCTGGCTGGACTGGCGAAGTATCCCGAGTTGAACACCCGCATCGAAGGCGACGAGATCGTCGGCTTCGACGGCGTCAATCTCGGCTTCGCCGCGCAGACGGACCGTGGTCTGATGGTGCCGTCGATCCGCAAGGCCGACAAGATGAGCGCGCGCCAACTGGACAGTGAGATCCGCCGGCTCGCCGCCGTCGCACGCGAGGGCAAAGCCAGCCCGGCGGAACTGACATCCGGGACGTTTACGCTGAACAACTACGGCATCTTCGGGGTCGATGGCAGCGCCGCCATCATCAACTATCCCGAGGTGGCCATACTCGGCGTCGGGCGGATTATCGACAAACCGTGGGTGGTCAACGGAGAGCTCGCGGTCCGCAAGGTGACCGAGCTGACGCTGACCTTCGACCACAGAGTGTGCGACGGCGGCACGGCGGGCGGCTTCCTGCGTTACGTGGCCGACGCCGTCGAAAATCCCGGTTCCGTGCTGGCCGACCTGTAGGGTCTTCAGTAAGCGAAGACAAGGAGCGGCCGCGGTGTCACAGTCGGAAACCACTGGGAACTGGCGTGAGGTGGGGCCGCAGGCTTACGTGCTGCCAACCGGCAAATACCTGCTGAACGTCGGGCTCGTCGTCGGTGTGGAACGTGCGCTCGTCATCGACACAGGTGCCGGGCCGCACCACGGAACAGCCATCCTGGAGGCAGTCCGTACGATGACGGACCTTCCCCTGGTGGTGGCCAACACGCACTCGCATTTCGACCACTTTTTCGGCAACGCGGTGTTCGCAGCCGCCGGCGCCTCGGAGTTCTGGGCCCACGAAGCCTGCGCCGCCGACATAGCCGCAACCGGGGAGGAACAGCGGTCCTTCGTGGCGGAGGCGGAGCCTGAAATGGCCGCCGGCACGGAGGAGGACACCGTCCTGGTGGTTCCCGAGCACACGGTGGGGGAGCAGCCGGTAACGCTGGACCTTGGCGGACTCTCGGTCGAGTTGTTCCACCTGGGACGGGGGCATACGGACAACGACCTGCTCGTCGGTCTCGACACCGTCGTCTTCGCCGGCGATTTGATCGAAGAAGGCGCAGACCCTGCCTTCGAGGACGCTTTCCCCCAAGAGTGGGTCCACACCCTCGAGCGGCTGGTGCGGCTGCGCAAGTACGAGACTTTCGTTCCGGGACACGGCAGCCCGGTGGGGAGCGATTACGTCCGCGTTCAGGCCTCCACCATGTCGCGGGCCATCCGGATAGCAACGCAGGCAAGGCGGGAGGCGCCGTCGGACACCACCAAGGCGATTCCGATCATGCCGTACGCGCCGGAGCATGCGCGGGCCCTGATGGGGCGGCTCACTTAGAGTAGGAAGGTGACTGCCGAGCCGTTCGAGTGGAGGAAACTCGCCGTACCGGTTTACGGACCGTCACTGCTGTTCGGGCTCGGCGAAGGCGCAATCCTTCCCGTCATCGCGCTCAGCGCCCGCAACCTTGGCGCCAGCGTGGCCATGGCCGCCCTCGTGGTCACCCTGATCGGCATCGGTTCGTTGCTGACCAATATCCCGGCGTCGCTGATCACCGCCAGGTTCGGCGAACGCTGGGCAATCGTGGGAGCTTCGGCCTGGTCGGTGCTCGCCATGATGGTCTGCATTACCGCTCCCGGACTGTATGTTTTCGCGGCCGGTATCCTCATGATTGGGATGGCCGCGGCCGTTTTTAATCTCGCCCGGCAGAGCTACCTGACGGAGTCCGTTCCGATGCAATTCCGGGCACGTGCACTGTCCACACTGGGCGGAACCATGCGGATCGGAGTCTTCGCCGGCCCGTTCGCCGGTGCCGCTGCCATCCACTTTGCAGGCCTCGACGGCGCGTACTGGGTTGGTGCGGGCGCGCTGCTGATTGCCGGCGCAGTAGCCGTCGGAATGCCCGATCTGCCGCGGCACGGAATTGCTGTAGCCGGAACCGTCCCTCCGACGATCCGGTCCATTTCCCGCTCGCACGCCCGCGTCTTCCTGACGGTGGGCATTGGTGTCGTCATGGTGGCGGCGGTGCGGTCTTCGCGCCCGGTCGTCATCCCCTTGTGGGCGGAGAACATCGGTCTCGAAGCGAGCACCACCGCGGTTATTTATGGGATTTCCGGCGCCGTCGACATGCTGCTGTTCTATCCGGCCGGCAAGGTGATGGACCAGAAAGGGCGGCTGTGGGTTTCCGTGCCCTGCATGCTGATTATGGGTCTGGCGCTGATCCTGGTGCCATTCACAATCGGGACCGCATCCCTGCTGCTGGCCGCCGTGCTGATCGGTTTCGGCAATGGCATTGGCTCCGGAATGATCATGACGCTCGGCGCCGATTATTCGCCGGCGGCAGGACGGACGAAGTTCCTCGGAGTCTGGCGGTTGATGGCCGATATCGGTTCCAGCGGGGGGCCGGCGCTGCTGTCCGGAGTGACCGCGTTGGCTACGCTGTCGGCCGGGATCTGGCTGGTCGGTGGCCTCGGGCTCGTCGGCGCGGTGATGCTGGGGTACTGGCTCCCGCGCACCGCCCCGCCAATCAGTGGCGGGTCCGCACCGCCCGGGTAAAGAGCAGGGTGCCCATCGCCGTCAGTAAATAGCCGGAGGAAATGATCATCGCCAATCCCGCCGCATAGAGCAGCGGCAGGCGTTCGGGATCGGCCGGCGTGGCCAGCGTCGGCGTGCTGACGAGGACGAACAGCGCGGCCAGAACGCCCGCGCAAAAGCCGAGCGCCGCCGTCGCTCCCGGCCAGATCCGGGAAGCCGCCCAATGTTCGCCGAGTCCGTACCAGACATTCCAGCTGGTGCCCGTGCGCAGGATGAACCAGCCGGCCACAGCGGTCCACGCGCCAACCACCAGGAAGGCGGCCACGACGTCGGAAGGCCGGTGCCACAAGTTGATCAACGTGGCGCCGCCGGCGATCACCGCATAGGTTCCGCCGACCGCTGCCACCAAGGGTCTCCACCGTGGTGATGACATCAGGAACAAGGCCGCGGCAGAGGAGGCAGCCAGCGTTGCGTGGCCGGATGGCAGTGAATTTTGCGCGAGCGTCTGCACTCCGAGATCCGGGCGCTGCAGGATGATGTCCTTGAGCAGCTGCGTCGTCAGGTTCGCGCCCACCATGGCCAGCGCGGCGACAGCCGCGGCGTACCAGCGTCTTCGCGCGATCGTGACCAGCAGGATGATAGGCCCGGCAATGACCACCGAGATCAGCGGCAGCAGGTCCAGGAAGTCCTGCAGTCCGGACGAAATCCCGGTCCGGGTCAGCTCCGCCTCGCGCAATGCGCCTTCATCGACAAGTTGGCCCACAACCGTGCGGACGAAAAGTATGTAGGTGGCGGCGACCCCGGCCGCGCAGAGCAGGGCCGCTGCAAAAAAAGGAAACGGGTTCGACGCCGTCGGCCGGCTCGTTTTACGCCCGGCACCACCGGGCCGGGAATGTCGCGTACTCATCACTCATAGCCTGCCACAAGAGCCTGTGGGTCGGCTGTTAGGCAGGATGGGCAAACGGTAGCATGAGCGAGGTCGAGTGGGGTGACGCCTACGGGAGTGGAACCAGCCACAGTTTTTCCGGCGGATCAGGAGCAGGAGAATCCGCCGCTGTATTACACTCCGTTGACGAATTCGTTTGTGCTCGTGGAAAGGCACCGGTCCTCTGGTGTGGAGGAAGGCGACCTGGAATGGGTTCTCACAGAAAGAAACCGTTGTTGGTCGTTACCAGGCGATAGAACCGCAACGACTGTAGGAGTTGTTCGTAAGCCGATCTTCTTGGGGTCGCTGGCCTAGCACAGCCCATAGCAACAGGAGACAATGAACGACGATGGCATTCACTCGAAATCCGAAGATTCATCCCGCGAAGCAAATGGGCCTGACGGTCGCTCTTGCCGTGTTTGCCGCTGCCCTTTGGGTCGGATGGTTTGCCTGGGACACTACCTATCAGCGGGATCGAGTCACCGGCGAACTGTCGGGGCCGTATGAGGTATGGCAGGGAATCGGTTGCTTCTTGTGCGCAGTCGTTGTCGTCGCGGCAGCCACCCGGCTGCTGCGAGCCGCAGTAGTAATAGCCGTAATGCCCTTGGCTTTTACCGCCGCATTCGCGCTGACCGTAGTTCCGTCCGACGAATCAGGACTGGCCGGCGTTGGAGTAATACTTATCGGACTAGGCACACTTGGACCCGCTGCGCACGATCGGGCAGGAAATCGAAGAAGCTCTGCGCGCCCATGGTGTCCGTTCCGCCGCAGAGCGGGCCGCCCGGACTGAAGCGGCGTTGTTCGAGGCCGGAATCGATGATCCACGGGTGCGGGTGCGGCAACGCTCTGGCGAACTCTCCGGCGGTTTGCGCCAGCGGGCGTTGATTGCCCAGGCCACGGTGCTTAACCCGGCGCTGGTGATCGCGGACGAACCGACGACGGCGCTCGATGCGACCGTTCAAGCGCAGATTCTGACCCTGTTGAAGTCCTTCAAGGAGAAGGGACGCGGGCTGATCATCATCTCGCACGACCTGGCAGTGGTGGCGGAACTCGCGGACGAGGTGGCGGTGATGAAGTCCGGGCGGATAGTGGAATCCGGACGCACCGCCGAAGTGCTGACCAATCCGCGGCACGAATACACGCAGGCGCTGCTCGATGCCATTCCGTCTCCGCGGAAGACGATCCGTTCAACTTCAACTGCGCCGGTCAAAACCGGGCAGCGGCCCAGCGGCCTTAACCCCAACGCGCCGGCGCTGCAGGCCACCGGACTGTTCAAGGGCTACCCGCAGCCGGGCGGGGGCAGCCGGCAGGTGGTCCGCGACGTGTCGTTCACACTGGAACGCGGCCGCACACTCGGAATCGTGGGCGAATCCGGCTCGGGTAAATCCACCACTGCACGGATCGCCCTCGGGTTGAGCAGGGCCGACGCCGGCACCGTGACCCTCGGCGGGCTGCAGTGGTCCGGCATTCCGGAGAAGGAGCGGCTCCCACACCGGCCGGATATCCAGCTGGTGAATCAGGATCCGCTCAGTTCCTTCGATCCGCGCTTTACAGTCGAACGCGTCCTGGCCGACGCCCTGCACGCCGGCGGAATCAGCACCCGCAGCGACCGGACCGGCCGGGCCGGCGCCTTGCTGGACCAGGTGGGTCTGCCCCGCGAGGTCCTTCGGCGCCGGCCGCTCACCCTCTCCGGGGGACAGCGGCAGCGGGTCGCGATCGCCCGGGCGCTGGCCACCGAACCGCAGGTGCTGCTGCTCGATGAACCGGTTTCGGCCCTCGACGTGTCCATCCAGGCACAGGTGTTGGACCTGCTCGAAGACCTGCAGCGCCGGCTTGGCCTGAGCTACCTGTTCATCAGCCACGACCTCGGCGTGATCCAACAGGTCAGCGACGAGGTGCTGGTGCTCAAAGACGGGCAGACCGTTGAGTACGGCGGCGCCCACGACATTTTCACCAATCCGCAGCACGAATACACGCAACAGCTGCTGGCCGCCGTGCCGGCACTGCCGCAGCGCGCAAACAAGACGACAGCTGGCAAGACAACAGCCGACAAGGCAACAGGAGGCCAAGCGTGAGCAGGGAAATCCATTTCAACGGGTTCGAGATGAACACCGTCAGCCATATCAACCATGGGCTGTGGGTCCATCCGGAAAACCGGCGGCATCACTACACCGACCTGGAGTACTGGACGGAAACGGCCCAGCTGCTTGAGCGCGGCTTGTTCGACGCGATCTTCCTGGCCGACGTCGTCGGAACTTACAACGTCTACCGCGGCAGCCGGGATCCCGCCGTCGAACGTGGTTTGCAGGTGCCCAACAACGACCCGTATCTGGTGGTTCCGGCGATGGCGGCGGCCACGAAACACCTCGGTTTCGCCGTCACGTATTCCACCACCTATGAACCGCCCTTTGGCAACGCCCGCCGGCTGTCCACGCTGGATCATCTGACCAAGGGCCGGCTGGCATGGAATGTGGTCACCGGTTACCTGCCCGACGCCGCCCGCAACTTTGGTCTGCCGGCGCATGTGAAGCACGACGACCGCTACGACCTGGCCGAGGAATTCCTGGATGTCTCGTACAAACTCTGGGAAGGGTCCTGGGACGATGACGCGGTAATCCGGGACCGTGGCCGCGGCGTCTATACCGACCCGGAGAAGGTCCACGAGATCGGCCATGAAGGCAAGTACTTCACCGTCGACGGGCCGCACCTGTCCGAACCGAGCCCGCAGCGGACCCCCGTGATCTACCAGGCGGGCACCTCCGAGCGGGGCAAGGCGTTCGCCTCTCAGCATGCGGAGGCTGTCTTTGTCGGCGGACGCAGCGTGCAGCGGGTGGCGGCCGGCGTTGCGGATCTGCGCGCACGGGCCGAGGCCGCCGGACGGGGACGTAACGCCATCAAGGCGCTCGCGTCGCTGAACATCGTCCTCGGCGAGACGGAGGCCGAGGTGAAGCGCAAGGTCGAGGAGGTGGTGCGGTTGCGCGACGTCGAGGGGCACCTGGTGCACTTTGGCGGCGGTTCCGGAATCGACATCGCCTCGCTGGAGACCGATGAGTACCTCAAATACGTGGGCCGCGACCACGGCCAGACCGCGGAGGCCGAATTCTCCACTGGGCCGAACCGGAAGCGCGCCCACGAGGTGGTCGACTCCATGTCCGACCCCCGCAATGATGAATTCTTCATCGCCGGCACCGCCGAACAAGTGGCGGACCGGATCGAGGAAATCGTCGAGGCGGCGGACCTGGATGGCTTCAACATCGTCCAGTTCCTCTCGCCCGGAACCTTTACCGACGTCGTCGAACAGCTGGTGCCGGAACTGCAGAAGCGGGGCAGATACCGGAAGGAATACCGCGAGTCCACGCTGCGGGAGCGGCTGTTCCCCGGCGCGGGTCCGCTGCTGCCGGCAACCCACCGCGGTGCCGGCTACCGTGGTGCTTTCAACCGGGTGGGAGTGTCGGCATGACGACGACGGTGAGCGCACAAGCCGGCACCGCACCGCCGACGGATGCGGAACTGGTGGCCAAGTACCGCCCGGTCTTTGAACGGATCGCTGCCGGCGCAGTCGAGCGCGAGCGGGAACGGAAATTGCCGGCCGAGCAGATCCGCTGGCTTGGCGATGCCGGGTTCGGCGCCATCCGGATTCCCCGCGAACTCGGGGGAGACGGTGCCACGCTGTGCCAGTTCTTCACTTTGCTGATTGAGCTCGCGGCCGCCGACTCCAACCTCCCGCAAGCGCTTCGTTCGCATTTTGCCTTCGTGGAGGACCGGTTGTACTCAGGCGGCAGCACGCGCAGCACTGCCTGGTTGCGCCGGATCGGCAAGGGCCAGCTGGTCGGCAACGCCTGGAGCGAGACAGGACCGGCGAAGGTCGGTGAAGTCGGCACGCGGATCGAGCCCGACGAGGAGGGCTGGCGTATCACCGGTAAGAAGTACTACACCACCGGGAGCCTTTTCGCCGACTGGATCCTCACCGGGGCTCGGGATTCCGAAGGCGTGGATGTCAATGCCTTGGTCGATACTTCCGCCCCTGGCGTGGACATCCGCGACGACTGGGACGGCTTCGGTCAGCGACTCACGGCCAGCGGCACCACCTTCTACGACAACGTTCCCGTCGCAGCGGAAAACGTCCTGCTCAGCGAGGACCGCGCTCCTTACATGACCGGGATCTTCCAACTGATCCACAACGCGACGCTTGCCGGAATCTGCAAGGCCATCGTGACGGAGACCGCTGCGCATGTCCGCAACCGCACCCGGGTCTACAGCCACGGGAACGGCGAACGGGCAAGTGTGGATGCGCAGATCCAGCAGGTGGTCGGGGAGTTGTCCGCCAATGCCTTCGCGGCCTCCGCGGCGACAATGGAGGTCGCGCGGCTGGCTCAGACGGCGTTCGAGCAGCGCCACACGGCCAGTCCGGATGTGCAGGAGGCGGCGATTACCGCCGTCGAACTTGGCTCCAGTCAGGCCCAGATCGTAGTGGGGGAATTGGCGCAGCGTTCCGGGTCGCGGCTCTTTGACGCCCTCGGCGCTTCCGCGACCAGGTCGCCGGTGCAGCTGGACCGGTTCTGGCGCAACGCCCGCACGCTGAGTTCGCATAATCCGGCGATCTACAAGGCACGGATACTCGGAGACTGGGAGATCAACGCCAATCTGCCCGAATTCGTCTGGCGGGCAGGGGAGGGCAAGGGGACCTGACAGGGGAGCGGCGCACTTAGCGCTTCCCGCCCTGAGTCCGCCCTCCCGCCCAGACCTCCGCTTCCCGCCCAGACCTCCAGCCCACTATGCGACCGCTTCCAGTGGGCAGGAACGGTTAGTGCCCAACCTTGCGCTAAACAGATTGGGCTAAGGGTAAAGGGGAGAGCCGGCAGGGGAGGGCATAGGGACGTACCAGGAGTGGCGCGGTGTCGGCGAACGCGGGCACCAACCGGCCTGGCGGTGTCTGCGTACAGTGAAGGTATGCAGACACCGTTCCCTTCCCTGGCCGAACTAACCGCGTCCGCACACGTCGTCAGCCTGCCCATGCGGGTGAAATTCCGGGGTGTCACGGAGCGCGAAACTCTGATCCTGCACGGCCCGGCGGGATGGGCGGAGTTCGGGCCGTTTCCGGAGTACGACGACGTCGAGGCCGCGCGTTGGTTGAGCGCCGCCATCGAGGCTGGCTGGCAAGGTTTCCCGGAACCGCTCCGGAACAGCGTGCCGGTTAACGCCACGGTGCCCGCTGTCGACGCTGAACGTGTGCCGGAGGTGCTGTCGGGTTTCGACGGCATCCCGGCCGTGAAGGTTAAAGTCGCCGAACGCGGGCAGGGACTGGCGGACGATATTGCCCGGGTGCGGGCGGTCCGCGAAGTCCTGCCGGAGGCCGCTGTCCGGGTTGACGCCAATGGTGGTTGGAGCGTGGAACAGGCACTTGAGGCTTTGCCCGCGCTCGCCGGATTCGGGCTCGAGTACGCCGAACAACCGGTGATGACCATAGATGGGCTGGGCCAGGTCCGGGCGGAACTGCGTCGTCGCGGTGTGCCGATGCTGATTGCTGCCGATGAAAGCGTCCGCAAGGAAACCGATCCGCTGCTGGTCAGCCGTTCCGGCGCCGCGGACGTCATCGTCGTCAAGGTCGCGCCCCTCGGCGGTGTGCGCCGCGCCCTGGACATCGTCGCATCAGCGGGGCTGCCGGCCGTGGTGAGCAGTGCGCTCGATTCATCGGTGGGCATCCGCGCCGGGATCGCCCTCGCCGCCGCCCTGCCCGAACTGCCGTATGCGTGCGGCCTCGGGACGGTTTCGCTGATGAACGGCGACGTCACGGGGAACTCGTTGAAGCCTGCAGGCGGGGCCCTGCAAGTGCGGGATGTAGCCGTCGAACCGGAACTCCTGCAGCGTTATGCCGCGTCTCCGGAGCGTGCCGACTGGTGGCTGCAACGCCTCCGGAGGGTGCACGAAGTGCTGAGCTGTTCGGCCCAGCGGGAAAAACCAGCTTGACTGGCTCATTCGCGAAACGTACCCTTGGGTTCCCCCGCCCGGCCGAACGAACCCGGCGTCTCCTGTTCGTCGAGTGCCGTTCAGTCCCTATTCATCCGGCGTCCGGTTCTGCGTTAGATTCCGCTGGCACCGTGAGGATCACAGCCCTCACGGAAGGATCTACATTGAGCACGTCCACTGACACCCCCACCGGCACCCGGCGTCCGCTTTTACCCATGCTTGGCCACACCCGCGGCAAGCGGAGCGCCGTTACCTGCGCCTTGAAATGCGATAACGCCTGTTCCAAGGCCGTGTGCAACGAGTCCGGTAATGAGTATTTCCGCGACATCGCCTCGGCTGCCTACTCCCGGCGGAATGTGCTCGGACTGGGTGCAGCCGGAGCTCTCGGTCTCGTGGCCGGCAACGCGACACTGGGTTCGCCCTCTGCGCAAGCGGCCCCCGGTGGCAAGGGAGCTGCGGGGGCGAACGGATCCGGTATGGCCGGCGCCGCGAACGGCCGTCTGCCCTTCATACCGATCGCGCCGGTGGATGCCAGTGTTGACGCCTTCACCGTTCCGGCCGGATACCAGTGGGAACCAATCCTGCGCTGGGGCGATCCGCTCTTCAACGATGCACCGGAGTTCGACGCGGGGAACCAGTCCGCCGCGGCCCAGGAACGCCAGTTTGGCTACAACAATGACTACCTCGAGATCCTGCGCACTCCCAACAGCAAGAAGGGTCTGCTGGTCTGCAACCATGAGTATGTCAACGCAAACCTCATGTTCCCGGCTGCCTCCTCGCCCGCGCAGGTCGCTGAGCGTCGTGCCATCGCCCGGGCGGCCCACGGCCTCTCGGTTGTCGAACTCGAGCGCGGGCATAAAGGTGACCCTTGGAAGTACATCCGTGGCGGCCGGCTGAACCGCCGGATCACCGTCGACACCGCGTTCACTTTCACCGGACCGGCGGCAGGTTCAGCCTTGCTGTGCACCATTGAGGACCCGCAGGGCCGCACGGTCCACGGGACGATCGGGAACTGCGCCGGCGGAACCACCCCGTGGGGAACGATCCTCTCCGGCGAGGAGAACTTCGACGGCTACTTCCGCAGCCCCGCCACCACCGAAGCGCAACGGCGCTACGGTTTCACCAACACCGCCACGAACAACGGCTGGGAGCTGGATGAACCACGCTGGGATGCGAACAATCCCGGCTATGAAAACGAGCAGAACCGCTTCGGCTACATCGTGGAGATCGACCCGCAGGATCCAACTTCCACACCGGTCAAGCACACTTCCCTGGGCCGGTTCAAGCATGAGGGCGCCAACGTCATCGTGGCGGACAACGGCCACGTCGTCGCCTATTCCGGCGATGACGAGCGGTTCGACTACCTCTACAAGTTCGTCTCGAAAAAGAAGTTCCGGAACGGGAGCGGCCCGAAACAACGCGAGCACAACAAGACCCTGCTGAGCGAAGGTGACCTCTACGTCGCCAAGTTCTCCGGCAACTCCGCTCCAGTAGAAATCGATGGTTCAGGCGAACTGCCCGACGACGGCGCGTTCGACGGTACGGGTCAGTGGCTGCCGCTGGTGGTTGGCGGAAAGTCGAAAATCGACGGTATGTCCATCGAAGAAGTCCTTGTGTTCACCCGGCTTGCGGCAGACAAGGCAGGGGCCACCAAAATGGACCGTTGCGAAGATGTCGAACCCAACCCCGCCACGGGCAAGGTCTATGTGGCCTGCACCAACAACACCAACCGTGGCAAGGACGGCTACGCCGGCGTGGATGAATCAAATCCACGGTCGATCAACCGCGACGGACATATCGTGGAAATCTCCGAACGCCGGGGCGACCAGACCGCCACCACGTTCACCTGGAATCTGCTGATGGTCTGTGGCGATCCCGCAACCAACGACTCCACCTACTTCAGTGGCTTCCCCGCCGACCAGGTTTCGCCGATTTCCTGCCCGGACAACGTGGCCTTCGATACAGCGGGAAACCTGTGGATCTCCACCGACGGCCAGCCCGGCACCATCGGTCTCAACGACGGACTGTTCAAAGTGGACCTGGAAGGCAGCAACCGTGGACGCGTCCAGCAGTTCCTTTCCGTGCCACGTGACGCCGAAACCTGCGGACCGATAATCCACGACGACGAATCAATGGTCTACGTCGCCGTGCAGCATCCGGGCGAGGACGGCTCCTTCGACGAGCCCAGGTCCTTGTTCCCGGACTACCTCCCGGCAGGCCAAAGGCCCGCGGAAGGTGAATTCCGCGGGCCCCGGCCTTCAGTGGTGCAGGTCTTCCCTGCCTAGCAGCAGTTGAGTCGTACGCGGGAAAGCAGGCTCTCCGGGCGCTGCAATTCGCCTTCCTTGGCGCCAAGAACGACGACGGCGCCGCTGAAGGCGGGCAGGGCCCACTGCAGCATCTTGAGCTGCTTCTGAGCGTCGGCGAGTTCCTTGGAAGCTCCCGGCCGGGGCTCGGTGGCACCCTCGCCGCCTTCGTTGGCGAGCTTGTCCACCTTCTTGCCCAGGGTCCAGGAGTAGTACGTCGCGCCCATGCCGGCCAGGGTCAGGGCGGCCTTCACGATGGTGGTTCCCGGTTCACCTCTCTCCGAGACCAAGCGGCCCTTGTTGTCGAGAATCAGGCCGACTCCGCCGACAGCGTGGACGGCAAAAGCCGCCGTCTGGACGGGCGCCCATTTCTTCCAGCCAAGACTGGAGAGGCGGGTCCTCTCCCGGCTGTCTTTTGCCTCGGCGGCGGCACCGTTGAGGCCGACCGCTCCCATCAGGGAACCGCCAAACCATGCGGCGGCGCTGAGGTCGTGCATTGAGCGGGTTAGCAAACTGGCCATGATTAAATACTCCTTGGTTCCATTGACGTCACGGATGCGGGGCGAACGCCCTGCTGCATCCAGTTTTGAACAACAATAAGTAAGCTTACTGTTTACCAGTTCCGCGGGCATAAGTCCAGCCGCGCGGCAGCATCGCCGGTCCGATCAGGCAAGATGGAACCGTGATGGATTCATTGGAAACCGCCGGACGCGCAGTCGCCGCCTTGTTGGACGGCGGAGTCCGCCACGTCGTCGTCGCCCCTGGTTCACGAAGTGCACCTCTGGCCTACGCGCTGGCCTCTGCGGAAGCTGATGGCACGGTACGGCTCCATGTCCGGATCGATGAACGTGACGCAGGTTTTACCGCCCTCGGTCTCGCCTTGGCGTCCGGGCGTCCGGCCGCCGTCGTCACCACTTCCGGCACCGCGGTGGGGAACCTGATGCCGGCCGTGATGGAAGCCAATCACAGCGCCGTCCCGCTCATTGTTGTCAGTGCCGACCGGCCCGAGGAGCTGCGCGGAACCGGAGCAAACCAGACTACGCGGCAGGCGGGATTGTTCGGCACCGCAGTGAGGTACGACGTCGACATCCCCGCAGGTGCCGACCCCGCCGGTTCCGTGGCCACCGGCATTGCGGCGGCTTTGGGCGCCGGGCCGAGCCGCCTTGCGGGTGTGCGCGGCCCGGTGCACTTGAACCTGGCCTTCCGTGATCCGCTCACCCCGGTCCTTGAAGCCGGTACTGCTGTGAAGCCAAGCCGGCAGTTCGGTACGGAGATCAGTGGCACCCGGGCCGGGCAGGACGAACCGGCTGCGCTGGATTTCGCGGACAGGCGGGAGGAAGTAGAGCAGCCGAACGTGTCCGGCGAACCCGGCCGGGCGGTGGAAGACCGGAATGGATCTGACAGAGTCACGCTGCGCACGCCGGAGTCCGAGCACCGCACGGTCGTCGTGGCGGGTGCCGGGGCAGGTGCCGGTGCCGAACTTTTTGCTTCCCTGCTGCGGCTGCCGCTGTTTGCTGATCCGACGTCGAACGCCAGGCACGGAGCGAACGCTGTCGGACCCTACCGGCTGCTGCTCGAGCACTTGGGGCAGGACATTGAGCGGGTGGTGCTCTTCGGCCGGCCCACACTTTCACGTCAGGTGGCGGCACTGCTCGCGCGCACCGACGTCGAGACGGTCTTCTATGAACCTGAACCGGTGGCCTGGTACGAAGCCGGGCGGCGCCGGGAACGACCTATATCCACCCGGGACGAACTTGCGGATTTTGCGGGCACCGGTCCCGCGGGCTGGCTGGCATCCTGGCAGGAGGCGGCGGGCCGGGCCGAGGCGGCGCTGGACTCGGTGCTCGCCCGCGAACCGGTGGTGACCGGATTGCAGGTCGCCCGGAGTCTGTGGGCGGATACGACCCGGCGCAATGCCCGGCTCGTGGTGGGATCCTCGAATCCGGTCCGCGACCTGGATTTGGCTGCCCGGCCGGCGGAACGGTCCTGGGCAGGAGTGTTTGCGAACCGGGGTATCGCCGGCATCGACGGGACCGTCGCCACCGCGTCGGGGATCGCCTTGGCCGAGCCGGAGCGGGAAACCCGGTTACTGCTCGGAGACCTGACCCTGCTGCACGATGTCGGTGGCCTGTTCCTGGGCAGCGGCGAAGCGTCCCCGAACCTGCAGATCATCGTCCTCAATGACGCAGGCGGGGGAATCTTCTCGCTCCTGGAGCATGGAAAGCTGGGGGAGTCGGAGCAATACCGGGACAGCGTTGAACGGCTCTTCGGCACGCCGCACACGGTGGACATATCAGCCCTGGCCCAGGCGTACGGCGTGCGATACCGCCTGGCCGGCACCGCCGTCGAACTGGAAGGCGCGCTCGCCGAGCGGATCCGTGGACGTTCCATCATCGAGGTCCGGACCGAACGTGGCGATCTCCGGAAGCTGCATCAGCGGATCAAGGACGCCGTCCAGGCTGCGCTAGCCTGACCCACTAGAGGACCTTGGAGAGGAACTCGATGGTCCGTTCGTTC
The DNA here is from genome assembly GCF_054511255.1 of Arthrobacter monumenti. Taxonomy (NCBI): domain Bacteria; kingdom Bacillati; phylum Actinomycetota; class Actinomycetes; order Micrococcales; family Micrococcaceae; genus Arthrobacter; species Arthrobacter monumenti. The sequence goes on along the minus strand of NZ_JBTNCY010000005.1, from coordinate 243,287 downwards.
TGGGGGTTCGTGAGGATATCCTTCGGCTTGCCCTGTTCGACGACGACACCGCCGTCCATGAACACGACCCGGTCGCCCACCTCGCGGGCGAAGCCCATCTCGTGGGTGACGACCATCATGGTCATGCCTTCGTCGGCCAGCTTGCGCATGACCTCGAGGACGTCGCCAACCAGTTCGGGGTCGAGGGCGCTGGTGGGCTCGTCGAACAGCATCATGTCCGGGTCCATGGACAGCGCACGGGCGATCGCCACACGCTGCTGCTGGCCACCGGAAAGCTGCGCCGGAAAGGCTTCTTCCCTGTCGGCGAGGCCAACTTTCGCAAGGTTGCGGCGGGCCACCTCGATGGCCTCTGTCTTGCCGCGTCTCTTCGCGCGTTGCTGAGCCAAAGTGAGGTTTTTCAGCACATTCAGGTGTGGGAACAGGTTGAACTGCTGGAACACGATGCCGATCTTGGTGCGGACTTTGTCCAGGTCCGTCTCCGGGTCTGTGATATCCACGCCTTCGACGACGATGGTTCCGCTGGTCGGTTCTTCGAGGCGGTTGACGCACCGCAGCAGGGTGGACTTGCCGGATCCGGACGGGCCGACAACACAGACCACTTCACCTTGGTCTACGTGGAAGTCAATGCCCTTCAGCACCTCGTTCTTGCCAAAGTACTTGTGCAGATCCTTCACCGCGATGGCGGGAACATCTTTGCGGTTGGTGTATTCGCTCACCTTGTTCACCGGCTCCTTTGGTTGTGTCGTTCAAGGCGTGCCACCAGCCGCGTCAGGGGCAGCGTAATGACCAGGTACAGCAGGGCGGCCATCACCAGCGGAGTGGAGTTGGCGTATTGGGAAACTCCGTCACGGGCGAACGTGGTCAGTTCGCGGTCACTGAGCGCCATACCGGCGATGAAAAGCAAGGAAGTGTCCTTGATGATGATAACCAGCTCGTTGGTCAACGGGGGAGTGATGATGCGGAATGCCTGGGGCAACACCACGGAAATCATGGTCCAGCTGGGTCGCATGCCCAGGGAACGGGCTGCCTCGACCTGCCCTTTCGGCACCGCTTCAATGCCGGCCCGGATGGTTTCGGCGATGTAGGCGGCGGAGACGATAATCAGGGCTATTAGTCCGGCACCGGTGCTGCCGCCCGGCGGGTCCCACTCTGTGAATGCGATCGGGACCGCGAAGGCAAACCCGAAGATCACCAGCAGTGCCGGCAGCCCGCGGAAGATCTCAATGTAGGCGGTAGCGACCCAACGGTAAGGGGCAACCGGAGACAGTTTCATCAGCGCCAGGAGCAGGCCAAGGAGCAAACCGCCGGTAAACGCAATCACGGTGTAGAGGACGGTGTTCTTGGCCGCAGTTGTGATGATGGCGGGGAACTGCTCGACCGCAACTTCAAGGTCGAAGAAGTTGGATGCGATGGTCTGCCAATCGGCGACGAGGACGACGGCTGCGACCGCGATGATGAAAATGGCGTACAACACGCCACGGAAGAGGCGTCTGCGGGTGGAGGGTTTCAAACGTTGGCCTTCCGGGGATTAGGAGCGGCAGTGAGGAGAGCGGCACGGTGCCGGCAGGCCAAGGACCCGCCGGCACCGTGAATACTACTGTTCGGTGAAGTACTTATCGTAAATCTTCTGATAAGTGCCGTTGTCCCGCAGCTCGGCGAGCTCCTTGTTGACGCCTTCCAGGAGAGCTTCGCTGCCCTCTTCCTGAACGGCGAAACCGTACTTCTCGTCCGTGTCGTATTCCTCGACGATGGTGTACGCCCCGTCCTGGGTGTGGCCAAGGTTGACCGGCAGGTCCTGCAGCACGGCGTCAACGCCGCCGGATGTCAGTGCAGGGAAGAGCTCGGCGTCGCTGGGGTAGGCCCGCACTTCCGCGCTCTCCGGAACGTTTTCCTCGGCATAGTTCTGGCCGGTGGTGCCTTGCTGCACACCGACGCTCTTGCCGGCCAAATCCTCGATGGACTTGATGTCCGAGTCCTTCGGGACCAGCAGGGACTGCAGTGAGTCATAATACGGCTCGGAGAAGTCCAGGTTCTCTTCACGCTCTTCGGTGATCGTCATGGCACTGGCGCCAATGTCGCAGGTGCCGGCGGCCAGAGCGGCACCACTCTGCAGACCTTCGAAGCCGATGTCCTTAATGGCGACCTCAAGGTCCATCCCGGAGGCGATCTCGCGGATCAGTTCCATATCGAAGCCGGTGTACTCGCCGCCTTCTTCGAACTCGAACGGCGGGTAGGGGATATCTGAACATACGGTCAGCGTTCCGGGCTGGATCAAAGCCAGCTCAGAGCCGCCATCTTCGGTGCTGCCGGCATCGTCGCCGCCACCACCGCCGCAAGCAGTAAGCGCCAGTGTGGACGCTGCGATCAAAATGAATGGGACACGTGCCCGCATGGGAGCTGCCTTTCATGGATGTTCACTGGGACGCGGATAAAGGGCAGGAGTGATGGCAACCTTTGTTGCCCTTTATGTCGCGGAATGACTTTACCACCTGAAAACAATGCCGGTGATTAAGATCTCATTACGGGGCCTACTGCTCGCTAAAGTACTTGTTATACAGCTTGTCGTAGGTACCGTTCTCCCGCAGTTCCGCCAACTGTGCGTTGACTTCCTTGAGCAAAGCTTCGCTTCCCTCTTCCTGGACCGGGAAACCATACTGCTCGCCCGTGTCGTACTTCTCTGCGATGACGAACTCGCCGTCGTCCAGATGCTGCAGATTCGACGGCAGATCCATCATCACGGCATCTGCTGCGCCGGACTCCAACGCCGGGTACAACTCGGAATTACTGGGGTAGGCGCGGACGTCTGCGCTCTCAGGTGCGTTCTCCTGCGCATAGGTCTCGCCCGTGGTTCCCTGCTTGACTGCGATGGTCTTGCCTGCCGTGTCCTTCAAAGACTTGATGCCGGAGTCCGCCGCCACCAGCAGGGACTGGAGTGAGTCGTAGTACGGGTCGGAGAAGTCGATATTCTCTTCCCGCGGTTCAGTAATGGTCATGGCCGCCGCGCCAATATCGCAGGTGTTCGCTGCCAGGGCCGCACCACTTTGCAAACCTTCGAATCCAATGTCCTTCACCTGAAGATCCAGACCCATGCCACTGGCAATCTCGCCCATCAGTTCCATGTCGAAACCGGTGTATTCACCGCCCTCTTCGAAGGCAAACGGCGGGAAGGGAATGTCGGCGCAGACCGTCAGCGTCCCGGGCTGGACCAGTGCCAGTTCGCTCCCGGTGCTTTCCGTGCCGCCCTCGCCGCCGGCTTCTTCACTTCCACCTCCGCCACAGGCGCTGAGGGCAAGTGAGGTGGCGATCAGGATAACGGGAAAACGTGCACGCATGGAGTCTGCCTTTCAATCTGTGTCTACGAACAGGCAGAGCAACGCACCCGGCGCAAATTCTCCGCCCCAATGTCCGGGATCTGTTTTGACGCTATCACCGGACGCCGGCACTGGTTATTAAGATCTCATTCCAAGTGCCTGCAGCATCGGGCGGAATTTGGCCCACGTTTCGGCAAGTTCGGCCTCCGGATCCGAGGCGGCGACAATGCCGCAGCCGGCGAAAAGCCGGATCGACTGCGGGTCTTCGACGACGGCGCCGCGCAGCGCGATGCCCCATTCACCGTTGCCAGCCGCGTCCATCCAGCCGACCGGGCCTGCATACGGGCCCCGGTCCAGGTCTTCCAGTTCATGGATCAAGGCCGCCGCCGCACCGGTCGGCGTTCCGCACACCGCGGCAGTCGGATGCAGCGCTGCAGCCAGGGCCAACGACGTCGGCAGGTTTCCATCCCTCCGCGCCAACTCCGCGCTCACATCCGAAGCCAGATGCCACACGTTGGGCAGTTCGAGCACGAATGGTTCGCTGTGGGCGGTCATCGTTGAGGTAAACGGTTCCAGTTGACGGGTCAGCGACTCGATGGCGAACTGGTGTTCGTGGCGCTGCTTCTCATCGGAGGTCAGTCCGTTTTCGGCGTAATCGGTGTCGGCGTCCGGCGCGTTGGCGCGGTCAAGGGTCCCGGCCAGCACACGGGCGCGGGCGGTGCTGCCTTCGACCATGATCAGCATTTCCGGGGTGGAGCCGATCAGCCCATCCACGCCATAGGTCCAGCATTCGCGGTAGCGCATCGCCAGTTCGCGCAGCACCTGGGCGGTATCCACCGGCGCCGGAAGATGTGCGACGACGTCGCGCGCCAGCACAATTTTCTCCAGCGCCTCCGCTTCGATCCGTTTGACGCCTTCGCGGACGGCAGCGGTCCACTGCGCCTCGCTCAAAGCGCCGGTCCGCAGCGTCGCCTCAGCGCCGCCATCGTCCGGTCCGGCCTCCGTCGCCTCCCCGCGAGATCCACCATCTGCCGGCTGGCTGTTGTCCGTTTCGCCGAAGTCCTCGGCGGAAACATCCGCGCCGGATTCGGCGGAAGCTTCAAGCACCGTTTCCAGGGCGGTCTGGGCACCCTCAGGGGTCAGCTCCGCACCGTCGTCCGTGGTGATTTGGGTGAGCCAGCCCTTGCCTCCGTGCGAACCGACGATTAGTTCCGGCACGATCAGCCGGGATTCCCACGCGGAGGTGCGTGAAAATGAGAAGGAGCCAAACGCCACCGGACCGGTGCCGGGCAACTGCACGTGATCCTCGACGTCGGCATTGGCGACCAGCCGGCGCCACCACTGCTGGGCGTCCTCGAACCGGTCCGCGCCCGAAGTGTTGATCCGGGTAAGTTCGCCGAAACCGACCAGGCCTTCTTCCCGCCGGGTCCAGCACAGGAGATCGTCGCGGTCCAGGTAGTCGAGCAATCCAGTCAACGCGTGGACGTCGCCGAGCTCCACCGTGATGGAACGAAGCCGGCCTTCAGGGGGTGCAGGCGCAGGGATGAGTGACTCCGCAGAGGCGGTGGAGGACGGGTTGGTCATGATGAGTTAAGCCTACTCGCCGGTGCAGTGCCGCTTTGCACGGGGGCTTTGTCCAGCACTTTCCCGGTCGCCGGATACCGGCCTGATGCAAGGCTGGTTCGGCAGTGCCAGCAACATTTGAGACAATGCTCAAGTGAACCGTGCATCTTTGGATAAGCGCCCGGATGAAGTGGCTGCAATGTTTGACGACGTTGCGCCCAAATACGATGTGGTCAACGACGTGCTGTCGATGGGGCAGACCCGCCGCTGGCGGCGCATTGTCGTTGACGCGGTCGATGCCGTCCCGGGCCAGCGGGTGCTCGATCTGGCCGCCGGAACCGGCACCTCCAGTGAGCCTTATGCGGACGCGGGGATCGACGTCGTCGCCTGCGACTTCTCCCTGGGCATGCTGCGGGTGGGCAAGCGGCGCCGTCCGGACATCGACTTCATCGCCGGCGACGCCACCAACCTTCCGTTCGCCGACAACTCCTTCGAAGCGACGACGATTTCCTTTGGGCTGCGCAACATCAATGAGCCGAAGAAAGCGCTGGCGGAGATGCTGCGCGTGACCAAACCCGGCGGACGCCTGGTGATCGCCGAATTCTCGCATCCGGTCGTTCCGCTGTGGCGCACGATGTACACCGAGTACCTGATGCGGGCGCTGCCGGCAATCGCCACCAAAGTCAGTTCCAACCCGGACGCCTACGTTTACCTGGCGGAGTCGATCCGCGCCTGGCCGGACCAGGATGAACTGGGTGGCTGGCTCAGCCAATCCGGTTTCACCAATGTCGCCTACCGGAACCTCAACGGCGGGATTGTGGCCGTCCACCGCGGCACAAAACCCAGTGCCGGCACCGGAGGAACGGATCCGCGGCGAAAGCCTCAGGCGAGACTGCGGAAGAAGAGCACGAGGGCTGTCAACTAAGTGTCGGTATTGATTGTCGGAGCGGGCCCGGCCGGTTCCACCGCCGCGTACTACCTGGCCAAGGCCGGGATCGAAACCACGGTGCTGGAAAAAACCAGCTTCCCGCGTGAGAAGGTCTGTGGCGACGGGCTGACCCCCCGTGCGGTCCGCGAAATCCAGAGGCTGGGCCTGCCACACGAAGATTCCGCCGGCTGGCGCCGAAATAAGGGGCTCAGGCTGATCGCCGGTGGCCGCACCGTTGAGGTGCCATGGCCGGAACTGTCCGACTTCCCTGATTACGGACTGGTGCGCACCCGGTTGGGCTTTGACGAGGCGTTGGCCCGGCATGCGGAGGATGCCGGTGCCCGCATCCTGGAACGGCACAGCGTCACCACGGCGATCAGGAACGACGCCGGCAGGGTCGTGGGTGCCCGCGCCAACCTGCTTGATGACAACGGCAGGAAAACCGGCGAGACCAAAGACTTCCATGCCGACGTCGTACTGGGCGCCGATGGCAATTCCGCACGGACGGCGCTGTCGCTGGGAATCCAGAAGCGCGACGACCGCCCCCTCGGTGTGGCCGTACGGACCTATTACACCAGCCCGCGGCACGACGACGACTGGATGGAAGGCTGGCTGGAGCTGCCCGATTCGGCCGGTAATCCGTTGCCCGGTTACGGCTGGGTCTTCGGCGTCGGTGACGGCACTTCCAATGTCGGCCTGGGCATCCTCAACTCCTCCAGTTCCTTCGGGAAGCTGGACTACAAACAGGTGCTGCGCGAATGGACCGCGGCGATGCCGGCCGAGTGGGGATACCGGGCCGAAAACCAGGTCGGTGAGATCCGCGGTGCCGCCCTGCCGATGGGGTTCAACCGCACACCGCATTACAGCCCCGGACTGATGCTCCTTGGAGACGCCGGCGGCATGGTGAGCCCGTTTAATGGAGAAGGTATTTCGTACGCGATGGAGTCGGCACGGATAGCGGCTGAGCTCATCACGGATGCACAGGGCGGCATGCAGGCAGGGAACGGCCGGACCGGAACCCGTGGCGGAACCAATCTCGACGCAGCCCTCCGCCAGTATCCCGGCATCATCCGCAGCGAGTGGGGGAGCCACTTTACGCAGGGACGGATTTTCGCCCAGCTGATCGGTAAACCGCGGATCATGAAGCTGGCGTTGCGCACGGGCATGCCGGTTCCCGTATTGATGCGCTTCGTGGTCCGGCTGCTGGCAAATCTGACCGATAACGGTGGCAAGGGCTTTGAGGATAGAGTTGTTCATCTGTTGGAGATGCTGACTCCGCCCACCTCCAACCAGACGTCCGCCCCCTCGAATAGTTAGTGTTATCCAGTGACTAATTCCGCCAACATCAGCTGGGCCAGTGCCGGCCATGGTGTTTCCGACGCCGCCGAGGTGGATACGTCGACCAGCCAGATTGCCGCCGGGATGAGCCTGCCTGTGGGGTTCGAAGTGATCGCGGGGGACCCGGATCTTGGTCCTGCCGTCGCGACCAGCCTGGCGAAGGTGGAGAAGCAGCTCCGGGAGGCGATCTCCCACTCCGACCCGCTCGCGGATGCCACCAGCCGCCACCTGGTCGAGGCCGGCGGCAAGCGGATCCGGCCCCTGCTGACGATCCTGGCCTCACATCTCGGCGACGCCGCCAACGCGGAGGTCATGCAGTCAGCCGTTGTCGTCGAGCTAACGCACTTGGCCACCCTCTATCACGACGACGTGATGGACTCGGCGCCGTATCGCCGCGGCGGGCCGACAGCACACGAAGTGTGGGGCAACAGCGTCGCCATCCTGACCGGGGACCTGCTGTTCGCCCGCGCCTCCATCCTGGTCTCGGAGCTGGGTGGCGAAGCGCTCGGCATCCAGGCACGCACCTTCGAACGGCTGTGCCTGGGCCAGCTGCACGAAACCGTCGGCCCGCGCGAAGGCGATGACGCCGTCGAACATTATCTTTCAGTTATTGCCGACAAAACCGGTTCGTTGGTCGCGGCGTCCGGCCAGCTCGGTGCCCTGTTTGCCGGCGCCGACAAGCAAATCATTGAGACGATGGTGTCCTACGGGGAAAAAGTCGGAGTCGCTTTCCAACTGGCCGACGACGTCATCGACGTGACCGGGATGAAGAAAGTTTCCGGTAAGTCGCCGGGGACGGATCTGCGCGAAGGCGTTCCAACACTGCCAGTGCTGCTGCTGCGCAAGGCTGCCGACGACGGCGATGCCTCGGCTGCCGCTGTCATCGACCTGGTCGACGGCGACCTGACGACGGACGAAGCGCTCGCCGATGCCGTCAGCGCCGTCCGCGAACATCCGGTGACCGGCAAGGCATGGGAAGTTGCGCAGCAATGGGCCGACGACGCCGTCGCCTCCCTCGGTCCGCTGCCCGAAGGAGCGGTCAAGGACGCGCTGGCAGGCTTCGCCCAGGCCGTCGTTACCCGCAGCGCCTGAGCTACTCTTCCTCTTCGACCTCTTCGGTGAAGACCCACTCGAACTGATCGAAGACGAATTCGCTGAACGTTCCTTCTTCGCTCTCCCAACGGCCGTCGGCGTTCCGCCGCCACACGATAGGGTCCGGCACGTCCAGGTCCTCGACGCGGAAGCCCCAGACCGTGGTCTCCTCCTCGTCCTCGAGGAAGAGCAGGAAACCGTCGTCGACCTCAAGCTCGTCCGGGTCCCAGAAGAAGTTGTAGACCTCTATCAGCTCCGAACTTCCTACGCAATGCAGGAATTCACGCAGCACCAAGGGAACGTCGAAATCGTGGCGGGACAGTTCAGCATCCAGCTCCGGAATGCGGATGCCGTCGTCTTTGGACCATTCACGGTTCAGGTATTTCGGAACCAGTCCTCGGAACTTGTCCAGGAACATATCGGGCACGCGGTTTCTCCTGCCAATGCTTGTGGGGTGCTCCAGTCCAGCCTACCGGTCCAACGCAGCTGCCAGCTCTGCGTACGCCGCCAGCGGATGCTGCTGCCCCGGAGCCGGTTCCTGCGGGTAGATGACCGCCAGCGAGCGGGCGGGGGCGCGGCCGATCAGCCGCCCTTGTCCACCGGCGAGAGCCAGCGCCTGATCCGCATCGGTCTGTCCCAGCGTTCCAGGGCCGAAGACCGCGCAGGCAGGAACTGTTGTGCCGGTGAACCGCGCCGGGCGGCGCAGGTCGGTGTAGCCGATGCCATGGCCCAGAACGGCATGGCGTGCCCTTGCCTGGTGCATGGACATACTGAAAGCATCCAGCTCATCCGGACCCAGAGGCTCAGGCGTTCCGGCCAGCATTTCGACCCTTTCGTGTAGACCGCGGGACGTACGTTCGACGCTGAGCACCGCTATGGCTGGCGCGCTGGTACCGGCCTCCGTTTCCCCCAGGACGACGACGGTGGTCGGCATGGGTGCCCGGCTCCGGCAGTAATTGTTCAGTTCCCCGGTATCCCAGGGTTCACTAACCGGTTCCACGAGTCCCCAGCCTGCAGGTGCCGCACCGGTCACTGCGGAGAATACAGTTTCGCAGAAGCTTCCCACTCTGGTACCGGCGCTGGCCGGATGCAGCGTATCGGCCCGGAGGTGGATCATTCCCTGCGGGGAAGCGGGGGACTGCAGGAAGTCATCCGAAGGCTCTTCCAAGGGAGTGAAATCTTCGTCCTCCCACCGTTGCATCCGGCCGGTGAGTGCGTCGTAGTAACGGCCATCCGTCGTCGTCCCGATCCACGCGCACCCGGGCAGGGACAGCAGCTCGAGCAGCGGCAGTGTTGCGGTGCTGCCCGCCGGACTGGTGACAATGAACCGGCGATTGGTGGCCAGCGCGGCACGGTAGGAGCGGGTCAACCAGTTCGACAGGTACAGTACGGGTTTGTCCTGATGGACGACGGCGGCCTTGGCCGTGCTGAAGTCGAACGCAGACGGGCGATTCATCGTTCCGCCAGGGATGGAATCATGACGGCGCCTTCAACGCGTGCCGCGATGGCATGGGCCAACCGCCCGGCCGATGGGTCGCTCTGCTCAGGATCGCCCAGGGAATGCAGATCCTGCCACCAGAGCGGTTGCCCGGCAGGCAAACCGGCTCCACCTGCGGCAGAAACCAGCGGCGTGGGAACTCCCTCTATCGCGGAGACCTTTGTACCGGCCAGAAGCCGCTGTGGTTCAGCTGGAATTTGGATCAGCCGCGGCAGCTCGATGGCCAACAACGCGGGTGAGTCTGGATCCGGGGCGTCGGTAATTTCCAGAACGGATTCTTCGCCGGTGTCGCGCAGGCCGGCGTGCGGCATCACTTCCAGCAGCGCAGCGATCAATACCTCGTGGGTCGGCTCCAGCCGGCTGAGGATAGTCCAGTCATTGCTCAACGACGGATCACCGCCGGCTCTGCCCGGAACGTCCTGCAGCCAGGGCCAAACCAGTTTGTTCCACGAGGGTGCTCCACAGTTGGCCGGATGGCATCGGTTGGAGCCCGGCCTGGTCTGGGTCGATGCTGCCATAATGCTGGAAACCAGCCGCGCCGGCATTGATCAGGCCCGAACGGAAATCACCGGGAGACATTGCCAGCGTGAAAACCACCCACGGTTCGTGCCACATCCGCAGGAAGCGTTCATCGGCCTCGGCCGGTGCCGGGGCCATGTCGCTCGAAAACCTGGCCTCGAGCGTGGCGGCCGGAAGTTGTTCGGGAACCCCTGCCACAGACCATGCCGGACCGAGTCCCATCCATCTGCCAATCATTTCGGGAACGGCGTCGTTCTCCACCAGTTCGAGCCGTGTCGAATCTCCACCGGCAAGCTTGACGCCCTGCCTGCCGGAAGCGGCGTCGTGCTCCAATAGCGAGTGATACGACGGACCAGCCCCGATGAGAGCATGCGAAGCCCCAAGATAAACGCTGAAACCCGAGGAATGCCGGCCGTACTGCGCGGACAGGGAGATCGCGGCGTGGGTGGCCCTGACCGGGCTGATCAGAAACTCGCCTTCGTCGGTCAACCGGCCCTTCGCGGTAATGATCCCTGCCTGCACCAGTTCCTGCACGGCAGTTGGGTTGCCCCGCAGGTCGAACCGTCCCAGTCGGTGCCGCTCGGCAAGCTGGACTAGTAATTCCCGGCTGGCGGAGCTGAGCCATGGGCCGTTGGACACATATGGCTGGGTGGCCGCGATGCCGGACAGTTCTTCCAGCGGCTCACCGGCAACCTCCGAAATCCATTGGTCCAATCGGGGTTCGGTCCCGGGAAAGTTGCTCACCGCTCCTCCTCTGTAAACTGCACCGACGAAGCGATGTAGGTTGCAAGCTCAGCGTAGGCCGACCGTTGCGCGACCAGGCAGCTGAAGGTTAGTTCGACGGCGCGGTCCCCGGTGGCGAAAAGATACTTGACGACGTCGACCAGCAACGAATCGACCCGGTGGGTGAATTCGATGCGCCGGCCGGGGTGGTGGCTCGACCAGATGTCGCAGGAGACCATGTAGGTGTCGGTCGCGTCCGCCATGGCCGAGGCCATCGCCCGGGTGGAAAGTTGCTGAACGGACGCAGCGGAATGCTCGGTGATGACGACCAGGTTCGGACGGAAAGTCGTCTGTGCCTTCGGTTTCTCCGGTTCTGCGACCACCAGTGCGGTACCGGGGACATCCACCTGCTCCCAATCGGCAGGCGCGCGCAGGGAAAGGTCCTGCAGTTGGATCAATGGATACTGCACGGTCTGTTCGGTCATGCACACTCTCCGTACCCGGTTATCCCCATAGGGAATCCCATACTTCTTCTGCTCCATCCGCTATCGCCGATCCGGCGTCGGCTATGCCTTCGGCCATGGCGTCGGCCGTATCGCCGAGGCCCTCACGGATCTCCTCCCCGAACTCCTTGCCGAGAGCACCGCCAAGATACCCGAGACCGGCACCAACTGCCACACCGACAACCAGCCCCACAGGTCCACCGACCATACCGCCGACAACGGCGCCGACTTTGGCACCGGCGGCGGCACCGGCCAAAGACATACCGCCGACGACGACGGCGTCGATGCCAGCGCTGGCGACGCGTTCGCCCGTGCCCCATTCCGGATGCTCGACGAGGTCCTGCTGGTAGCGGGAGGATGTGGCATCCCACAATGTCAGCCCGGCACCGGCTATGCCGAGCCCGCGACCGCCCATCCGGGCCCACGCCGGCGGTTTGGCGACCGTCGGGTCCGCCTTCAGAGTCAGGTTGGACCATCTGCCGGCCACCGGGTTGGGATTGGCGGTCGTTGCAGCGACATGGCTGGGTATCAGCAAGCCGCTCCTGTTGTAGGTGTATTTATCGCCCCGATGGACCAGATCGAAGGGAGTTTGGTCCATCCGCAACGGTCCTGTCGTCCGGATAGGAGCATCGAAGGTCGGTTGTTGGATTGGCGAATAGTTCAGCCGCGCGATAGTTCCTTGAGAGATGGCGCTGCTGACCCCGACCAAAGGACCACCAAGCAGGCCGGGACCGGCCGTGAAGCGTGAATGCAGGGCAACGATGGCCGTGGCGCAGCGTTCTTCGGCATCCTGGTACGCCTGCGCTTGGACGGTGATCCGCGACTGCAGGTCCACGTTGCCGGGCCCAGTGTCCGCATCGTCCTCCTCCTGGGCGCTCGCCGCGGCAGCGTCATCAATCAGAGCGTTCCGTGCCGGCACCATCGCCCTGACCTCGGTGGCAAATGTGGTCAGCGCCCGGCTGAGGGTGGCGGCCGCGTCCTGTACCCCTTCACCGGCGCTGGCGACGTCGTCGAACGCGGTCAGTACGATGTCCCGTTCCGGCGCTTCATAGACGGCATCCAGTCCAGCCCAGATGTTTTTGGCGTCGGTCGTGGTGTCTTGAACGGATGTTCCGGCGCTCTTCAGATCCGCGGCTGCCGTGTCCACGGCATCCGGGCTTGCCCAGCCATGCAGCCCCGAAGTATCAACCGTCCCCATCGGGTGCTTCCGCGGCGTTATTGTTCGCATTTGCCGCCATTTCCAAGTCACCCTGGTGGTAATGCTCGACGGCGGCCGCGGTGTTCGTCGTTGCGCTCCGGGCTTTTTCCCGGGCCAGCCGGGTCGGGTCAATGAGCGATGGTCCGCGGATGTGGCCGAGCGCCGTCGAGATGACCTCCGACTGGCAGGCTGTGGCAGCCGCGTCCACGGCAGACTCCAAGGTTCTTTCCTGCTCCGACAGTGATGAGTACTGATTCTCGGTGGACGAGATAACGCCACGGGCAGCGGCGACGTCGATATCCCACTCAGCCATTTAACCTCCATTGTCCAGCGACTACGCTACCAAAGCACTCCTGCCCCCTCCACAGGCCGGGATGGGTTGAACTACCCATCCATGCCGGCGGCCCAGGCCCGGCAACCATTTCCGGCGCGTGTCAACGCCGGCGGGCAAATTCTTCGGGGTTTGCCCCTCGTGCTTCCCAGGAACGGAGCCAGCGCGGGCGGGCGAAGACAGGAAGCCAGAAGAAACTTATGATGAAGATCCAGGCCCCCGCCACGGCCGCCAGCAGGAGCGTGATGCGGAGCGCGTCCGGCCCGGGACCCACGAGGGCGGCAACGGGAACCAGGCAAAAGGCGATCCCTCCATACAACAGTCCCAGCGAGGAGAATGTCCTGCTACGGCGGCCCATCCCGGCCCGTGCGACCCAACTGCGCCATCTGCCCGAATAGGCAAGGCTGCCGAAGACGATCATCGGGATGCCGATCAGCAGGCCAGCGGCCGAGCTCTCAAAGTCCATCAGCTGCGTCCCTTCGTTTACCGGTCCGGTGTAGTCCCATTACTTCTCCTGCCCGATGTGGCGTTGGTGTTGTGGAAGAGCTGTATCGTTTGGGCGGGCTTGCCGGCCTGAACCAACTGTGCGCGTCCGGAGGGCAGCTGGCGGGCGCGGACACCGTTGAGCAAAGGTCCTTCGCCGCGGTCCCCGGACATGATCAGTCCGGTGCTGCCGGAGTCGCGCAGCGAGGTGAAGAACGGCTCGAACATTCCGCGGGCCGCTCCGCGTACCCGCCGTGCCAGGACGGCGTGCAGGCCGATTTCCGGTCCCATCGGGAGATAGGAGGAAAGCTTGGCCAGTGGCGTCGAACCGCCCGCGGTGAGGACGTCGTAGTCGTCCATGATCAATACCACGCGGGGGTGTGCGCCCTCAGCGCCGCCGTCGCCGCCGTCGCGATTGCCACCGCTTCCGCCGTTGCCGGCGCCTTTGCCGGACCCAGCATTTGCGCCGCCCGCCGGACCTGCCTCGAGCCGCTTGTCCAGTTCACTGGCAATTGCACTCGAGAGGTTGACCGCCAAAGCGGCACTGGTGGCATAGCCGCCCAGATACTCCTCCGGAACTTCGCCGGCGAGGGTCCGGCGCGGATCGTAGACGGCGAAAACCAGTTCGTCGGGCGTGTGCTGGGCCATCAAACGGCGGATCACCGAGCGCAGGGCGTTCGTCTTGCCCGAGGCATCGTCGCCGAGGATGACCAGGTGCCGGTCGCGGACCGACATGTCCAGGTGCAACGCCTGTAAATCTGTCTCGCGGAGGCCAATAGGTACGACGCCGGGATCGGCGGGTGTGGGCACGGTACCGGCGTCGATTTCTGACGGCAGCACCCGTACCCGCATCGCCCGCACATCCGTGGACGCGGCCACGGCATCGACCAGGTCGCGCATTCCCTGGATGGCGGTGTCTTCATCGTCACGGCCGTCAACCCGCGGAAGGGCGAAATGGCCCTGCAGTTTCTTGTCCATCAGGGCCCGGCCGGGCAGGTTGGCGCTGATTCCTTCGGCGAGTTTGCGGCCGAACGCCGACTCGCCGGGATCTCCCAGCCGCAGTTCGATCCGGTTGCCGAAGAAACCCTGCTGGGCGATCCTGACCTCGTTGAACCGTGTCGCGGTCACAATCACATGGATGCCATAGCCGCCGCCGCGGGCGATCAGCGCGTGTACTGTCTTCTCGATCTCTTCGAATTCTTCGGCAATCTGTCCGTAGCCGTCGATGACCAGCACGACGTCGGCACTGGCCAGCTCGGGCAACTGGCCGGCCGCACACATCCGCCGCATTGTGGCCAGCGAATCGATCTGGTGGCGTTCAAACAGCTGCTCACGCTGCCGCAGCATTCCATACACTTCTTCGACGGTGCGGCGCACCACCTCGCGATTGGTCCGCATCGCCGTGCCGCCGACATGCGGCAGCCCCTCCAGCGGCAGCAGGCCGGAGCCAAGCAGGTCGACGGCGTAAATGCCGACCTCTGCCGGGCTGTGGGTCAGCGCCAGCGACGCCACGATGGTGCGAAGCCCTGTGCTCTTGCCCGAATGCGGCCCGCCAACAATCAGCAGGTTACCGCCGGCTTGGGCCAGATTCAGTTCCCAGCTGCCCTGCCACTGTGCGGCGGGATCATCCAGCAGACCCAGCGGGACGCGGAGGTTGCCACCTTCGTTGAGCCGTATTCCCGCACTGGTGGCGGTGATCCCGCCGGCAGCGGTGTCCAAGGCAATACCATGTGGCAGGGGCGGCAGCCAGATCGGGTCGACCGCCCGGGGGAACTTCCGCAAGGTGTCCACCAGTGTGCTCAGCACCGTCGGACCCGTGGTCCGTTGCGAGGCAGCCGAGCGGGCCGGCTGTGCTGCTGCGGTGCTGTCTGTATCCGACTGCTCCAGCGTCGCCGCGTAGGTGGGGGCGGGTACGACGGCGGGTTCGCTGGCGGTTTCGTCCTCTTCCTCTTCTTCGAGCGCGTCAAGCGGCCCTGAGACGTAGCCGGCTTTGAAGCGTGTGTAGGTGGTGGTGTCCACCTTCAGGTAGCCGAATCCAGGCACCGCCGGAAGGTGGAACGCATCGGGGGTTTCCAGCACCGTCCGGCTTTCCGACTCGGAGAGTGTACGCAGCCCGATCCGGTAGGAAAGGTAGGTGTCCAGTCCGCGCAGTTTGCCGCCTTCGATCCGCTGGCTGGACAGCAGCAGGTGCACACCGATGGAACGGCCAATGCGTCCAATCGAGAGGAACAGCTCGATGAAGTCGGGCCGGGCGGTCAACAGTTCACCAAACTCATCGATGATCACCACCAGGTGCGGCAGCGGCTCCAACGGCGTACCTGCGGCCGCGCGCTCCTGCCGGTGCAGCTGATAGTCGGTGATATTGGCCAGGTTCCCGGCGTCTTTGAGAACTTTCTGCCGGCGCTGTACTTCGCCGGAGAGACTGGCGTAGACGCGCTCGATCAGGCTGACGTCGTCGGACAAGTTGGTGATGATCCCACTGACCTGGGGGACTCCTTCGAAGGGGGCGAAGGTGGCACCGCCCTTGTAGTCGACCAGCACCATGGAGAGCATGTCGGGGGAGTGCGTGGCAACCAGGCCGACCACGAGTGAGCGCAGCATTTCGGACTTGCCCGACCCGGTGGCTCCGACGCACAAACCATGCGGCCCCATGCCGAACTGAGCGGATTCCTTCAGATCCAGAACGGCCGGCCGTCCCCGGTCGTCCGGTCCCAGCGGCACACGGAGGAAGTCCGTCTCACCGCGTGGCTGCCACAGTCGTTTGATGTCGTGCTCGTCGAGACGCGCTGAAAGGCCGAGCATGTCCAGGAAACCGACGGCGCTGGACGAGGCATCGTGTTCCAGCGAGTCTTCAGACAACCGCAGTGGTGCCAGTGACCGGGCCAGAGCCTCCGCGGTGGCCACACTCAAGGCGTCCAAGGTTCCGGACTCAACGAGGGGATTGACGGCGTCGTTCCGGTAGTTTTCAATGCTCACGCCGGTGCCGCTTTCGCTGATCCGGACGGCGACCTCGCCGGGTTCCAGTTTCCGGTCGGGAGTGAGGAACACCGTGCTGACACCGAGATGCCCGGTGGCGGTGCGGTTGTCCGGCAGCCGCAGCCCGGTGGGCAGCTCGCCGTACGCATCGGAGACGACGAGCAACCGAGGAACCGTGTTTCCGGCGCCGGCCTTGAGGACGTTGCGGCGGGATTCGGCCGCGGCGGTCGACCTGTCCGCCATATCGGCGGCCAGCAGATCGGACAGCTCCTCCATCCCGGGTGCCAGGCGCCGGACCGGTCCGGTGCTGTGCGTCTTGTCCTGGTCCGCCAAATGGGGCAACCAGGACGCCCATTTCCAGTCGGCGATACTCGTTTCAGCCGCGGCGATGGCCAGATGCAGGTCCTCCGGGGAGTGGAATGCTGCCGCCTGGAGCAACAGCGTCCGGCAGACGGCAAGACCGAACTCCCGCGAGCCGACAATACTGATGTTGCCCGCGGAATCCAGCGGTACGGTGAGCGGCAACGACGGCGACGCGGCGTAGCGGGCGCGCAGGATCTGCATCTCGGTCTTCATGAACGTGTCGGTCTGCTGCAGCGCGTTGGATGAATCATGGACCGGTAATTCGCGGTTCGAACGCTCGCCGGTGCCCAGCCGGACCTGCAGGAAGTCCTCGTCGGAACGCCGTCGTTCCCACAACCGCCGGGGGTTGCGCACAATATCGAACAGCGCCTCCGGCGGCGGGTTGGCGGTCCAGGCAATACGGTGTGCCTCTTGCTCGTCGGCACGCAGCCGGGACCGTGACTGCTCCAGATATTCGAGGTAGTTTTCCCGCTGCTCCCGGCGCTGCCGTCCGGCCCTGCCACGCTGGCTGATCATCATCACCAGCGAGGCGATGACGGTCACGATCATCATCAGGGCGCCCACCGCAGCCAGGCTCGAACCGCGGAACAGCATCATCACCGTCATGGACAGGCCGGCGCCGAGCAGCGGGATGATCGACATCATGTTCATCCCGCCCTTGCCATCTTCCGACGGTGGTGGCGCATCGAGCGGATACGGGTCCAGTTGCCGGGCCGGCGCTGTTGAACGGGCGGGACGGTGCACGACTTTCTGCGTCATCTCAGCCGGCTCCGTTGGCGATATCGAGCACCCGGGAAGCCAGCTTCGTGGCATCGAGCCGGGCAGCCGGGCTGAGCAGCGACAACTCGATTTCGACCCCTGCCGCCAGATGACGGTCATAGGGCAGGTGCACCGCGGCGATGCCATCCCGGTTAAGACCGGCGGCTTCCTTCGCCGGATCGAACGGGCCGCGGCCGTCCACGCCGGTCAACAGCGCCAGCAGCGGAACGCCGGCCAGGTCCTGGTTGGTCTCCCACAGCTGCCGGTACCAGCGCAGGTCTTCCAGCCCGGCAACCGTGGCAGGGGCAACGAATACGACGGCGTGTGCCCGGGAAACAGCCCACGCGGGCTCACCGGCAAGAACACCATTGGGGCAGTCGAGCACCGTGACGGGAAAGTAGCGGCTGATAGACGTCATCAGGCCACTCAGCGTCGGTCCACTGACCGATGGCTGGCTGGCCCGGCTGCCGGAAATCCACAGTCCGTTGTCCGCGCCTCCCAGCACCGACACAAGGGTTTCCCGGGTCACGGCTTCGCCGGCGCGCATCCGCTGGGCAATATCCTCCAGGGAGGGCGCATCCGGAGCACCGCAGCGCAAGGCCAGGGTGCCCAGGCCCGGATCGAGGTCCAGAGCCGCGGCCGGTTCCTGCCGCATGGCGCCATAAATCCGCGCCAGCAGGGCCGCCGTCGTAGTTTTACCACTGCCGCCGCGGGAACCGGTGACCACAATCCGCCGGCCGGTGGTTACGGGCGCCTGCGCTCCCGCTGCCGCCGCGGCCAACTGCCGGGGATAGTCATCGGAGCCGAAGAGTGACAACGCCTGGCGTGCGATCCGCTGAAGCGAAGACTCGGACGGGCGGGTGCGCAAGAGGCGGCGCCGCCGGTGGGCAGCGGATTCGAAGCCGGCCGATGGAGTACCGCCGGTGTAGTCGGGACGCTCAGGACCTGGCGCCGCCGTTGATGGTGGCGCCGGTGCCCGGGGGACAAAGCGCTGATCGGCCATTAGAAAGTCTCCAGCAGTTGTGCGAACAGCCCGAAAAGGCCCGCCAGCAGCGGGATGGTGGCGAGGATGGCCAGCGTTTCAAAGCGTTTCGCCGCCACCCGGAAGCGGGCCAGTACATGGTCGGGCAGCCTGAGCACCAGCATCGCGCCAATGACCACGGCGGTCAGCAGCACGCCGATGCCGGCCAGCCAGAACAGCTCAGGGGCGAACCGTACGAAGGACTGCGCCAGGGCGGCCACTCCGGTTGCGGCAGCTAAATACAGCGCAATCCGTTCGACGGCGAGCGGGAAGGACTGTGCCCGCAGGAATGCCGCCAGTGTCAGCACCAGCAGCAGGGGCAACGTCCACACCTGGCTGTCCGCGTCGCCGCCAAGCAACCAGAGACCCGCGGCAATGGAAACGGCGCAGACGACGGTGCCCAGCGCCAGCGCGTGGTGGGCAGCCGCGATGGCGGTCAGGGCATCCCGGCGGCCGATCAGGTTGCCGTGGGCGCGCTGGTCGTCGAGGCTGGCCAGGCCGGAGGATGACAAAGCATTCCTGGGCAGCAGCCCCAACACCAGAACGGAGGCAACCGAAGCCATCGCTGCAGTGCCGAGCCCGCTTCCGGCGAAGAACGCACTGCCTGTCCAGATCAGCGCAAGCAGGGTCAAGGTCGCCGCTGCACTGAAGAAAGCCCGCCCCTTTCCGGCGACGAAGCCCAACGCGACGAGACCGAGGGCGGTCAGCACTGCCAGCAGGAGCAATTGTTGCGGAAGCGGCCAAGCACTTTGGGCAATGCCACTGGCCCCGAGCAGCCAGCCTGTTCCTGCGACGGTGGAACCGACGGAGGCGGGCCCGGCTTTTCCCGCGCCCAGTCCGGCTGCCAGCACCAGCAGGCACCCTGCGGGAACCAGCAGGATCCACCACCCGGGCTCCCCGGCCGACATCGGCAGTAAAATCATCGCTGCCGCCCACACACCCGCGGCGGCAAAGGCACCGGCGGCGACATCCCGCCATCGGGCCGTCCACCGGCCGGCGACATGCCCGGATTCCGCCACCACGGTGTCGGTAATGTCATAAACGACCGGTGCCGGAGGCGCCTCCGCGGAACTGTGCAGGGTCAGCGCCGCACCATCGGCCACCCCGGCTTCGGCGAGCGAAACACTGTCACTGAGTTCGCTTCCATCCGGCGTCACCAACACTTTCGCTGCGACATCGTTCTTCGGCTGGTCCCCGAGCAGCTCCAAAATCTGCGGGACCAGGGTGCCGACAGGTTCTGCCGAGGGCAGTAGCAGATCCACATGCCGGCTGGCGCCGATAAGGGTAACGCGCGTAACAGGATTGGCCATGATCTGGTTATGCTCCCGCAGTGGATAGGTCGTGCAGCACGATGGACGTGGCCTGCCTGCTTTGTTGTTCAGCCCGCTGGTCGGCCAGCAAATCGGTGACAAACGAGTAACCGACACAGATTGCAGCGATCAGCGCGGCAACGGCGACACTGAACAGGAACATCCTAGTGGTGTCCATCCAGCGGCGTTGGAACGGGTTCCGGCCAAAGATCAGGGCGGAGGTCAACCTGTTGCGCCGGACAAGCACGGATTCGATCAGCTGTGTGTCGTAGTCATACGCCACGAAGGCCTCCAGGACATGCGGAGTGGATAGGGTGGATTCGTTCATCACATAATGCCAGCTCAAGGGTGTCAATTTAGTGTCTGAGGCCGGCATGGGTAGTTCAACCCATGCCGTTTTGTTGACCAGCCATGAGCAACCGGGCTTTGATGGATGCACTGGGGAGGAAATCCCGGGCAAAAATTGAAGAGGTAAAGGTCTGTTGCGGAAACGGTACTGCCGGCAAGTGGCGGAACGGCAACGCGAAAATAAGAGGTGGTAGTTGTGAAATTCGATATGGGATCGCAGACGCTGACGACGCTGACACAGAAGACAGGTGGGTCCAACGAGGACCTTGGTTCCCTGGTCCGCCAGCTGGTCCAGGCAGTTGCCCCGTTGGAGGGAAAGTTCAACGGTTCGGGACGTGCCCGCTTCGACGAGTTCAAGCAGCGGGCCGACTTCGTTGCCAGCGACATCAACCGCGCCCTGGGGAGCATTCTCGAGGGACAGGGTGGCATGGACGTGGCATTTCAGACCGGCGACCAGGAATCCGCCGACAATGCCCAGCAGACTCAAGGCGCGGCGAACTTCGATGCCGCAAACTTCAGCAGCAGCCGCTAACCGCAAATCATCCCGCACAATTCCGCCGCTCCGGTTACGGAAGCAGTGTGGAAAGCACATTGAAAGGTGCAACGAATGTCACTGGACCGCATTTCCTACGACACTGATGCTTCCGCCCAGGTTGAGGGAGACATCGCTTCCATCGTCGGACGCCTGGAGGCGCTGATAGCTGACCGCGATCAGGCTGTGGCTGCCGCCATGAGCGAGTTTCAAGCCGACGGAGTCTCCGAGGACTACCACCATGCTGAAACGCGCTGGAAGAACTCCGCGGCGGAGGTCAAGGAGATCATCCGCTTGGTGAAGGAAACCCTGCTCCGCAACGATGAGACCGCCGGCAGCACACAGCAGCGTGCCCGCACGGCCGTGCAGAATATCGGCTAATGAAGTGGGACGTTGATCCTGGCGGAGTGCAATCGATCCTCCTGCAGGTGCAGGGTTATGCCGAGGACTACGAAGAGATCTTTGCTGACATGGGTACGGTCCTCGCCGGTATCGGTGAGGCCGGGAAATCCGGAATCATCGCGGACGCGCTGCAGGGCCTTTCGGATGGGAACCTGATGCCGGCGATGAACAATATCGCCGGGCGCACCGGAATAGCGTTGAACGCAACTGCCGAGGCAGTGCGGGCGTATGGGCAGGGCCAGGAGGAAATGGCCGCCAATGCCCAGCAGAACGCCGACAATGCGCCCGATCCTGTGCATACCTCTTCGGGTGGCACGAATGGTACGGGTGGAGCCGTGCCAAGTGACTTCCGATAGTGGCACCAGTCAGACAAGTTGAAAATGAGACCACCCAACTAGACAAAGCGGAGGACAGTTATGGGGTTTGATCCTTCTGCTTTCCCGCCGATTGCCGACGCCGCGAGTCTCCAGCGCGAGGCGGCAAAGTTTAAGAGCAAGGCCGACCGGGTCGAGGAGCTTGCCGCTGATTCGTTCGCGGCGTGGTCCGGCATGGCCGGTGTGTACGAGGCGCCGGAGGCACCGATCGTCTATGGCGCCTTTGCCCCGGTGCGGACCAGTGGTCAAGATTTGGCTGCGGTTGCCCGGACGCTCAAATCGGCCGTGGAGACCTACGCGGCCGAGGCCGAAAGCATTAAGTCCCGGTATGAGACGCTGATCAGCCGGTGGCATGCCATCGAAGCCCAAAAAGCGTCTGACGATGAATGGCGCGAGGACGAGGATCTGGTTCAGGAGGACAATGACATCCTCTCCGATGCCAATGCCTTGATGGCTGAATATATGGCAGCGCAGCGGGCTTGCGCGAACAAGATCAGCTCCATTTACAGCGGTTCCTCTTATGTCCCCACCACCCAGGAAGGAGCAGGCGCGGGGGAGGTTCAGTTCGGTTTCACCGGTGGGCAGCTGAACGCGGCTGCGGCTGAGGGGAAGCTGCCGTGGGGCGAGCCGACCGAGTGGGACGCTCCGTGGTACCGCGACGCTTGGGATGTGGTGGCGTCCTTCGGCAAGGGTGCCTGGAGTGGTGTGACCGGCACGGTTACCGGCTTGTGGAACATGGTCAATGTCACCGATTGGGATACGTTCTCGACCACCTGGAAGGGGATCGGGACGTTGGCGATGGATGTGGCTGTCGTTTCGACTCCTGGCTTATTGATGAGCGAACCTCAGCGCGTGATGGAATCCCAGCAGCGTTTGATTGCGGTCGGTAAGGCTGCGGTGCATTGGGATGAGTGGCAGGAGGATCCTGCTTATGCGGCTGGTGCGACGACCTTCGATCTGGCGGCGATTCTGGCGACTGCCGGTGTGGGCGCTGCGACGAAGGCCGGGTCTACGGCCTCGAAGATTGCCGGGGTGAGCGGTGCGGCGTCGAAGACCGGCACCGCTGTCCGGGTCACGGGTCTGGGGGCGGCAGCGCGCACGACGGTGAAGGTTGCCGATCTTGCCACCGACTTAAAGATCAAGTCACTGGATTTGAGTACGACGGTGGCGCGTGAGTCGCTGGGCAGGTTGGCTCCGGTGGCTACGCGGATGGACGACGCCGTCGGGGCACTGCGCGGTCCGGTACCGGCCTACGCCGGCGCCGGTTCGACTGGTTCCCGGCCGTTCTCCGATGCGGTTGAGGCCGGGATGAGCCGGATGGATTCCCGATCCGACGGCGGCGGAACCGGTGCGCCTGCCGGTGGTGCGGCGGTTGATTCGGCTGCTCCATCCGGTGCTGATGCCGGATCCTGGTCGGGTGGTGGCGTCGCCGTTGGTGATGCTGTCCCGGATGGCGGTTCGCCGGCTCGGGAGGTGCCGGAGGCGGATGCGCCCACTGGTGCCACTCATGCCGATGGCGGCGGGTCGGGCGACAGCGACGGGTCTGCGGCTCCGGGAGCGGATGCGCCGAAGGCGACGGTGACTGAATGGAATCCGGACGGTACTCCGGGGACGGTTCAACTGCCGAATGGCGAACAACATACGGTTTCGATGTCCTCGGCACAGTTGGCGGAGTCGACGGCTGCTCGGCGGGATGCGGTTTTGGCCAGTGCCCGTGGGCACGGTCTCGAGCAGCAGGAATTTGAGGAGCTGATTCATAAGCGCGGCGACGAGCTGACCCCGGAGCAGGCTGAGAAGCTGGTCGAGATCCGCCACGGCATCGAATTCTCCAACGGCCCGGACACGGTATTCCAGAAAGTGCTTAATCCCGGCTTTGTCGAGGATATGCTCAAGAACGATTCGCCGGCAGAGTATCGTCAACGGATGCAGGGATTTATCTCGGACGGGGCAGACACTGCGCATTTGCGGACGTCGGAGGAAATTATTGACGGGTTGAGACTCGACTACAAAATGGCAGATGGCACGCCGGGTCCGTTTACGGCAGACGCTCCAGTGCACGCGGTTCGCTTTCAGACCTCGGAGTCGGCGGATATTGGAATCCCGGACGAGTTGTTGCGGCAGCAATTGCCGCCAGTACCGGCTTTACCGGCAGCACTGCCGATGGTCAGCGAATCATTCCTGAATACGCCACACGGGGAAATAGGGGCGTCGAAATGTTTGCCGGCGCGGAGATGTGGCGGCTGAATCGAGCCGGTGAGGAAGTTTTGGCGGGTATTTTCGACGGCGACGATTGGGTGCGCGTTGGCTGATGACAAGTTGCCGAATGGTATGCGCGTCAGCGGTGTTTATGTTGTTTGGCGGGGTCGTGAGTATGTCCCGGGTGGACCAGACCCGAGAACCCGCCGGATTGTCATTCAGTTTTACGGCCCCGAGCCGTTCGAGGAGGGGTTTGAACGGAAGCGCCGGGAGCCACGCCATCGGTGGCCAACGTGGTCGCGGTGGGTGCCGATCGATGAGATCGAGCGGAAGTTTGGCGTCAATACGATCGGAGTGTGGCGGGGTGCTGAGTTTCGTGTTTTCGGGCAGAGCGATGACGAAGACGTCGCCGCCGGTGACGTGGACGTGTTGATCGACGGGCCTGTGAAGGGTGCGGGTGTAGTGAAGCCACCTTCCTGGTGGAAGCAGCTGGAGCCGCTGAAGTTTGTGGACCGGAGCTTGGTTTTTGGTTGGGTGCCGTGGTCGGAGCTGACTGATCTGCGGGAGGAGATTGAAGACGAACCGCTCCCTTTTTCGGGTGCGTAGCGGCTGTGTGTAAGCGGCTTCGTGTTGTTCGCAACTCGGACCAAGTCACTTTTAACGAGTTTCGAGGAGGGGAAGCGGCAACCACATCAGCGGTGGGCGAGAATGGTGATGTCCTTGTAGAGGGGCCATTGAAGCGACCTGGAGAGCACCAATCGTTCCAATGGTGGTTGGAGCTTCCAAATCTGGAACTGTTGGACCAGGCAGGGCCTTTGGCTGGGTGCCTTGGTCGCAGTTGGCTGATCTGCGGGGTCACCAAAATGTGTCGGACTACGCAGGCCTCAGTACGACACATACGGCGTATCTAGACAAGATGTGACGGCCCGGTAACCACCTATATCAAAACCCCGCAGCAGTAGGTCAAGCCTCTGCGGTATTGCACATGAAGACTAGGAGTAGACTTTGGCAACTGTCTTGCAGAAGGCCTTGAACGAACATCAGGTCAAGGAACTGGTCGAGGGAAACAAGGACCGGGTTTCAGGGTTCGTGCTCAATGCAGTTGATGTAGCCCCAATCAATGACCCCGCATTATTGTTTCAGGCGCATGGACTGGGCTTCGCCGGATCTCCATGGCGGGACGGGGCCCCCTATCTGGATGTCCTGCGCTTTGCCGCCCCACCCACCGTGTACGTACATGCTCCCACCGCTCCGGATTTCGTAGACCGGCCTCCGTTCACTGGAACAGGTTTGGCCGCTTGGGACGGCGGATCGGCGCCACTGTATTTTATTGATGAGGTCCGGTTGCCACCCGGGGCGGAATTGTGGCGCATTCACAGGGACGCGTCTGAAGAGCTGATTGCCCTCTATGGGGACGTGGCATCAGGGTGGACGGCGTTGCCGGACAACGGATTTGGTGCGCCGCAGCAGAACACTCCGGCTTCGGTGATGGGGTGGACCGCGATCTGGAACGGCTACAGGCTCAGCGCCGACCTGGTCGATGGGGCCTCGTCGGTTGTCCTTGCTGCTTCCCGTGAACCACCGGCCGACGCCGGCGGTTTCGAGAAGACATCGCGGGGTACATGGCGGAAAAAGACCTCCATCAATGAAGTCACGGACGTTTTCGAACTTCTCGGCAAGGTGACGTATCAGGGCGCTCCGTTCCGGCTGGTTGATGTCGGTCAGGATGCCGGACGGCGGCTGTTCCGCCTGTTCTATACCGGCCATAATGCGGATCAGGCTGAAGCAATGGGGCTGACCAAGAGCGACGCCGGTGTGTATTGGACTGTGGTTGATGAGTCCACGGTGGAGAATGTCGAGTTTCTGCAGAACCGGATGGCCGGGTTGCCAGGGGCCGACTAGCTGAGACGAGGAGGCCTGCCAAATACCTCCTTGACGGAAACCCAGTTCGCGGGAAGTTTAGCGATGCCAACCCTGCACGGCCAGCGGTACGCGCCAGCTGAACCGCCAGGCGAGGATGCGGAAGGCGAAGACTGCCACGGCGACTGCCGCCGTCGTGAAAACGTTGGACCAGCCGAAGGTATCCAGCAGAACCACCAGGAACGCCCCAGCGAAGGCTGGAATGGCGTAGACGTCCCGGGGATCGAAAATTTTCGGCACTTCATTGGCCGTAACGTCACGGAGCAACCCGCCACCCACCGCCGTCGTCACGCCGAGCAGGACCGCCGAGACCGGGTTCAGGCCGAACTCCAACGCCTTGAGGGTTCCGGTGACGCAGAACAGTGCCAGCCCGCCGGCGTCGAAAACCACCAGCAGGCTGCCGAACCGCTGCACGGAGGAGAACAGGAAGTACACAAGAAGCGCTGCCGATAGCGGCGGGATGATGTACAACGGATTGGAAAATGCCGCCGGAACTCCGGCGTCAATAATCAGATCGCGAACCACTCCTCCGCCGAGGCCGACCAGAGACCCGAGCAGCAGCGAACCCACGATGTCGAAACCCTTGCGCGCCGCGAGCAGGCAGCCGGAGACGGCGAACGAGAAAACGCCCAGCAGGTCCAGAATCAGGGCGACGTCCACGGCATCGTTCACGGTGAACCCTCCAAGGTGTCGCGGGACCAGGTCATCGCCGATTACGAGTGGCGGTAGGGACGCCGTCAGTCTACGTGGGCGCCGCGGCGTGTCACTGGTTCGACGTGCCCGGACCGAGCAGCCGGGCTGCGTCTTCCTGCGCCTGCTGTTCCTCGGGGCTGACCAATACTCCCTGCAGGTATCCAGCCCTGGAGATTAGTGTGCGCAACTCCGCAGGCGTGTAGGGGACAGGTTTGCGTTGGTGCGCCATGGCATGGCAGTTGGGGCATAGCGGGACGAGGTCGGTGAGCGGATCGAGCTCGTAATCCCCGCCGACGAGTGATACCGGAACGATGTGATGAACCTGGATGAAATCCTTGCCGATATCGCCGTAGACCGCTTCGAAGGAGAAACCACAGGCCGAGCAGCTCGTTCCATGATGATTGATGCAGGCCTCGCGTGCATGAGGATCCCACTCGTACCGATTGACACGAGCCGTCGCCAAAGCATTCTCGGGGAGGGTTCCGGGTGGTGGCGTCGTCGGATCCAACGAGACAGGGGCGTACTCCGCCCACAAAAACCGCACCGCGGTCTCGTCTTCGGGTGGAATTTCGACGGCGGCACCCGGCTCTGGATTCCAGCGCACCTTTGGAACGCGTTCTGTCAGTGTTTCGGCCGGTATTTCCTCTCCCCACTGCAGCAGCGCGTCGATGGCAATGTCGACAAACCTTCGGCCGCCGTCGGCGCCGTCTGAATCAGTTGCATCCGGCGAGGGTTCGGAGCCCACCATGCCGTGCCCAATTAATGCGCCGCCCTGGCCGCCTTGTAGCAGCAGCCATGCGTCATCGCCGGGGAGGATGCCGCTGTCGCAGCCCACTTCCCAGCTTCCAACCGCCCTGCCTGTTTCGGCGAGACGGTCCAAAGCCCATGAATAGCTGGGCAGTTCTCCGGTCTGCCGATCGGGACTGAGATCAAAGATGTAAGCCGTCACACTAACCATCCTCGCACCGGTGGCGCGGTTGAGGGATTAGAGATCCTGAACAGACCGGGAGAGCAGGCAGAACTCGTTGCCCTCCGGATCACCGAGAACCACCCAACTGACATCCTGCCCCTGTCCGACGTCGACCCGGCTCGCGCCTAGGGCAATCAGCCGATCCAGTTCCTGCGACGTTGCCGCACCATCGGCCCGCAAATCCAGGTGGAGACGGTTCTTGAGCGTCTTGCGTTCGGGAACGGCCACTATGTCAATCGTCGGCCAAGCGCCGTCGTTGGGGGCAATGCTGATGATGCCGGCGTCTTCTTCAACAACTTTCCAGTCGAGTACGGCACACCAGAATTCGGCGACGAGGCGGGGCTCGATGGCATCAATGGCGAGGACGGCGATGCGGCTGGTCATGCTGTCATTGTTCTTGGTGACGCCGGAAAGGTCCATGCCGCAGGGGCGGACCATTGGTTGTTGTCCACAATTTGCAGCGGCATGCTTGACCACGGTGGGGGACGGCCATAGCGTGTGGACCGTGAAGACTCCGGATATCAACTTCTACTTCGACCCGACCTGTCCGTTTGCCTGGATGACCAGCAAATGGGTCCGGTTGGTGATGGCCCAGCGGGACTACACAGTGGATTGGCGGTTTATCTCCCTGCGGATGATCAACGCCAATGTGGACTATGACGCCCACTTCCCGCCGGAGTACGAGGCCGGGCACAATGCAGGGCTGCGGTTGCTCCGCGTTGCTGCCAAAGCCCGTGCCGGGCATGGCCGCGAGGCGATGGGCCCGCTCTACGCCGCGTTCGGAGCGCATATCTTCGACTCGGAGCCAACTCCAGGCGGAGATGAGAACGCCACCCGGGACCGGCGCGGCACGCGCCCGTTCGTGGAGCCGATCTTGGAGGAGGCAGGCCTGCCGACCGCCCTGGCGGACGCGCTGGACGACGACTCGCTGGATCCTGAAATCCGGGCCGAGACGGACGAGGCACTGTCCCTGACCGGCAAGGACGTCGGCACTCCGATCATTCACTTCGAGCCGCCCACCGGAGTGGCGTTCTTCGGTCCGGTCATCAGCCGTCTTCCCGGCGAGGACGACGCGGTGCGGCTGTGGGACCACGTTCTGGGGCTGGCGTCTTTCCCCGGGTTCGCGGAGCTGAAACGCAGTCTCCGGGAGCGGCCCCAGTTGCGGGGTCTGGGTGTCAGCGAGGATGAAGCCGGCCTGCAGGAAGACTGGCACGGCGGCAGCCGCAGGCAGAAAAAGTAGGTCTACTTGAGTTCCTGCATTTCCGCGGCCGCCTGTTCCAGTGAGTCTGGCTGACCGTTGCCGACCATCTCCTCGTAAAGCGGGTCGCCGCCGGCCGCCAGTTCCCGGATCAGGCGGGCGGTTTCGGAGGCCCGGTGGATGGCGATATCGAGAATCTCGTCAACCGTGCCTTCCCAGCCATACGCGTCGAGGAACACGCGCAGCCGGTGGCCCCGGGCATCGAAGTCGGTGAAGCCCTCGTCCTCGGCTGTTTTGCGGGCATGCAGCGGCACCCAGGCGAATGCGGTAAACGCTATGTCTTCAACGACGGTCAGCGGTCCGGCCAGGTCCCAGTCGAAAAAACCGATGAAGCTGCCATCCCGCCAGGCGGCGTTATACGGAGCGGCATCATTGTGGGCGATGATCAACCCCGGTTCCCATTCGCGGCCCTGGCGCCAGACGTCGTCGTCATTGGGTTGGAAATCCGCCACTGCGTGGTGGTACTCCCGCAGCCACGCCGCCACCTGAACCAACGTCTCCTCGGTATGTACCCAGGCGGGGAATGGTTTTTGGTTGCCGATGGTCTCGCCATCGAGGTAGGTCAAGACTTCCCGGCCCTCGGCGTCGAAACCGAGCGAACGCGGCGCTCCCTCGAAGCCGTGGTCCTGCAGGTGTTTCAGCAGCCGGTGGACCGACGCCGTCCACGGCCCCGGCGTCCGGCGGACGGTTCCGCCTTCGCGGACCGCTCCGGAATCGCTGCCGCCTGACAGCCTGCGTTCGGTCATCCCTCCATTATGGGCGAACGTCGACGACGACGGCGGCACCTAGGAGCGGCGACGGTTCCCGGCCGGCCGGTCACGGTCTTCGGGATGCTGCAAACCCCGGACCGAGAGCGCGAGCCAGAGGTGTACGCGGTCGGCGGTGATCGCAGGGTCGTATCCGGTCAGATCGGTGATCTGCGAGAGCCGGTAGCGGACGGTGTTGCGGTGCAGGCCCAGGCCGGCAGCTACCGCGGCAACGGAACCGTCGGATTGAAGGTAGCTCTCGAGTGTCCTGAGGAGTTCGGCGTCGTTCTTTTCGTCAAAGGTGAGCAGCGGATCCAGGGCCTCGGCTGCCAGATCGGCCAGCGGAACGTCTTCGCTGGCGAGCAGCAGCGATGTAAGGTTCAACCGCTCCGGAACGTTCAACCGCTCGCCATGGGAGAGAGCTTCTTTGGCCTCAAAATAACTCCACCGAAGCCCGCCGGTCTGCGCGTAGCTGCCTCCCTGCCCGATGGAGGCATCGATGCCCGCCTGTTCGAGGTAGGTGGCCAGCCTCCGCGCCTGGTCGGCGACCGCTCCCGGAACGAGAACGGCCAGGCGCCCACCCTGCATGGCGCTCACACAGTTGTCCATACCGGGCGGCAGCGGCAGCGTTGGCAGGGAACGGCGGTCCTTGTTGCCCGCTTCGACCAGCAGGACCGCATGTTTTCCGGTCGTGGCCATGCCGGCCGCGGCAAGACGCGCAGTCGCATCCGGGCCGGTCAAAACTCCCCGCACAATGTCATCGAGCACCTGTCCGGCGATTTGCCGTTGGGTTTCCCGGTGCCGGGCTTGGTTGCTGAGCTCGAGACTGATCAGGGACTGCGCGTAATTGACGATCCCGTCGGCCTCGTACGGGCGCAGCAACCACAATGTCGTCCGGTCCTTCTTGCCGGTGCTGATGGCCACCTGGTCCCAGCCGCCGTCGTCCTTTTTCAATCCCGGACTGCTGGCATAAACGTTCGCGCCGTACTGGGTCAGCTCAAGTTCGGTATTCAGCATTGAACCGAGGGTCTGCAGGAGTCCGGGCAAACCATTGCCGGCCAGCAGCGCCGAAGCCAGCACCTGATGACTTTTGAGCAGTCGCTCCAGCTTGGCGTAATGGTCGGCGGACAGGGCATCAGCAACCAGTTTTCCGATGGCCATGAAGGGTGTTTCATAGGCGACTTCGAAAACCGGAATACCGAGCTTGTCCGCCTCTGCCACGAAAGCCTCTGGGACTTTTGAATGGGAGAGTCCGACGCCGAATCCAATCGCCAGCACATTCGCCTCGTGCACCCGCCGGACGAAGTCCCGCTGGGTTGCCGGCGTCTTCTGTCGGAGCCCGGTGGTCAGCAGCACCTCACCACCGGAAAGGAACGGGGTGGGATCTTCAAGTTCAGTTACCGCCACCCACTGGATCTCCGCGGTGCTGTCCGCGGCGGCGCTGCCGATCAGGCGCAACGACAATCGGGGTGTGCCGATCAGCTCGGCGAGGGTAACGGCCATGCTCCAACTATAGTTGGGCTGCTGCACTATGAAACGCGCCGGAAGATGTGCGTCGGCCCATTACCACGCGGGCCCGCTCTGGCGTACGCTCTCCAGTAGTGTGCTCCTGATTACACCGAATCCCGGACCCAGGAGCGTTTCAACGAGGAAACCCGGTGCAGCCAATACCTGGACCGAAGCCAACAGGAGGGTCATCTGACATGGCACAAACTTTGCAGAACTTCGTCAACGGCGGGTTCGTCTCGCCGCAGGGAACCGACCTGCTCGACATTGTTAATCCGACCAACGGCGAAGTGGTGGCCCAGTCGCCGGTTTCAAACGCGGCCGACGTCGACGCCGCCATGACGGCCGCCGCCGAAGCATTCAAAACGTGGAAACGCACGACGCCGACAGAGCGTCAGGCGATGCTGCTGAAGCTTGCCGATGCCATGGAGGCCAACAGCGACGAACTGGTCGAGGCCCAGCACCGCAACACCGGCCAGGTGAAGGAAATGATCGCCGGCGAGGAAGTCGCCGTCGGCGCGGACCAGATCCGTTTCTTCGCCGGCGCAGCACGCGTGCTGGAAGGCAAGTCCGCCGGGGAGTACATGGAGGGCTTCACCTCCTATGTCCGCCGCGAACCGGTCGGCGTCATTGCCCAGGTTACGCCGTGGAACTACCCGCTGTTGATGGCCATCTGGAAGATTGGCCCGGCACTCGCCGCTGGCAACACCATCGTGCTTAAGCCAAGTGACACAACACCGGAAAGCACGCTGGTGCTGGCCCGCCTGATCGGCGAGATCTTCCCGAAGGGTGTCTTCAACGTCGTGCTGGGTACCGGTGAGACCGGCTCCATGATGGTCGAGCATAAGACGCCGGCCATGGTGTCCATCACCGGCTCCGTCCGGGCCGGCAAGGCCGTGGCCCACGGTGCCGCCGAAGGCCTCAAGCGTGCGCACCTGGAGCTTGGCGGCAAGGCGCCCGCGCTGGTATTCGATGATGCAAACCTGGAGAAGACCGCCACGGAGATCGCGGAATTCGCGTTCTTCAATGCCGGTCAGGACTGCACCGCCATCACCCGTGTACTGGTGCAGGACGGCGTGCACGACAAGTTCCTGGACCTGCTCGCCGACGCCGCGAAGGGTCTGGAGACCGGCAACGAGGATGAGTCGAAAAACTACTACGGTCCTTTGAACAACATCAACCATTTCAACTCCGTCTGCAGCGTTCTCGATTCCGTGCCGGAGCATGCCACCGTCGTCACCGGCGGCAAGCGGGTGGGGGAGAAGGGCTACTTCATCGAGCCGACAGTCATCTCCGGAGTGAAGCAGACCGACGACCTGGTGCAGAAGGAAACCTTCGGACCGGTGATCACCGTACAGAAGTTCAGCAGCGAGCAGGAGGCGCTCGAGATGGCCAACGACGTCGACTATGCACTGGCTTCCAGCGTCTGGACGTCGAACCACCAGACCGCCCTGCGGGTCTCCCGCGACCTGGACTTCGGCTGCGTCTGGATCAACACGCACATCATGCTCACGGCCGAGATGCCCCACGGCGGCTTCAAATCGTCAGGCTATGGCAAGGATCTGTCGATGTACGGCGTGGAGGATTACACGCGGATCAAGCACGTCATGAGCGCGCTGGACTAGACGCACCCCACACTCCGCGGGACCGGTGCGGGCCCTTTCGGCCACGCACTTGTTCACCGCGTCGAAAACACTTTGAAAGGTAGTCAAATGGCAGAGATTCAATACCGGCTGGAGCAGAAGCGCAGGATTGTCGGAGATTTCCCCGGTCCCAAATCCAGCGCCCTCAACGAACGGCGCCAGGCGGTGGTGGCCAGTGGGGTAGCTTCCGGCGTTCCGGTTTACGCGGCGGACGCCGACGGCGGCATCATCCATGACGTGGATGGAAACTCCTTCATCGACCTGGCCGCCGGCATTGCGGTGACCGGTGTCGGTGCCTCGGCCCCCGCCGTCGTCGGCGCCGTCAAGGAACAGGTGGAGCACTTCACGCATTCCTGTTTCATGGTGACCCCGTACGAGGGTTATGTGCGGGTGGCGGAGTTGCTCAATGAGCTGACTCCGGGTGACCACGAAAAGCGTTCCGTGCTGTTCAACTCCGGTGCTGAAGCAGTGGAAAACGCTGTCAAGGTAGCGCGCCTTGCCACCGGGCGTGACGCCATCGTCGCCTTTGATCACGCGTACCACGGCCGCACCAACCTGACCATGGGCCTGACGGCGAAATCCATGCCGTACAAGGCCAATTTCGGTCCCTTCGCGCCGGAGATTTACCGGGTTCCGATGAGCTACCCGTACCGGGAAGAGAACCCGGACATCACCGGTCCCGAGGCGGCCCAGCGCGCAATTCTGGCGATCGAGAAGCAGATCGGTGCCGAATCCGTCGCGGCCATCCTGCTGGAGCCGATCCAGGGCGAGGGCGGCTTCATTGTACCGGCCGAGGGCTTCATGCCGGCGCTCGCGGATTGGGCCAAGGAGAAGGGCATCGTCTTCATCGCGGACGAAGTCCAGTCCGGGTTCTGCCGCACCGGTGCCTGGTTCGCGTCAGAGCATGAGGGTGTCGTTCCGGACATCGTGGCGACGGCGAAAGGCATCGCCGGCGGTATGCCGCTGTCTGCGATTACCGGCCGGGCGGACCTGCTGGACGCCGTCCACCCCGGAGGTCTCGGCGGCACCTACGGTGGTAACCCGGTGGCGTGCGCTGCTGCAATCGGCGCGATCCAGACCATGAAGGACTACGACCTGAACGGCCGGGCAAAGCAGATCGAAACCCAGGTGATGGACCGGTTGAGGTCCCTGGCGCGGCATGTGGATATCATCGGCGACGTGCGCGGCCGCGGGGCCATGCTCGCCATCGAACTGGTCAATCCGGGCACCAAGGAACCCAATGCGGAGGCGACCAAGGCCATCGCGGCGTTCTGCCAGAAGGAAGGCGTCATCATCCTGACCTGCGGCACGTATGGCAACGTGGTCCGGCTGCTGCCGCCACTGGTCATCGGTGAGGATCTGCTCGATGACGCCCTCGATGTGCTGGAAGCGGCGATCCGCGCGCAGGTCTGAAGTTCCGCCGGTCGTCGGGCTTAGACTCGCAGGATGAGCATCCCGATGAAGCTGGCGTGCGCTGCCGTGCGCCTGACGCGGACCAAACGGCACTACCGCTCCAAGGCGTGGATGCGGGCCGAATATCTGCAGCGCAATTACCCGGTTCCCGCGCCGGTAAGCCGTTCGGTGCGGAAGCTGTGCACAGTGGAGGAATCCATGGTGGACGGCTTCCGCACCGTGACGCTGCGGCCCAGGTCGGGAGCATCGAACGCCAGCATTATCTACCTTCACGGCGGCACCTACATCAACGAGCTGGTGCGCCCCCACTGGACGATTATCGCGGAACTTATCCGCCGCACCGGCGCCACCGTCACGGTTCCGTTCTATCCGCTCGCGCCCGAGCACACCTTCGAGGAGGCGTTTGAATATCTGGAAGCCGTCTACGAGCGGGTGCTCGAAACGGCGGCGGCCGACGACGTCGTACTAGCGGGGGATTCCGCCGGCGGTGGGCTGTCGGTTGGCATGGCGCTGCATTTCCAGGCGGCCGGTTTGCCGCGGCCCGGACGGCTGCTCCTGCTCTCGCCCTGGGCCGACATCACCGGCACCAACCCGGAACTGCCCGCCTACGAGAAGGTGGATCCGATGTTGGCCATCCCCGGCGCGGTCGAAGCCGGTTCCTGGTGGGCGGGGAAAGAAGATCCGCGGCATCCTCTCGTGAGTCCGGTCTACGCACCGGCGGCCGACCTGGCCCTGCTGCCTCCGGTGGATATCCACCAGGGTGGACGCGATATCTGCATGCCGGACGCGACCAAACTTGCCGTCAGGATCAACGACGCCGGCGGCACCGCGGCGCTGACCACCTATCCAAGAGGGTTCCATGTCTTCATGGCGCTGCCGTGGCTGCCCGAATCGAAGGTGGTGTACGACGACGTCGAACGCGTGGTGCGGGCATCCTCCGGAGACCGCTGCTAAAGGCCCGGATGCCGCTAAACGGGCGGGCGGCGCTGACGGCGGGATGCGCTGAACGGTTAGCGCCGCTGGACGACAGGGCGCCACGAAACGGAAGGGATGAGGGTCAGGCCGCTGTGCGGAGCTTCCGGTTGACCCCGTATTGGCGCAGCATGTCGGTGCTGAGGAAGATCAAGGCGACCCACACCAGCCCGAAACCGATCCACCGCTCCAACGGCATCCGCTCGCCGAGGACGGTGATCGCCAGAATGAACTGCATGGTTGGCGTCAGGTACTGCAGGAAGCCGACGGTGGCCAGCGGAAGCCGGCTCGCGGCGGCGCCGAACAGCAGCAGCGGAACTGCCGTGATGACCCCCGATGCGACCATTAACCAGAAGTGCGCGGAACCCTCGGTGCCCAACGTGGAGTCGCCGGCGATGGCCAGCCAGATCATCACCCCGCCGGCGAGTGGCGCGAGCACAGCAGTTTCCACGCTGAGGCTGGTGACGGCGTCGACCCGCCGCCCAACCTTTTTCTTGACGAAACCGTACGCGCCGAAGGAGAGCGCGAGCGTGAACGCGATGATGGGGAGGTTGCCATAGGCGATGGTGAGCACGACGACGGCGACACCACCAATTCCCACGGCTATCCACTGCAGCGGGCGCAGTTTTTCCTTCAGGACAATCACGCCGATCAGGACGGAAACCAGCGGGTTGATGAAATACCCCAGCGAGGTTTCAATCGCGTGCCCGCTGGTGACGCCGTAGACGTAGGTCAACCAGTTGGTGGCGATCAGCAGTGCCGCCACGGTCAGCGTACCAAGCACCTTCGGGCTGGACACGGCCATTCCGAACACGCGCCATGACTTGGTGAAGGTGATCAGCAGGGCACAGAAAATCAGCGACCACACCACCCGGTTGGCGACGATCTCGACCGGTCCGGCGGGTTCGAGCACCACGAAGTAGAGCGGCAACAGCCCCCAGAGGCCGTACGCGCCGAAACCAAAGATCAGGCCTTTGGCGCCCTCGCTGCGGGCAGGTTTGGTTCGGGAGGCGGCTACGCCGGCAGAGGTTGAGGACACACAGCTAATAACATCACCAACAGGGGCCGATATTCCATCCGGCGCCCGGTAAGGAACCTCACTTAGCGCTGGGGGCCTCCGGCATTTAGACTAGATAACTGTGCGCTAATTGTTTAGCTGCGGTGTGACACCGCCGCCGACCACGCGGCAGTGCACCTCACAAATTGTCTTTTGGAAGGACTGACTATGTCTCGCCCACTTCGGGTGGCCATCATTGGAGCAGGACCCGCCGGCGTTTACGCTGCGGATATTCTCACCAAGGCCGAGCGTGACTTCGAGGTCAGCATCGATCTGTTCGAACAGCATCCAGCCCCGTATGGTCTGATCCGCTACGGTGTTGCCCCTGACCATCCACGCATTAAAGGCATCGTCAACGCGCTGCACAAGGTTATGGACCGGGGCGATATTCGTTTCCTCGGCAATGTCACCTATGGCAAGGACCTGACCTTGTCGGACTTCCGCCATTTCTACGACGCCATCATTTTCTCCACCGGTGCAGTGAAGGATGCGGACCTCGACGTTCCCGGCGTCGGCTTGCCCGGCTCCTTCGGTGCCGCAGACTTTGTCTCCTGGTACGACGGACATCCCGACGTTTCCCGCGAGTGGCCGTTGGAAGCCAAGGACATTGCCATCATCGGCAACGGCAACGTGGCCCTCGACGTCGCGCGGGTTCTTTCCAAGCACCCCGAGGACATGCTCTCCACCGAGATCCCGGACAACGTCTATGCGGAACTGAAGAACTCGCCAGCAACCGATGTGCACGTCTTCGGCCGGCGCGGTCCTGCCCAGGTGAAGTTCACCCCGCTGGAGCTGCGCGAGCTCGGGCACGTCAAGGATGTGGACATCATCGTCTACCCCGAGGACTTCGATTTCGACGAGCAATCAATAAGCCAGATCAACTCCAACAATCAGTCGAAGAACATGGTCAAGACGTTGCAGAACTGGCTGCTCGACGAGCCCTCCGGCGCGTCGCGGCGCCTGCATCTGCACTTCTGGCATCAGCCGAAGGAGATCTACGGTGAGGGCAGGGTCGAGGGCATCCGCTTCGACCGAACCGAGCTGACCGCCGAGGGCCGCGTCACCACCACCGGCGGGGTAATGGATTACCCCGTGCAGGCCGTGTACCGGGCGGTGGGCTACTTCGGTTCGGCTCTGGAAGAGATCGAATTCGATCACCAGCGTGGCGTGGTCCCGAACGAGGGCGGCCGCGTACTCGACGTGCACGGCGAATCGGTCCCCGGCATCTACGCAACCGGCTGGATCAAGCGTGGACCCACAGGCCTGATCGGACACACCAAGGGTGACGCGCTGGAAACGATCGGCTACCTCCTCGAGGACCGGCTGGATCTTCCCGCTGCCGAGGAGCCGGAGGAGAGCGCGATTATCGACCTCCTTGAGGAGCGCGGCGTGGAATACACCACGTGGGAGGGATGGCTGCGGTTGGACGCCCACGAGCTGACCCTCGGATCCAAGTACGACTCCAACGGCGTCATCCGGGAGCGCATCAAGGTGGTTCCGCGTGAAGAGATGGTGACCATCTCCCGCGACTTCGGAACAGGTCAGTAGGCTTCCCGTTTCGGCGGGCGCCGGTCCGCCGGTAGTATGAGCAGTGCGTAGGGGAGTATCCCTCAGCGCTGCAACCGTCAACACGTAGGGCGATAACGCCGCACCGGTTGCAGCGGCCGGTGCACCGAAGGCGCCGGCGGAGAGACTTACGGCCTTGTCCGCTGTCCTGACGACGAAAGCCTGCCGAACATGACTGTTTCTCCCCTCATCTGGTCGTTGACCATCGCGCTGATCCTGGCGCTGTTGGCCTACGACTTCTTCTTCCACGTCCGCAAGGCCCATGTGCCGACGCTGAAGGAAGCCTCCATCTGGTCCGCGGTCTATGTCGGCATCGCGATCCTTTTCGGAATCGCCGTGCTGATATTCGGCGGCGGCACCATGGGTTCCGAATATTTCGCCGGTTACCTCACGGAAAAAGCCTTGTCGGTGGACAACCTGTTTGTCTTCCTGATCATCATGGCCAGCTTTAAGGTTCCCCGCGAGGACCAGCAGAAGGTGCTGCTGTTCGGCATCATCTTCGCCTTGATCACCCGTACCGGTTTCATCTTCCTGGGTGCGGCATTGATCAACAGCTTCGCGTGGGTCTTCTACTTCTTCGGGTTGATCCTGCTGATTACGGCAGGACATATGATCAAGCCCGAGAGCGAAGAGAGCCATGCGGGAGACAACTTCATGATCCGCATTGCCCGGAAGGTCTTCAAGACCACGGATTATTACGACGGGGATAAGCTCTTCACGATCGAAAACGGCAAGAAGGTCATGACGCCGATGCTGGTGGTCATGGTGGCCATCGGCGGGACCGATATCCTGTTCGCCCTCGACTCGATCCCGGCGATTTACGGTCTGACCCAGAATGTGTTCATCGTCTTTACAGCAACCGCATTCTCGTTGCTGGGCCTGCGCCAGCTCTACTTCCTGATCGACGGCATGCTGGACCGGCTGATCTACCTCTCCTACGGACTGGCAGCAATCCTGGCCTTTATTGGCGTCAAGCTGGTGCTGCACGCCCTGCACGAGAACACCGTGCCATTCATCAACGAAGGCCAGCCGGTCCCGGTTGTCGAAATCAGCACCGGTTTGTCCCTCAGCGTGATTGTCGGCATCCTCCTGCTGACGATCTTCGCCTCCCTTGTCAGCCCGGCTGGCAAGGCGCAAACGGCCGTGTCGAATGCCCGCCGCCATGCCGAGAACTACCTCGACCTCTCGTACACCACCGACCAGGCGGAGCGCGAGCGCATCTTCAACTCGCTGGTGGAGGAAGAGAAACTCATCGCGACAATGGATGTGAAGTACCGCAATAAGGTCAAGGACATCGAACATATCCGGGCCAGCGCCCGCGAGGCGCACCGTGTCCATGATGCTTATATGGCGGGCAACCTGAAAAAGGAGTAGCCCGGTGGGTGTCCGGTGCTGCCGGACACCCCCTGTAAAAATCCGCGTTCCGCGCTAAGCTGTGAGCCAGCCCACTACCCTCTGGTAGTGATGCGTGCGATGAAGCGGAGCAGCAGTGGACATATCACTTCCCGGAATGGCCGTCTCCCGGCTGCCGGACAGAACTGGTGCCGGACCGGCGTCGAATCCATGGCTTGCAGTTCCGGCCGGACTCAGCCCGGACACCGTTCAGCAGTACGCACATAAGGCCCACGAAAGACTTGGTTCCGGAATCCGCGGGGTCACCGGGCTTCGGAGCATTGTCCGCGATTCCTGGGAACGTTCGCTGAGCCACCATGCTGATCCGGATGCAGCGAGTCCGGAGCTGGTGTACGACGGCGGCGAGCTGGCCGAGTACCGTCAACAGCATCCGCTGGCCTCTATCATGCCGGTGATTCATCAGTTGCTGGTCTGCCCCACTTATGACAGCGGACTGTTGGTCGCCGTGGGCGATGAACACGGCCGATTGCTGTGGGTCGACGGCGACGAAGGCATGCGCCGCAAGGCCGAGGGAATGATGTTCGTAGCCGGGGCGGACTGGTCCGAAGCCAGGGTCGGCACCAGCGCGCCGGGTACGGCATTGGCTCTTGACCACGGCATTCAAATTTCCGGGGCGGAGCACTTCAACAGGATGGTCCATCCGTGGAGTTGCACTGCCGTTCCGTTGCATGATCCGGATTCCGGCGCGGTGCTCGGCGTCGTCGACATTACCGGCGGGGCCGAAGCAGTCGCGTCGCATACGCTCTCGCTGGTGGAAGCAACCGTCGCCGCGGCGCAGGCTCAACTGCGTGTTGAACGACTGCAGTCTGCTGCTGGACAGAGGACCGAACGGCCCGCGGGGAGGTCTGTCCAAAGCACGCCGTCCCGGTCCCGCGCTGGGTTCAATGGCGCACCGGCGGCACGGCTTTACCAGGACAGCCTGCAGGTGCTGGGCCGTGCCCAGGGGCGGATCAGTATCGGCGGAAGCACCGGAGACGTCTCCGCCCGGCATGCCGAAATCCTGACCTTGCTCGCCTGGCACCAGGACGGCCTCAGCTCGGAGGAATTGTCCGCGATGCTCTACCCGAAGGATAAGTCGACGACGACGCTCCGGGCGGAAATGGTGCGTCTGCGGAAGGTGCTCCAAAGGCTGGATCCGGCCGCCGTTCCCGAATCCCGCCCGTACCGGCTGCGCACACCGTTGGTGGTGGACGCCCGGCAGGTACTGAATTACCTGCACCGCGGATCGCACCGGATGGCCTTGCAAATCTACCGGGGACCCCTCATTCCGCGTTCCGATGCGCCGGCCATTGTGGAGCTGCGCCGCGAGATTAGTTCGGCGCTGCGGGAGGCGGTACTGAACGACGCCGGCCCTGAAGCGTTGATGGAGTATGCCCAGCTCCCGGAGGCGGCCGACGACGTCGTCGTCTGGGAAACGTGCCTGAAGCTTCTGCCCCCGCGCTCGCCAAAGCGGGCCGCCGTCGTCGCACATCTGGAAAGGATTGATGCTGAACTGCGGGCTTGACGCGTTGGGTTGCAACGTAGATGCAACCTTCGGGTCCCTAGGCTCAGGAGCGTGGACGATGACGTCACCAACCAGGAGGAAACGCAATGACCGTTTATGCACAGCCAGGCCAGGATGGATCCAAGATCACCTTCAAGCCGCGATACGAAAACTGGATCGGCGGCGAATGGGTGGCGCCGGTCGGCGGCGAGTACTTTGAGAATGTCTCGCCAGTGACGGGCAAGACTTTTACCGAGGTAGCGCGGAGCCAGGCGGCCGATATCGACCTGGCACTCGATGCCGCACACAAGGCGGCGCCGTCCTGGGGCAAGACCCCGGTGGCCGAGCGCGCACAGGTCCTGAACAAAATTGCCGACCGGATCGAAGAAAACCTGGAGCTGCTCGCGGTCGCCGAGACCTGGGACAACGGCAAGCCGATCCGTGAGTGCCTCGCGGCGGACCTGCCCCTCGCGGCAGACCATTACCGGTACTTCGCCGGCGCCATCCGCGCCCAGGAGGGCGGCCTGTCGCAGATTGACGACGACACGACGGCGTACCACTTCCACGAGCCGCTCGGCGTCGTCGGGCAGATCATTCCGTGGAACTTCCCGATCCTGATGGCCACCTGGAAGCTGGCTCCGGCGCTCGCGGCCGGCAACACCGTGGTACTGAAGCCAGCCGAGCAGACGCCGGTCTCGCTGCTGGTGCTGATGGAGCTGATCAGCGACCTCCTCCCGGCCGGCGTGCTGAACGTGGTCAATGGGTTTGGCGTGGAGGCGGGCAAGCCGCTCGCTTCCTCGAAGCGGATCCGCAAGATCGCCTTCACCGGTGAAACCACCACCGGCCGGCTGATCATGCAGTACGCCAGCCAGAACCTGATTCCGGTGACATTGGAACTCGGCGGCAAGAGCCCGAACCTCTTCTTCGCCGACATTGCCGAAGCCAACGACAACTTCTACGACAAGGCCTTGGAAGGGTTCGCGCTCTTCGCCTTCAACCAGGGTGAAGTCTGCACGTGTCCGTCGCGGGCGCTGGTGCAGGAGTCAATGTATGACTCGTTTATGGCGGATGCCGTTGCCCGGACCGAGAAGATGATCCAGGGCAACCCGCTGGACACCGACACCCAGGTCGGCGCACAGGCATCGAACGACCAGCTGGAGAAGATCCTCTCTTACATCGATATTGGCAAGCAGGAAGGGGCGAAGATCCTCACCGGCGGTGAGCGTGCCATCCTGGACGGCGACCTGTCCGGGGGCTTCTATGTCCAGCCGACCATCTTCGAGGGCCAGAACAACATGCGGATCTTCCAGGAGGAGATCTTCGGACCGGTGCTGGCGGTGACGAAATTCAGCGACTACGCGGATGCACTGCACATCGCCAACGACACCCTCTATGGTTTGGGCGCCGGTGTCTGGTCGCGGAATGGAAATGTTGCCTACCGCGCCGGCCGCGATATCCAGGCCGGCCGGGTCTGGGTGAACAACTACCACTCCTATCCCGCGCATGCGGCCTTTGGCGGCTACAAGTCATCGGGCATCGGCCGGGAGAACCACCAAATGATGCTCGAGCATTACCAGCAGACCAAGAACCTGCTGGTCAGCTACTCGGAAAACAAGTTGGGATTCTTCTAAATGACGCTTGAAGCGACGGCGGCCATCCCGGGGGAGGACTTCTCCCGGGTGGCCCTGACCGACGAAGCGGTACAGCTGCTCCAGCAGTTGTGGAAACGGCACGGTCCGTTGATGTTCCATCAGTCCGGTGGGTGTTGCGACGGGTCATCGCCGATGTGCTATCCGGCCGGTGAACTGCTGACCGGCGACTCGGACGTATTGCTGGGCAACTTTGATATCGGGAACGACGACGACGGCACGGGCCTGCCGATCGAGTTCTGGATGTCGCGTGAGCAGTTTGCCTACTGGAGCCACACCCACCTGACGGTCGACGTCGTCGACGGCCGCGGCGGCGGGTTCTCGCTTGAGGCGCCGGAAGGCAAACGGTTCCTGATTCGTTCCCGGTTGTTCGATATGTAAACGAAGGGTTTGCAAGCCACTGTTGGTTGACGAAGGGAGCGCCTATGGCGGCGTCGTGAAGATCACAACGCGATTAGTTGCGCAGAGTGCAAACTTGCACTTAGTGTAACTCGTATGTCCGTTTCTTATACCGACGACCCCGAAGGTGCCGTCCCGGAAGCCGGGGCGGCACCTTCCCTTCGTGAATTGAACAAGCAGGCCACCCGGAGTGCCATAGCGGAGTCGGCCATGAAGCTGGTCCGCAGCAAGGGCCCGGGAAATTTCACCGCTGATGAAGTTGCCGCCGACGCGGGCGTCTCCCGCCGCACGTTCTTCAACTACTTTCCCAGTCCCGAGTCGG
This sequence comes from Arthrobacter monumenti, assembly GCF_054511255.1. NCBI lineage: Bacteria > Bacillati > Actinomycetota > Actinomycetes > Micrococcales > Micrococcaceae > Arthrobacter > Arthrobacter monumenti. The sequence continues at coordinate 200,509 of NZ_JBTNCY010000005.1, read as the reverse complement.
CGCTCGCCGTCCATATCGAGGACTTCCTGGACAAGGTTCTGCCGCATTTCCATGCCCGCCCCGCAGGGGAGCCGCTGGTGGAATCGATGCTGCAGGCGCTGACGGCCCTGGCCGATCCCGCGAACCTCGAGCGGACGGCGGAACTGTTCGAATTGGCCGAAGAGAATCCGCAGATGCAACGGTTCCAGCTCGAAGCCTGGACGCATGCCGAGCGAAAAGTGGTTGCCGCCATCGAGGAACGGCTCAAGGGGGAGGCGAACGCCCTCTATGTGGCCTCCCTGGTCGGCTCGGTTTTCGCCAGCGCGCGTGCCGCCTTGTCCGAATGGCTGCAGCGCACCGGGGGCGACCTCGGCCCGGCATCGCTCGAATCGCTTCAACAGTTGCTCATCGATGCGCTCGGCTATCTCCGTAACGGGTTCAGCTCCTAAGCAACGCAAGTTCACCTGCACGTTTCAAGTTCCACCTGCAAGAAAGATACTGATGGCTTCCCTGCTCTATAGACTCGGCAAATTCTGCTACCGCAACCGGCGTTGGGTGATCGCAGTGTGGGTTGCCGCGGTCCTCGCCGTCGGGGGAGCCGCAGCGGCATTCTCCGGCACACTGACCAACAGCTTCAGCATTCCTGGAACAGAATCCCAGCGCGTGTTGAACCAGCTGGAAAAGGAACTGCCGGAGGCAACCGGCGGCAGCGGCAGCATCGTGTTCGACGCCGGGGACCAGCGCTTCAGCGGGGAGCAGAAGGATGCCATCAAGGAGGCGCTCGCCGAACTCGGCAGTGTTGCCGGGGTCGAATCCGTCGTCAAGCCGTTTGAGACCGAGCAGCAACTGAAGGACGCCGGCGCAGAAATCGCCGACGGCCGGGACCGGATCGAACAGGCCAAGGACGAGCTGGAAGCCGGGGCGGAGCAACTGCAGACCGCACAGGCTGAGCTCGACGCGGCGAAGGAACAGCTGCAGTCCGCGGCCGCGGCGGGAATTCCGGGCGCTGCGCAGCAACTTACCCAACTCGAAGAGTCCCAGGCACAACTCGACGCCGAGCGGGCAGAGTTGGAAACCGGCAGGGAGGAGATTGCGGCCAGTGAGGCCGAACTGGCAGAAGGGCAGGAGCAACTCGAACTGTCCGGCGGCATCCACTTCGTGTCCGACGACGGGTCGGTGGCGGTTGCCCGGGTCCAGTTCGACGAGGAGATCAACGCGGTCAGCGCCGAAACCCGGCAGCAGGTCCAGGATGTCGTCAACGCCGCCGAAGCCTCGGGGGTGCAGGTCGACTACAGCAAGGAAATCGTCCAGGACATCTCGGAGATTTTCGGAGCTGCCGAGATCATCGGTGTGGCGATGGCCGCCGTCGTACTTCTGGTCATGTTGGGGACGTTCGTGGCTGCGGGCCTTCCACTGCTGATGGCGGTAACCGGCGTGGCGGTGGGCGTGGGCGGTACGTTCGCATTGAGCGGGGTGATCGAGATGAGCTCGGTTTCGCCGATGCTGGCGCTGATGCTGGGCCTCGCCGTGGGAATCGATTACTCGCTGTTCATCGTCAACCGGCACCGGACGCAACTGCTGCACGGCATGCCGATGGGTGAATCGATCGGGCGGGCCACCGGAACGGCCGGCAACGCCGTTCTCTTCGCCGGTTTGACCGTGGTGATTGCGCTGGCGGCGCTGTCGGTTTCCGGCATCCCGTTCCTCGCAGTCATGGGACTTGCCGGGGCCGCCACCGTTGCGGTCGCCGTCGTCGTCGCCCTGACCCTGACACCGGCGCTGCTGGGCACGATCGGCAACCGGCTGATCTCCAAACGCGTCTGGGCCAAGGCCGGGTCGGGCGGCACCGAGCACGAGGATCAAGCCGAAGCGGAGCGGATCGATTCCGGCCGGGGCTGGGGTGACTTCGTCACGAAGCACCCGATTGTGATGCTGACTGTCAGCATCCTGGCGCTCGGTACGGTGGCGCTGCCGGCGATGGATTTGCGCGTGGGATTGCCCGACGGCGGTGCGGAGCCGGCCGACTCGACGGCCTACGCGGCGTACACGACACTTGGCCAGGCCTTCGGCGAGGGCATCAATGGTCCGCTGCTTGTGGTCGGTGAAATGCCATCCGGGCTGAGCGATGAGGAGACTGAGGAAGCGCGTTTCGACGTGGTTCGCGAGCTTAGGAGCATTGACAACGTCGCCGCTGCGGTACCGGCGGGAGCGAGCCAGGACGGCGGCACGGCGATTTTCCAGGTCATACCCACCGATGGTCCGTCCGACCCGTCCACTGAGGAGCTCGTCCACGAACTGCGGGATTCGGCTGGGGAAATCAACGCTGCCACCGGTGTCGAAATCGGTGTCACCGGGCAGACGGCCGTGAATATCGACGTCTCACAGAAGCTGTTGGACGCGTTGCCGCTGTACCTGGGCCTCGTCGTCGGACTGTCCCTGATCCTGCTGCTGCTGGTGTTCCGCTCCATCCTGGTACCGCTGCTGGCCACTGCGGGGTTCCTGCTCTCCCTGGCCGCGAGCTTCGGCGCCGTGGTGGCGATCTACCAGTGGGGCTGGCTGGGGGAGATCTTCGGGGTGCACAATCCCGGTCCCGTGCTCAGCTTCCTGCCCATCATCATGATCGGCGTCCTGTTCGGGCTGGCGATGGACTATCAGGTGTTCCTGGTGTCCGGGATGCGGGAGGCGTATGTCCATGGCGAGCCGGCGAGGCATGCCGTGCGGAGCGGATTCAGCCACGGAGCCCGGGTGGTGACGGCTGCGGCGATTATCATGACGTCGGTGTTCGCCGGCTTCATCTTCTCGCACCTGACGATGGTCCGGCCGATCGGCTTTGGCCTGGCCTTCGGTGTGCTGCTGGATGCCTTCGTGGTGCGGATGGTGATTGTGCCCGCCGCCATGCACCTGCTCGGCAAGTCCGCCTGGTGGCTGCCGCGCTGGCTGGACCGCGTGCTTCCGGATGTGGATGTGGAAGGTTCCAAGCTGGCAGAAGAAGCACCTGCCGGAACACCGGAACTGGCCCGACAAGCTTAACTTGAATAGTTCCAGAAAACCTGTTTGGCTTATGCCATGACGACTGTCGATGCTGCTGCACTCCTGAGGGGGGTACCCATGAGGGTAACCCGTCCCAGGATGGCTGTGCTGACGATGGTCGCGGATAATCCTCATTCGGATGCCGACACCATCGTGTCGACTGTCCGGCGCGACCTTGGGTCGGTGTCGATCCAGGGAGTGTACGACGTCCTGCACGCACTCACTGATGCAGGATTGTTGCGGCGCATCGAACCGGCCGGTTCACCGGCCCGGTTCGAGACCCGCGTAGGGGATAACCACCACCACCTGGTGTGTCGCACGTGCGGCGCCATCACCGACGTGGAATGCGCGGTGGGCAAGGCGCCCTGCCTCGATACTGCGGTCCCATCGGGGTTCGCAGTTGAGCAGGCCGAAGTGACATTCTGGGGCACCTGCCCAGGCTGTCTTGCGAACGACAATTAGGCACCCAACAATAAAATTGACCATCCAAGGAGCGAGTTTTGCCCGAAAACAATCAGCAACCTTTGACGACGGCGTCCGGCGCGCCGGTTCCCGATAACCAGAACTCCATGACGGCCGGTCCACGCGGCCCGATGCTGCTGCAGGATCTGTGGTTCCTGGAGAAGCTCGCCCACTTCGATCGCGAAGTTATTCCGGAGCGGCGTATGCACGCTAAAGGCTCGGGCGCATTCGGCACCTTCACGGTGACCAATGACATCAGCCAGTACACCGGCGCCAAGATCTTCTCGGAGGTCGGCAAGAAGACCGACATGTTTGCCCGCTTCTCCACTGTGGCCGGTGAGCGCGGTGCGGCTGACGCCGAACGCGACATCCGCGGCTTCGCGCTGAAGTTCTACACCGAGGAGGGCAACTGGGACCTGGTTGGCAACAACACCCCGGTGTTCTTCTTCCGCGACCCGTTGAAGTTCCCTGACCTCAACCACGCCGTCAAGCGCGACCCGCGCACCAACATGCGCGACGCCGAGAATAACTGGGACTTCTGGACCAACCTGCCGGAGGCGCTGCACCAGGTCACCATCGTGATGTCCGAACGCGGCATTCCGGCTTCCTACCGCCATATGCACGGTTTCGGTTCGCACACCTACAGCCTGATCAACGCCGAGGGCGAGCGGTTCTGGGTCAAGTTCCACCACCGCACGCAGCAGGGCATCAAGAACCTCACCGATGAAGAGGCAGCCAAGCTCGTAGGTGAGGACCGCGAGTCGCACCAGCGCGATCTCTTCGATTCGATCGAGAACGGTGACTTCCCCAAGTGGAAGCTCATGGTCCAGATCATGCCGGAGGCCGACGCCGAAAACTACCGGTTCCACCCCTTCGACCTCACCAAGGTCTGGTCCAAGAAGGACTACCCGTTGATCGAGGTCGGCGAATGGGAACTGAACCGCAACGCCGAAAACTATTTCGCCGACGTCGAGCAGGCTGCGTTTGCCCCGTCCAACCTGGTCCCGGGCATCAGTTACTCACCGGACAAGATGCTGCAGGGCCGGCTGTTCTCCTACGGTGATGCACAGCGTTACCGTCTCGGTGTGAACCATCACCAGATTCCAGTCAACGCACCGATTAACCGGGTGAACAGCTACCACCGCGATGGCGCGATGCGCGTGGACGGCAACCAGGGTGCGACGCCGGGCATCGAGCCGAACTCGTACGGCCGCTGGCAGGAGCAGCCCTCCTACCGCGAGCCGAGCCAGGCCATCGGTGCCACCGCCGACCGGTTCAACTACCGGGAGGACGATGACAACTACTTCGAACAGCCCGGCAACCTGTTCCGGAACATGTCCGCCGAGCAGCAGCAGGTTCTTTTCGAAAACACCGCCCGGGCCATCGACGGGGCCTCGCAGGCGACGATCGAGCGCCACATCCACAACTGCACGCAGGCTGATGCGGCGTACGGCGAGGGTGTCCGCAAGGCGATCGAGGCCCTGCAGGCCGGCAAGGTCTCGGCCACGGACGTGAACTCGGACGCAGTCTGATTCGACCCCGAAGTATGCCGCACAGGTGATCCACGAGTAATGGATCGCAGGACCGGCGTGGCGCAGGACTTCCTGTGCCACGCCGGTCTGTGCGTAGTGTCCCTGAACCAACCAGAAAGACTGACAGATATGAGCGACGGACTGACCCCGGAACAGACCGAACGGGTGGTGGCGGTGGCCATGGACTTTGCCCGGGAAGGCAGCACCGGCGAACTGGCCGAGTTCATCGAACACGGATTGCCCGTAAACACGACTGACGAGGCCGGTAATACCTTGCTCATGCTCGCTGCCTACCATGGGCATGCAGCTACGGTCCGCGCCCTGCTTGGTCTCGGTGCCGACCCGGACCTGCGCAACGACCGTGACCAGACGCCTATCGCTGGGGCTCTGTTCAAGGGAGCAGACGACGTCGTGTCCGTGCTGAGGGAAGCAGATGCGGATCTCGACGCTGGCACGCCGACCGCCCGGGCGGCGGCAACCATGTTCGGCCGGGAGCACCTACTGGACTGAGGTTTCAGTGATGGCGACGCATCGCCTTCGATCTGCGCTCGATCAGGTCAGCTCGATCAGGTCAGCTCGATCAGGTCAGCTCCATCAGCTCAGCTGGGACCGTTCAATTTCGCCATCCTCACCGCCGCTTCGGCGCCGCCAGTCCAGGGATCGCCATGTCCGGGCAAAAGCGTCGAGGCGCCCGTCGCCGCGATCAGGTCCAGCGACTCCAGCGCGACCTTGCTGTCCTCAGTGGCCGCGCCCGCGACGATGTGCGGACCACGCTTGCCGGTGTAGGGGTTCAGGGTCACCAGCGCGTCCCCGCAAATAACGGCGTCGCGCTCCGGGAAGTGCAGGATGGCATGCCCGGCGGTGTGGCCGGGAGTATGGATAATTTCCGGATTGCCCGGAAGGTAATCGGCCATGCCCATGTCGAGGTACCGCATGTCATCCAATCCCTTGACCTTCAGCGCGCCGGCTTTGGCCATGGCCAGCAGCATCGGAACGGCCTTCGGGTAGCGGACGGGGTACGTGAAGCGCGGCTTCTCGTGTTTGTAGCGGTACGGGTGCGCGGCGATGAAGGCGTCCGAGCGGTGCACCAGGACGGGCACGTTGTATTCGGACTGGATTTTTGCGGCCACACCCAGGTGGTCAAAGTGCGCATGGGTCAGCGCCAAATGGCTGACCTTGCCGGAATCGGCGCCAATCTCCGCGAGGGCGGATTTCAGCTCCGGCCAGATGGCGGGCAGGCCGGAATCGATAATCGCCACCCGGTTGCCGTCTTCAACAAGGTACACATTCACATAGGCGTTCTCGATGCGGTGGATCCCATCGGCAACATTTTTGGTAAACATCTGCAAACTCCGTCCCGGACACTCTGATGGCTCGAGTCGTGCCCGTGGGAGAATCGTGATCGGCCGCGGGCCAGCGGACTATATGGTAAGTGTACTGAGTGATCACCGGTGCGGACAGGAGGCGCATGACGGAATTCGCGAAACGAACCGTCGAGGTCGAGGGCATCCGCTTCAATCTCCGATCCGGCGGGAACGGCGGACCGCGCTTCCTGCTGGTGCACGGCATAGGCGTTTCGCACCGCTACTTCCTGCCGCAGGCGCGCGAACTGGCGCAGTATGCCACCGTTTTGATGGTCGACCTTCCCGGATTCGGCGGCACGCCCAAGCCGGATCATAGCCTAGGAATCGGCGACTTCGCCCGGCTCACGCTGGCGGCCCTGAAAATGGACGACGACGGCGGCCCGGCAGTCGTCGTCGGGCATTCCATGGGGACGCAGATCGCCATAGAAATGGCGCGGCAGCAGCCTGCGGCGGTTGCCGGCATCGTGCTGCTGGGTCCGACGGCGGACCGCGCCGCCCGCAGCGCGCCGGCACAGGGCTGGCGGCTGCTGAAGGACACTTTCCGCGAACCGTTTCTGTCCAACGTCGTCGTGTTCAGCGACTATTTGCGCTGTGGTCCTGTCTGGTACGCCAGGATCCTGCCGGCGATGCTCAATTACGAGACCGAGAACCGGATCCGGGAAATCGAGACATCGGTGGTCGTCGCCCGCGGAGAATTCGATCCCATCGCGCCCCGCGGCTGGGTGCACCAGCTGGCCGGCCTGAGCCGCAACGGCCGGGCCGCCGAGATTGCAGGCAAACCCCATGTGGTGATGTTCAACCACCCGAAAGCCGTTGCGCAGCTGTGCATGGAAGCGGCGTCGCGATGTTGAGAACAGGCCCGCTTCGCCGGATCTTCCGCCTGTCCCACCGCGGCTGGTCCTGGTTCCTGGACTACATTTACGTGGCGTTCTGGCAGGTCCACGGCTTCCTGTTCCGCACCGATGCCGCACGCTACCTGCAGGACGTGGATCCCCGCTGCCGCCCGGTGCTGCTCCTGCCTGGAATCTACGAGCGCTGGCAGTTCATGCACCCGATCGCCGAGCGGCTGCACGACCGCGGCCACCCGGTCCACGTGGTGGATGCACTCGGCTACAACCGCGGCTCGGTCGCCAAAATGGCAGGTCTGGTCCAGGACTATCTGTCCATGCACGACCTGGAGGACGTGTACATCGTTGCGCATAGCAAGGGCGGACTCATCGGCAAATACGTAATGTCCGGCGACGGCGACGACGACGGCGGCCGGGTCGCCGGGATGGCCGCCATCAATACCCCTTTCTCCGGCTCCGTGTACGCCCGGTTCTTCCTGCTGCCGAGCATCCGCGCCTTCGCCCCCTCGAACAAGATCCTCCGCACCCTGGCCGGAAACCAAGGTGTGAACAGCCGCATCACCTCCATCTACAGCGCGTGGGATCCACACATTCCCGGCGGCAGCCACCTCTCCGGCGCCACCAACATCGAGCTGGAGTTGCATGGCCACTTCCGGACCCTTGCCGATCCCGGACTGCTGACCGCCGTCGAGCACGCCGTGGGTGCGCCGCCATCGGAAAACAAGGGATAACCAGCGGCTGAACGGCGACGCGTCTAGAATCATCTGGTGCCCAGACTCCTTGCCGACCTCACTCCGCTGAAGGAGAGCCCTGAATTCAGACGGCTGTGGACCGGCACCGCACTTTCCGCGATCGGAACGCAGCTGACCCTCGTGGCAGTCAGCCTGCAGGTCTACGAATTAACCGGGTCGAGCCTCTACGTCGGGCTGCTCGGCCTTGTGGGGCTGCTGCCGCTCGTGGTGGCCGGACTCTACGGCGGATCCATCGTCGACGCCTACGACCGCCGGAAGGTGGCGCTTGCCTCCGCCGCGGTGCTCTGGGTCAGCACGATGGGCATCGCCGCGCAGGCCTGGCTGGGATTGGACAGCATTTGGGTCCTGTATGGACTCATCGCCCTGCACAGTGGCGCCGCCGGGATTAACCAACCGGCACGCAGTGCCATCATCCCGCGGCTGGTCCGTCCGGAATTGCTGCCTTCAGCTAACGCACTGACCATGATCACCTTTGCGGTCGGGATGACCATTGGGCCGCTGGTGGCCGGCTTGCTGGTCGCCCAGATCGGCTACGGCTGGACGTACACGTTCGACGTCGTCACCTTCACCGCCGCGCTGTGGGCCCTGCTCAAACTCCCATCGATGCCGCCCGAAGGTCACATCCAGAAGGCCGGGCTCCGGTCCGTGCTGGAGGGTTTCCGCTTCCTGTCCACCCGGCCGAACATCAGGATGACGTTCCTGGTGGATCTGGCCGCGATGGTGCTGGCACAGCCGCGGGCGTTGCTCCCGGCGATTGGCGCCGTACTGATTGGTGGCGGCGAGCTGACGGCAGGAATCCTGCTTGCGGCGATGGCACTGGGTGCTACGTTGGCGGGCGTCTTCTCCGGACCGCTGGGAGGTATCCGCCGGCAGGGCAATGCCGTCCTATGGTCCATCACCTCGTGGGGATTATCGGTGTCCGCGTTCGGCATCGTAGTGGTCCTTGCCGGCCGCAGCGAGCACATCGGTATCAGCATCTGGATCATTCCGGCCGCCGCCTGCCTGGTGCTGGCAGGTATCTCCGACTCGGTCAGCAGCGTTTTCCGCACCACCATCCTGCAGGCCGCGACACCCGACGCGATGCGGGGGAGGCTGCAGGGTGTCTTCATCGTCGTCGTCGCCGGCGGACCTCGGCTGGGCGATGCGGTGGCCGGCGGCAATGGCGAGTGGATCGGCGAAGGCTGGGCCGCCGTCGTCGGGGGTATTGCCTGCATCGCCGGGGTGTGGTTGCTGGCGAAATGGCAGCCGCGGTTTGCCCACTACGACGCGCGGCATCCCGAGCCCTGAACTGGGCGAGACACCAACTCTACGATTGAGAAGTCACTCGTGGTTGTTTTGCGGTCTCAAAACAACCACTACTGACTTCTCAATTGTCTGCGCGGGCGGGCGACGCTGGGCAGCAGGCAGCTGGCGCGGAACAGGCCGCATCGGCCGTGCGTTGTACCGGATGAAGCGCTCGACAAACGTAGCGCTCGAGGTTGGCTGAGAAGGAGACCGGTTCAGTTGCACAACCATTTCAACGGCTTGAAGACGGCCGCGCTGTTCGGCGTGATGTTCGCCGTCCTGCTCGGTATCGGCGCGCTCATTTCCGCCGGCACGGGCAGCAGCATGTTCCTGTGGCTTTTCGCTCTGATCGGCGTAGGCACCACCATCTATGGGTACTGGAACAGCGACAAGATCGCCATCCGCGCCATGAAGGCCTTTCCCGTCACTGAGGCCGAAGCGCCGCAGATGTACCGCATCGTCCGCGAACTTTCCGCCCGCGCAAACCAGCCGACGCCCCGGCTGTATATCTCGCCGACACCGGCACCGAATGCGTTCGCCACCGGACGCAACCCCGAGAACGCGGCCGTGTGCTGCACGGACGGCATCCTGCGGATGATGAATGAGCGCGAGCTCCGCGGAGTGCTCGGGCACGAACTGATGCATGTGTACAACCGAGACATTCTGACATCATCGGTCGCTGCGGCGGTGGCCGGAGTTATTACATCGGTGGCCCAGTTCATGCTGTTCTTCGGCGGCGGACGGGACCGTGGCGGCAACCCGCTGGCGATGATTGCGACGGCGCTGCTGGCACCGTTTGCGGCGATGCTGATTCAGATGGCGATTACCAGGACACGCGAATTCGACGCCGATGAAGACGGCGCGAAACTCACGGACGATCCGCTCGCGCTCGCCTCCGCGTTGCGGAAGCTCGACGTCGGGACGCAACGGAATCCGCTACCGCAGGAACAACGCCTGGTCAACGCATCACACCTGATGATCGCCAACCCGTTCAAGGGCGGCAATCTCAAGAAACTGTTCTCGACCCATCCGCCCATGGATGAGCGGGTGGCCCGTCTGGAGAAGATGGCAGGACGCCAGCTCCAGTAGGAACTACCGGTAGTTGACGAACTGCAGGTCGACGTCGAGGTCTGATTCCTTGAGCAGCGACATGGTGGCCTGCAGGTCATCACGACTCTTGGAAGTGACACGCAGTTCGTCGCCCTGGATGGTGGACTTCACGCCTTTGGGGCCCTCGTCGCGGATGAGCTTGTTGATCTTCTTCGCCTGGTCCTGGGCGATGCCTTCCTTGATGGAGGCTTCGATCCGGTACTCCTTGCCGGAAGCATAGGGCTCGCCCGAGTCGAGTGACTTCAGCGAAATGCCACGCTTGACCAGCTTGGACTGGAACACATCCAGCACTGCCTTGACCCGCTCTTCCGAGTTGGCCTTCATCAGGATCTTCTCGCCGCTGAAGTCGACCTCGGCTCCAACGCCTTTGAAATCGTAGCGCTGGGACAGTTCTTTCTGGGCCTGGTTGAGGGCGTTGGACACTTCCTGGGTATCGACCTTGCTGACGACGTCGAATGAAGACTCGCTGGCCATGTTTCCTCCTGGATCTAGGGACTGCTTTTGGACCAGCCTACTGTTTCAGGCGCCGGAAGACAGGAAAGGGACGGTCGTTCCCAGTCCGCTCCCAGCATTCTTTGCGGGGATCTCTACCTCTGACCGGAAGACTGGAGGGACTACCGGTTGCATTGATGAACTATTTCGAGGAGGTTCGGTTGGTACGCCGCCGAAAGTACTTCATTCGTTCTATGAGAGCCGCGGCAGGAACGTTTCTTGCTACTGCAACGATGGCGGGATCCGTTGCCATGGGCTCCGGCCCGGCCGCTGCCGCTAAAACCGCAGCTCCTGTATTTCAGCAGGACATTCTCCGGACGGTTGCGGTCGCCCCACTGTTGACCCAGCGGAAGGAACTCACTTCCGAGCAGGAGGAACGCATCAGCGGTGTCAGGCAGGACCTGGATGTCGCCGTGTGGTTGGGGCAGGTGACCCGCGAGCAGGCGGACCGGTTCGCAGCCCAGCTTGAGGACCGCATCATCCGGGGACTGTAAACATCAAAAGTCCTCCTGCCGGAGCCCGATTCGATTCTGTGGCCAATCCCTTGTACAGTTTTACTGCTCCCTCGTTGAGGGAGTAAGTTCTTTTGAACAGCGTTCAAACGGGCACACGGCAGATTACCCGAGTGGCCAAAGGGGGCTGACTGTAAATCAGCTGGCATCGCCTACGGGGGTTCGAATCCCTCATCTGCCACCGAACGAAAAAGCCTCTCCGGCCAGTGGAAACACCGGTCCGGAGGGGCTTTTTCGTTGACTCAGCCGTCCAACTATCCAGCGACTATCGGTCGGCGATAGACCTAACCGTGCGCCGGCCTCAGCCTCGCCTCAACCTGGCCCTCCACGATGCGCGTCTCGAAATGCGGCTGCGGCGCAGTCGCCGGACCGTGGATGACTTCGCCGGTCCGGAGCGAGAACACACTCTGGTGCCACGGGCACTCAACGCAGGGATCGCCGTCGTCGATCAGTTTGCCCTCATTCAGCGGGCCGCCAAGGTGGCTGCAGGTAGCGGCAAGGGCCCGGACGGTTCCGTACCGGCGGAACAGGACCAATGGGGTTTCGCCGATCGTGCCGCCCGTCAGTTTGCCCTCTTCCAGCGAATCCAAGCTTGCAACCTGATGCCAGCCGGAGGGCACGTTGTTCGGGATGTCGATGACCCGGCTGATGGCCGCTCCCTGCCGGTAGGCGAGATGTCCGCCAATGAAGCCCCCGGTGGAGACGGCGGCCATTCCCGCCAGGCTGAAGATCTTGCCGGCCTTCTCCCTGCCGGTGCACCGTTGGATCAAGGAGATGGCATACAAGCCGGTTGCCACCACGTTCACCCCGGCATGCACCAAACCCGTACGTTGCGGGCCGGGTTCGGACTTGGACCAGTCCACCAGGCCAGAGGCGACTGCCGGGAGTACGGCGGCGATGCCGGTACCGACGAGGATTGCGGAGGCCTTCTGTGTGCCGGAAAACTTATCCAGGATGGAGGCCGACGTCCAGGCGCCAATCGGTATCTGCACCATCACCGGGTGTAACGGGTGTCCGAAGGGAACTCCATGGAGCAGATCCCTGAGGTCGCGTTGGCGGATGACGTTCTTGACCACCTTGCGGATGCTCTTGGCCGCAGGATCCAGCCAGGTCGCGTTCTCCAGCTGGTTAATGGAATCCATAAAGGGCAGTGACTTCATGCGGAACTCCTCGGTTTGTCGCCATTGAACAAGTGGGAACCACGTAGGGGAAAGCCTACGCCGGTTTGGCATGGTTGCAACCGGTCTATTCGCTGGTGCTGAAGATGCGGCTGAGTATCCGATCATGCGCTCAGCGAACAGCGCTGTTCTCTATCGGGCGGGGCGTATAGCGTGGGGGAATGGCTACTGTAGAAGTTACTGAAGCAAGCTTGGCTCCGACGCTTGAAGACAACAACATTGTGTTCGTTGATTTCTGGGCGGATTGGTGCCAGCCCTGCAAGCAGTTCGCCCCGACGTACGAGGCCGTCTCCGATAAGCATGACGACGTCGTTTTCGCCAAGGTGGACACCGAGGCCGAGCAGCAGCTCGCCGCGGCAGCAGGCATCACCTCCATTCCCACTTTGATGGCCTTCCGCGAGAAGGTTTTGGTTTTCTCCCAGCCAGGCGCGCTTAACGCGGCTCAGCTGGACCAGGTGATCGATGCCGTCAAGGATCTGGACATGGAAAAGGTCCACGCCGAGATCGCAAACCGTGAGGACGAGGCACCTGCCGAGGCCAGCGGGGAAGAAACGATCAAGGGCGAATCCGCCAGCTAAACTTTCCGGCAGGTGGAACGTCCACCTCTTGGAGCTTAGGTTGATGCCTGCCCGCGCAAGCGGGCGGCTGTATCATGCCTGTCAATGTAAGAAAGGTCCCTGCCGGTCATACCGGCGGGGACTTTTTTGGATCCGGTTGGAAATGTGGAGCGCAACACACTGTTTGGTAGCCTGCTCTTGAGCCAACGCGGGTGTCACCAAAGGAGTTCGAGCTTGCAGTCGTATACCTCAGCACCGTCCGACCAGCCACTGCTGGACGCCACCATCGGAGATCATTTCGAGCGCACCGCCGCCAGGTTTGCGGACAACGATGCGTTGATCGAGGCCGCCACCGGCCGCCGCTGGAGCTACGCGGAGCTCAACGCAGAAGTCGACCGGCTGGCCCGTGGACTCCTCGCGATGGGAGTGGAGAAGGGCGACCGGATCGGCATCTGGTCCACGAACTGTGCGGAATGGACAATACTGCAGTACGCCACCGCCAAGGCCGGCGCCATCCTGGTGAACGTAAACCCCGCCTACCGGTCCCATGAGCTCCAATTTGTCGTCAAACAGTGCGGGATGCGCATGCTGGTCGTTGCGCCGTCGGACAAGAACAGCGACTTCGTCGGAATGGGCCGCGAAGCCATCGAGGCCTGCCCTGACCTGGTTGAACTGGTCCTGATTGACGGGAACGACGACGACGCGGCGGCCGGGCAGGGCGAGGTCACCTTTGCCGGGGTCTCGGCCAGGTCAGCGGAAGTGGATCCGGCCGCACTGCAGGAACGGATGGCGGGGCTGGACCAGCATGACGCCATTAACCTGCAGTACACCTCGGGCACCACCGGTTTTCCGAAGGGTGCAACCCTCACGCACCACAACATCCTCAATAACGGCTTCTTCATCGGCGAACTGCTCAACTACACCGATCAGGACCGGGTCGTCATTCCGGTGCCGTTCTACCACTGCTTCGGGATGGTGATCGGAAATCTGAACGCACTCTCGCACGGCGCTGCCACCATCATCCCGGGCCGAGGCTTCAGCCCCTCAGCCACGCTTCAGGCAGTACAGGACTACCGCGGGACTTCGCTTTACGGCGTGCCGACAATGTTCATCGGCGAACTCGCGCTGGACAACTTCGCCAAGTACGACCTGTCCTCCCTGCGCACCGGCGTCATGGCCGGCTCAACCTGCCCGGTTGAGATCATGAAGCGGGTGGTCAATGAGATGAACATGGCCGAAGTCGCGATCTGCTACGGCATGACCGAGACGTCGCCGGTGTCCACCATGACCCGGCCGGACGACAGCCTGGCCCGGCGCACGGAGACCGTCGGGCGCACCATGCCGCATCTGGAAAATCAGATCATCGACCCCATCAGCGGCGACGTCGTCGAACACGGTGAACTGGGCGAATTCTGCACCCGCGGCTACAGCGTGATGAAGGGATACTGGAACGCTCCGGAGAAAACCGCCGAGGCGATCGACGCGGATGGCTGGATGCACACCGGCGATCTGGCCCGGATGGACGAGGACGGCTACATCACCATTGAGGGCCGGATCAAGGACATGGTGATCCGTGGCGGCGAGAACATTTATCCGCGCGAGATCGAAGAGTTCCTCTATCAGCATCCGTCGATCCAGGACGTGCAGGTTATCGGTGTCCCGGATGAACGCTACGGCGAGGAGCTCATGGCGTGCATTATCCTCAATCCCGACGCCGGCATCCTGACCGTCGAAGATGTCACCGAGTTCTGCCGGGGGAGATTGGCGCACTACAAGATTCCGCGCTACATCGATGTGCGGGAAAGCTTCCCGATGACGGTGTCCGGCAAGATCCGCAAGGTCGAGATGCGCCAGGACGCCATTGACAAGCTCGGACTTGGCTGAGCGTCTTGGCTGACCGGCTGACCGCTGATTGACTGGCCGGCTGATTGGCCAAGTCGGCTTGATCCGCCAGCCGCTCGATGGTCCGGGCCAAAATCTCCGCACGCGTTTCCGGCGTGCGGGCTTTGAGCAGCGGCAGGATCAGGGCATACCGGGTTGACCGGTCCAGACGCTCGAAGGCGGCACTTGCGGAAGGGTTGCCAGCCAGGGCGGCTGTGAGATCGGCTGGTACGACGGCGGTGCGCTGCGATTCGTACGCCGCATCCCAACGGACGTCCGCCCGGGCGGCCCGGGTCTCTATCAGTCCTGCCGGCCGCATCCGTCCCGCCGCTGGAGCACGGGTCAGGATGGGGGCTGCATAGGTCAGCTCTAGACATTAAAGGGTTGTGGTGCACGGTTCAGTTCAGACCAACACTTGCGGAGCAGGCGAATTTAGATTGGGTCGTGCAGTGACTGAATGAGCTGGCCGACCATTTGTTCCATAGTGGCAAAGCGGAAGGCTCGGTCCCTGAGGGAGGCGATTCGGCGCGACCGGATGAACATCAGCCGCGCCAGGCGGCGTGACTGGGTTTGTGCGGCTTCGACCCTGCTGCGCCGGCGCCGCACGTAGAGTTCCAGGGCGTTCGGAAGGAAGTTCGCATCGGTTCGGGACAATTCGTCGGCCAGCACGGCGGCGGATTCCATTGCCATGGATGCGCCGATTCCGGCGGTTGGCAGGAACGCGGTGGCCGCGTCTCCGACCAGAGCCACCCGGCCCTGTACCCACTGTGGTGCGCGGACATCGGCCATCGGCCAGAGAAAGAGCGGCTCGTCATCGCCCGGCAGGTCCGCAAGGAAGTTATCGATAGGAACGCCGTAGGGACTGAGCAGCGCCGCGAGCCGGTCAGTCCGCCCGTCCGGCCGATCGGGCTGCAGGACATCCAGTGGTGCGCCTGCGATGACGCACAACCGCTCCCGGCACGGATAGGTGCCGAGGAAACTCCCGGCACCCCACCTCTCGGTCGTCTCTGCGGTGCCCGCTAGGGACGGATCTGCCCACCACACGTAGCATCCCCACCCGGTACCGCGCTCGGGGACGTGGCCGAACAACAGCGCGCGCACGCGTGAGTGAATCCCGTCCGCTCCAATGACCAGGTCGAAGGTTCCGGCCACACCATCATCGAATTCAACGTCGACCTGATCTCCGGTCTGTTTAAGGCCGTCAATGCCAACTCCGTCGCGGACTTCGACACCGGCCAGGGCGGGCTGGAGGATATCGAGCAGATCCGAGCGGTCGATGATGCCGAGATGGCCATAAGAACTGATACTCGTCGGCATTGACGAGCTGGTGAGCAGCCTCCCGGCCCCGTCCCTGGCGACGTACTTCTCCATGGGTGCGCTCTTTGCGACGAAGTCGCTATGGACACCAAGTGCATGGAAGACTCGGCTTCCGTGTGGCCACAATGCCAGGCCGTAGCCCTGGCCGGTGCCTTCGCGACGTCGGTCAATGACGACTCCGGAGTGGCCCTGACGGCCTAATAAACCGGCCAGTGTAAGCCCGGCGATGCCGGCGCCAACAATGAGAATTCGCATCCTTTACTCCTTTGATGTGGTCCTGTTCCATCGGAGCAGGGGCTTCTGATGTCCTCCGGGGTTGCTCACTGTTGGGTGAGGCCGCGCAACAATGCGTCGATTCCCTTGGCCGGCGCGAAGTCCGTCGCGGGTTCAATGAGCTGGCTGATGAGGAGGCCGTCGACGAGGGCCAGCAGGCAGCGCAGGTGGGTGGCCGGATCAGATGATCCGATACTCACAAGAGCCGGGACCGCCCATGTGGACATCTCCTCACGGGCGTTGTGAATCTCCTGGCATAGAACTGGGTTGCTTGTTGCCTCCACGAACACGGCTTGGCGGGCCTGGGTGAGTCCACGGTGTTCATCGCTGAGTTCTTCGACCAGTCTGCCCATGGCTTCGGAAAATTTGCCAATATCCCCCGATTCCAGACCGATAGTGAGTCCGCCCCACACCGCCATCTCGCGTTCAAGGATCCTCTGGAGCACACCCGTCAGCAATGAATCCCTCGTGCGGAAAAGATTCGATGCCGACCCCGGGGCGAGACCGGCCTGCGCGTCCACGGCCCGGTGTGTCAGGTGCCGTGCTCCGCCCGCGGCCAGCACTTCAATGGCGGCATCAAGGAGATGTTCAAATCTCTGGCTCATAGACAAAAACTACACCCGTAGTTACGATCACTACAAATGTTGTTTAGAAGAAGGGATAGCGGAACGTGTCCATCGGCTACTTGGTTGGCGTAGTTGTGCTCGGTGCCTGCGCACTTTGCGCACTCCGGCCGGTCCGCAGCCACGGCACCCTCGGAATCAGCGTCTATCTGGTCGGTATGGTCTACAACGAGATGCCGATCCTCGCGATTGGCCTGGGCGTGGCATCCACGCTCCAGACGTTCGACGCAAAGGACCCGGTGTCGCCGTCCGGCCTTGTATCGCTTGGCCTGATGGTGCTCGTGCTGGCCGCTTTAGGCCATATTGCATGGCAGGCGGTACGGTCCCGCCGGGTTCCCGAGCAGGCCCTGTGCGCAGCACTCGGGCCGAAGTGGCGGGCGGAAATCTCACCATGGCTGGCAGAGGGTCTGCGTACCCGTCCGCGCCCGGTACGGGCGTTTCTGGTTCCGTTCCTGCGCAGACGGTTCGACGTCGAGCGTATTTCGAACATCGCGTACGGAGACGCCGGGCGGCGGAACAGACTCGACGTCTATCGGAACCGGTCGCGAACCTCCGGCCGTCCGGTACTCGTCCATTTCCACGGAGGTCACTTCGTTTCAGGGGCGAAGAACCGGGAGTCACTGCCCTTGATCCATCGGATGGCAAGCCGCGGCTGGGTGTGCATCAGCGCGAATTACAGGCTGGGCCCCAAGGCCAGCTTTCCGGATTACATCGTGGACGCGAAGCGGGTACTTGCCTGGGTCCGCGAGCATGGCCAGGACTATGGCGCAGATTCCTCCACCCTCTTCGTCGCCGGCAACTCCGCGGGGGGTTACCTCGCCTCATTTGCGGCGCTGACCACGAATAAGGCTGAGTTTCAGCCCGGCTTTGAAGATGCAGACACCTCAGTTGCCGGCGCGATCTGCCTGTACGGCTATTACGGCCGAACGGATTCTGCACTCCGCAGCACCCCGGCGGCTCACATCAACGCCGACGCCCCGCCGTTTTATATCGTTCACGGTGACAAGGACACGATGGTGCCCGTGGAATGGGCCCGTGAGTTTGCTGGTGCGCTCGACGAGGTGTCGCACCAGCCGGTCATCTACACGGAGTTGCCGGACGCCCAGCACTCGTTCGACTACTTCAACACGTTGCGGACGGGCTTGGTAGTAGACCGGATCGAGGCCTTCACCGCCTGGGTGCGAAGCACACGAGAGGTCTCGGTGCTGAAGCCACAGTAAAGCTCGACATGACCGCGATAGGCATTGAGATGTTTAAGATACATGCCGATGCGGAGTAGATGTTGTTACCGGAAACGGTGGTCGGCGGGAGCGAGCCGCGGGCCGAAGGACGGTTTGCGGAAGCCGCTGAGCACCAGCATTCGGACGAAGCGTTGCCGGTGTCCGCGCCAGGGCTCGAGCAACTCCAACATGCCGTCGTCGTCGACCGGTTTACCCGCTAGCGCCCAGCCGATGTAAGCGGCAAGATGGAAGTCTCCGACCGAGACGGAGTCCGGACAACCGTGCGTGCGTTGGGTTGTTTCCGCCGCCGTCCACGGCCCAATGCCGGGAATGGAGCACAGCTTCGAGGTGAGTTCGCCGCCGGTGGGCAACGCGCGCAGCCGCTCAAGACCGGAAGCGGCGGCGCAGGCACGCAGGATGGTGGCCGAGCGTTTCGAATCCACACCAGCCCGGTGCCAGTCCCAGGAGGGGACGCGGCGGAACTGTTCCGGTGTGGGCGTCACGCGCATGTGGGCTGGCGCGGGTCCTGGTGCCGGATCACCGAACTTGCCCACCAGGTAGCGCCAGGCACGCCGTGCTTCGATGGTGGTGATCTTCTGTTCCAGGATGACGGGGACAAGCGCATCGATCATCCGCCCGGTGCTGGGCAGGCGCAGCTCATGGTTCCGGCGTCGGGCCTCTCTGACCCGATGCGGGAGACTGGCCAGAAACTCCGGATCGTCGAAGCCGGACCAGTCGTCAGCTTCTCCCAATAGCGCGGGCACGCCATCGAGCGCCAACTGTGCGCCGGGGCCCCAGGCCGAAGCTGAGACTGGCCCGTCAGTATGTCGTTGCACCAGCCGCAGCGTTGCCGCGCCTTCCGCCGTCGAAAAAGCCAGCCACGCGACGCCGTCCTTTATACAGACCGAAGGATCCATGGTGCCGCGCTGCAGGATCCCGAGTGTGGCGGCCATGGAATACGGACCGCCCGGTTCCCATACTGTTCCCGGTACGTCGCCGTCGGCCAGTCCTTGAAGGGAACCGGTTGATCCGGAGGCGGTGAGGGTCATGCATCCATCCTCGCATGGGCGGCGTAACAATTGCTTTGGTTCTTGTCGGTGCCGCCGCGTAACTTTGTAGCTATGAAGTACGCCGACTCCGTAGTGGACCTCGTGGGCAACACCCCGCTGGTCAAGCTCAATAAAGTGACCGAAGGTATTGCCGCCACCGTCCTGGTGAAGCTGGAGTACATGAACCCGGGCGGGTCCATCAAGGACCGGATCGCGACGAAGATCATCGACGCCGCCGAGGCCGAAGGCAAACTCAAGCCCGGCGGCACGATCGTCGAGCCGACGTCGGGCAATACCGGCGTCGGGCTGGCCATGGTGGCGCAGCAGCGCGGGTACAAGTGCATCTTTGTTTGCCCGGACAAGGTCGGCGAGGACAAGCGCAACGTGCTGGCCGCTTATGGTGCGGAGGTGGTCGTGACCAAGACGTCCGTTCCGCCGGAAAGCCCGGAGTCCTACTACGGCGTCTCCGACCGGCTGGTGCGCGAGATCGACGGCGCGTACAAGCCGGACCAGTTCTCCAATCCGAACGGCCCGCTGAGCCACTACGAGTCAACCGGTCCTGAAATCTGGCGCGACACCGAGGGCAAGCTGACCCATCTGGTTGCCGGCGTCGGCACGGGTGGAACGATCTCCGGAACGGGGCGGTACCTCAAGGAAATTTCCGCCGACCGTGCTTCCGGACCGGTGCGGATCATCGGCGCGGACCCCGAAGGCTCCGTGTACTCGGGAGGCACCGGACGGCCCTACTTCGTCGAGGGTGTCGGGGAGGACATGTGGCCGGACGCGTACGACCCCGCGGTTCCCGATGAGGTTATCGCCGTCGACGATGCCGAGAGTTTCGCAATGACCCGCCGGCTCGCCCGGGAAGAGGGGATGCTCGTGGGCGGCTCCAGCGGCATGGCCGTCGCCGTCGGGCTCCGGGTCGCCAAAAAACTAACCGCCGACGACGTCGTCGTGATCGTGCTGCCGGACAGCGGCCGTGGGTATTTGGGCAAGATCTTCAGCGATAAATGGATGCGTTCCTACGGGTTCCTCAGCGCCGAAGAAGGCCCCACGGTGATGGATGTCTTCAGCGCCAAGTCCGCCGAAATCCCACAGCTGGTGCATGTGCGCCCGGACGATTCGGTGGCGGACGCCATCGCTCTGCTGGGCCGCTACGGTGTCTCGCAGTTGCCGGTACTCTCTCACGAACCGCCCGTGCTGATGGGCGAGGTTCTCGGAAGTGTGGACGAACGGTCCCTCGGTGAGGCGCTGTTCACCGGGGATGCCACACCGTCTGCCCTCGTCGGTGACCACATGGCGGCATTGCTGCCGGTGATTGGCGCCAATGAGCCCGTCCAGGATGCGCGCGGGGAATTGCAGCAGACCGATGCGCTGATGGTTACGTCCGATGGCGCTCCGGTGGGAATCATCACCCGCCAGGACCTACTGTCGTATTTGAACCGCTAGCAGAAGGAGTTTCCATGAGCCAGGCAAACAGCCAAGGTTTCAATACCCGCGCCATCCACGCCGGGCAGGAACCGGATTCCATCACGGGCGCCGTTGTCCCGCCGGTCTACCAGACCTCGACCTTCGCCCAGGACGGCATCGGTAAACTGCGCAACGGCTACGAATACGGCCGCGGTACCAATCCGACACGGGATTCCCTGCAGGAACAGCTGGCCGCGCTCGAAGGTGGAAAGCACGCGCTCTCCTTCTCCTCAGGCCTGGCCGCCGAGGATGCACTCATCCGCGGCCTGCTGGCTCCCGGCGACCACATCGTGCTCGGCAACGACGCGTACGGGGGAACCCACAGGCTCATCGACCGGGTGCTGAAAGCCTGGGGAGTCACGAACGCCACCGCGGACATGGCCGACGACGCATCCGTGGATGCCGCCATTGCGAAGGGCAAAACGAAGTTCATCTGGGTCGAGACGCCGTCGAACCCGATGATGAAGATCACCGATATCGCCGCACTCGCCGAGAAGGCCCACTCCATCGGTGCCTGGCTCGTGGTGGACAACACTTTCGCTTCGCCATACCTGCAGACCCCGCTGGAACTCGGGGCCGACGTCGTCGTGCATTCAACGACCAAATACATTGGCGGGCATTCAGATGTGGTGGGCGGCGCCGTCGTCATGAACGACGACGATATCGCCGAAAAGGTCGGTTTCATCCAGTTTGCGGTCGGCGCGGTATCTGCTCCGATGGACGGCTGGCTGACCACCCGCGGGCTGAAAACGCTCGGGGTGCGGATGGACCGGCACAGCGCCAACGCCCAGCAGATTGCCGAATGGCTGCTCAAACAGGACGCCGTGGAAAACGTCTACTACCCGGGACTGCCGGACCACCCCGGACACGAGCTTGCCGCGCGGCAGATGAAGTCGTTCGGCGGAATGATTTCCGTGACGTTCAAGGGCGGAGAGGCTGCTGCCCGCAAGGTGGCCGAAGCGACACGCGTGTTCACCTTGGCCGAGAGCCTGGGCGGCATCGAATCGCTGATGAACTACCCGTCGGAGATGACGCACGCTTCCGTTAAAGGCACCGAGCTGGCTGTCCCGGAGAACCTGCTGCGGCTCTCGGTCGGGATCGAGGATGTCGAGGACCAGATCGCCGACCTGGACCAGGCAATCTCCGCGCTGTAAGACCATGGCACGCGGACTGGCGGATATCGGAGCGGAGGGCATCCTCCTGCTCGGCGCGGGCCGGGCGATCCTGCTCCAGATTGCCAATCCGGCGGTCGGTCACGGTGTGGCGGAGCACAGCAATTTCGCCGGCCGCCCGCTGGACCGTCTGCGGACAACCCTGACGTATGTCTACGCCGTGGTGTATGGAACTCCCGAGCAGCTCAGAGCCGTCCGGCGGCAGGTCAACCGGGCGCACGTACCGGTGCGGCGCGAAGCGGGAGCTGAAAAAGCGGGCTACTCGGCGTTCGATCCGCAGCTGCAGTTGTGGGTGGTCGCCACGCTCTACGACACCGCGGTTCAGGTGCACGACAAGATCTATGGCGTCCTTGACGAGGAATCCGCCGACCGGGTCTACCGGGATTATGCGGAGGTCGGCACAGCCCTGCAGCTTCCAGCCGATCTGTGGCCGGAGGACCGCGCCGCCTTCGCTGCGTATTGGAACGAGCAGATCGCGGCGCTGGAAACGGATGAGCTGACAAGACGCGTAGCGAGGGATCTTCTGCACCCGGAAGGTGTCCCGCTGTGGCTGCGGGCCGGTATGCCGCTGGCCCAGTTGGTCACCGCAGGACTGCTGCCGGCAAATGTGCGGAACTCGTTCGAGCTCCCATGGAACACCGCACGTCAACGCCGCTTCGACCGCACGATGCGGCTCTGCTCAGTGCTGTATCCACGGCTGCCCCGCGTCCTCCGCCACGGGCTGCGGAATTACTACCTGCGGCAGCTCGACGTCTCCTAGTCGAACCGGCTACGCCCGGGGAGCGATGGTTCCGTGCCGGCTTTCGTCGTCACTGCCCGATTGTCCGGACAAGGTCACCGAGGCGAAGCTCGCCATCGGCGCGCCATGGCCAGGGGCCGCCACCGGTGATGTCCACGTTGCGGAACACCATGGGATAGCTGCGCTCGGCGTTCATGTCTGCCGGGGAGTCCTGCACCTGCAGGTGCAGGTGCGGCCCGCTCGAATTGCCGTTGTTCCCGACCGCGGCGAGCGGCTGCCCGCTCCGCACGAGGTCCCCGGCCTGGACCGTGACGCTGCCCTGCTTGAGGTGGGCCATTACGACGTAACGATCGCCCCCGATGTCCACCACCACGACGTTGGATCGCGGGCCGATGGTACCGACCGGTTCATCGGCGTAGTGATCAATCACGGCCACGATCCGTCCGTCGGCCGGCGCCAGTAGGGGTTCCCCGAAGCCCGCGTAGTCGGTCAGCGGGTCATCGCTTCCTCCGGTGTGAGTGCGCCCGTTGGTGCCAAACTGCGCAAAGTCGACGGCGTTTGTCTCGCCCAAGGTATGGCCGGTGAGCAGGACGCTGCGGCCGCCGTTGTATACGTACCACTCGCCGACCAGTGGCGAGTCGAGTACGACCGCTTCGGAGGGCGGGACCGATGACTGGACGAGTTGGAGAGCGAGGAAGCCCGAGAACAGGGCCACGGCTACGTTGGTTGCCACCTGGACGGGCCGCCGCGGGATGAGCGCCAACACCGCGAGCAGGACGAGGCTAGCGGCGAAGACCCAGAACAGGGCGTCGAACTGGGCGGCGTTCAACGAGTGGCTCGTTCGTGCGTGGTGTATGCCGCCGGCGGCGATGACCCCACCGAGCAGCCCGCAGCACAGCCAGGTGTTCAGGCACTGAACCAGATGGGGCCGCACCTGACGGCGGAACGGGTGGCGGAGCAATCCCGGCTCGACCCATCCGCGCCGCGCGGCCCACGCCCGCGACGCCGTCAAGGTAAGGGGCAGGAAAATACACACGGCCGCCAGTCCGTAGAGCCACGCCCCATTGTCTTTGTAGAGGTAGGCGAAGGCCACCAATGCCAAGAGCGTCATGACGAGGCTGCGCTTCGTGACGGCGAGGGTGCGTTCACGCACCGCATCCCCTGCGGATTCCCGGAGTGCCAGCGGCAGGACGATCAGCGTTCCGGCGATCATCACGAGCGTAGACGTGTCCAGATCGGAGTATCCCAGCCAGAACAAGACGAAGGCCACCGCCATGAGCGTAGCCAGCCCGAGATTGCGCGGCGAGAGCCTGACCGACCGCCAGGTTGCCTCCTCGTCGGAGTCCGTGCTGAAGGCCAGCAGTAGACCAAACGGGATCAAGCCAACCGGTCCCAGGAAGAGCACCGCGGCAACAAGCGCGGGCACGGCAAGGACAAACAGGACCAGTTTTCGCCGATCCCTGTATTCCCGGGGCGGTGCCGAAAGCGCTTGCTCAGCGGAATCGAGGGGTTGTGGGACGGCGATGTGGGCCATTGGGGATTCACCTCTATGGCTTCAGTCTGTGGCTCACCATGTTCATGCGCTAGGGCACGAGGTCCCGCTTCCTCACGGTTACGCGCGGGGAGCGACGGTTCCGTGCCGGCTCTCGTCGTCGTAGTTGAACACTTCCTTGCCGCCAATCCAGACCTTCATCGCCCTCTGCATCACGTCGAGCGGGTCGCCGCTCCAGAGCACCACGTCGGCGTCCTTGCCTTCGCTGAGGGAGCCCACCCGGTCCGCAACACCCATGACCTTGGCCGGGTTAATGGTGATGGACTCAAGCGCGGTCCGCCGGTCCAGCCCCTCCTTGATGGCGAGGGTCGCCTGATGGACCAGGAAGTGGATGGGGATCACCGGATGGTCGGTAATGATGGAAATTTCGACGCCGGCAGCGGCCAGTTTGCCCGGGTTCAGCAGCGAACGCTGCCGCAGCTCCACTTTCGAACGCGCAGTGAACAAGGGCCCGATCAGCACCGGAACACCCTTCTCGGCAATGACATCGGCCAGGACATGTGCCTCCGTGCCGTGATCGAGCACCAGCTCGTAGCCGAACTCGTCGGCCATCCGCAGCGCCGTCGCAATATCGTCCGCGCGGTGCGCATGCTGGCGCCACGGGATTTCCCGGTTCAGCACCATGGCCAGCGCTTCCAGCTTGAGATCGCGTCCGTTCTTGTCCGCCTTGCCCATGTAGTTCTGCGCGTCGACGAAGGCCTGGCGCATCACCATCGCGGTGCCCAGCCGGGTGGATGGCGTCTTTTTCTTCTCGCCGTAAATCCGCTTCGGGTTCTCGCCCAGGGCGGCCTTGAGACCGCTGGGGGAGCGGAGCACCATTTCGTCGACATAGCGGCCGTGCGTGTGCAGGGCGACGCAGAGCCCGCCGACCGGATTACCGGAGCCCGGATTCACATTGACGGCGGTAATGCCGCCGGAGAGCGCGTCGTCGAAGCCCATCTCGTGCGGGTTGATCGCATCCAGCGCGCGGACGGCGGCCATGATGGGATCGGTCATCTCGTTCGTGTCGTCGCCCTCCTTGCCCTCAGCCTCCTCATGGACGCCGAGGTGGGTATGCGCATCGATGAAGCCTGGCAGCAGCCACTTTCCCCCGGCGTCCAGCACCTCTGCACTGCGCGGAACTTTCACCTTGGGACCCAGAGCGGCGATCTTTCCCTCTTTGATCAGCACCGTTCCGTCAAAGGGATCGCCTTCGATCGGGACAACGTGGGCATTGGTGATTGCGAAGCTCATGAATAGCTGCCTTTCGGTCTTTCGATGGGTGGTTCCAACATACTCCTTGGCCTGCGCGGCTAGGATGAATCCATGCCCAGACCTATAGCCCTGATCACCGGCGTCGGCCGCACGGTCGGAATCGCCGCAGGTATCTCCCGCAAACTCGCCGCCGACGGCTGGGACCTGGCGCTGACCTACTGGGCCGGTTATGACGAGCGCATGCCGTGGGGCAGCTCTGGCGCCTTTGCCGACGACGGCGGCACCGGCAACATCTCCGGCGGCGACGGCACCGGCAACACTTCGGACGACGACGACGACGACGACGACGGCGGGCCGGCGGACGTTCGTACGCCGGACATGGTGGAACTAACGTCGGAGCTCGAAGCTATGGGCGCGCAGGTCTTCTCCGTGCAGGCGGACTTCGAGCAGCCCGACGCCGTTCCGCGGCTCGTCGCGGCCGTGCTCGCCGGGATTGGACCATTTAGCGCCGTCGTGCTGTCCCACTGCGAAAGCGTTGACTCCGGCATCCTGGACACCACATTGGAGAGCTTCGACCGGCATTTTGCGGTGAACGTGCGGGCCAATTGGCAGCTGATTGCGGAGTTCGCGCGCCAGCTTCCGGGCGACGACGGCCGTATCGTTGCGCTGACGAGCGACCACACCGTCCACAATCTGCCCTACGGTTCAAGCAAGGGCGCGCTGGACCGGATCGTCATCGCCGCGGCGCGGGAGCTGGGGCATTTGGGCATAACCTCCAACGCCGTCAACCCCGGCCCGATCGACACGGGCTGGATGGACACCGGGCTGCGTGAACAGTTGACCCTGCTGCAGCCGACGGGCCGGTTGGGAACCCCTGCCGACACGGCTGATCTGGTTGGGTTCCTGCTGTCGCCCGACGGGAAATGGATTTCCGGACAGTTGCTCAAGAGCGACGGCGGCTTCTCGGTCTAACGCAACTCGCCATAGGGAAGCGGCTCATCGAGCGAGTTACCCGGACCCGGCAGGGGGCAAGCCCATTTTTCGTTATAGGCACAGGACGGGTTGTAGGCAAAGTTAAGGTCAACGATGATGCTCCCGGGTTTACTTCCTTCGCCGAGATGGGCACCCTTAGCGGTATCCAGTAGATAGCGGCCGCCGCCGTAGGTGCCTTCAGGCGTCCCGGCCAAGCCATCGCGAAGCGGCAGGAACAGTCCACCGCCGTAGGATGCAAGCCGCCACAGAGCCAAGGTGCCGACGCCGCCGAGTTCGACCGTGCCGATTCGTTCGAACGGAACGACGCCGTCAGTGCCCGTAGGAATTTCGCGCATCTCCGCTGACGCACTTTCCCGGATGACGCACTCGAAACGCGCATCCGGGTTATACGGAGCCACATTCAGCCCAGTGAATCTGGACTTAGCTGCGTCGCTCAGAGGTGAGGCCGGATGTGTGCGGAATAGTTCATCGCGTTCTTGCCACCAGTATGCGTGGGCGCGGGTTGGTTCCGAGCTGGCGATGGCACGAACCTGGCGGTAAAGAGCGAACACGCGGTTCCGCCAGTCTGCAATGTATAGGACGGTGCTCGCGGATGCCATGGTGCCAGCCTAGTGGTCCCCTTGCGTCGTGGTTTGCCCGTTATGTAACGGCAGCAGTGCAAAATAGTGTCATGACCAGTTCTGCCGGCCCGCGGCTGCTCGCCATTTGCCGGGTGCACCAGCTCGAACCGATCGGCGGCGCTCCCGGTGTCACAGCGATCGACAAACGCGCGGCCGAGGGACCGGTCAAGGTTCACCGGCTCGGGCTGTTCGCCGA
The DNA here is from genome assembly GCF_054511255.1 of Arthrobacter monumenti. Classification (NCBI taxonomy): domain Bacteria; kingdom Bacillati; phylum Actinomycetota; class Actinomycetes; order Micrococcales; family Micrococcaceae; genus Arthrobacter; species Arthrobacter monumenti. The sequence continues at coordinate 173,110 of NZ_JBTNCY010000005.1, read as the reverse complement.
TGTGCAGGCTGACCGGAAGCACCACGGCGGTGTGGACAAGGCGCTGTACGCGTATTCGCAGGAGGATGCGGAGCATTGGGCGGCGAAACTGGGTCGCGAAGTCCCGCCGGGTCTGTTCGGCGAAAACCTCCGCACGCAGGGGATTGAAACCACCGGTGCGGTCATTGGAGAGCGATGGCGGATCGGTTCCAAGGTGGAAATCGAGGTCACGATGCCACGGGTCCCGTGCGTTAATTTCGCCACGCACATGGCAGAGCCGCAGTGGGTAAAGCGGTTCGCCGAGGAGGGGCTGGTAGGCGCCTACTTCCGGGTTCTGAAGACGGGCACCATCGAAGCGGGCGACGCTGTCGAGGTGCTGTACCGGCCCACCCACGGCGTTACCTCCGGCCGCTGGTTTACCGAACGCAGTCCACGCGATGCCCAGGCCCTGCTCGGCTCGGCCGCAGCCGGCGAGTTCAAGATGGCGGACTCCCTGCGCAGCTATGTGGACAAGGCCCTGAACCGCACGGCTTCTACGACTATCAGCTGAATTGAGTTGATGTTCGGCTGAGGAGTAAAACAGTGGCGGGCAGCGCTCGAATTGCTCGAATCCGGCAAATCTTACTCCTGGGCCGAACAAGATCCGGTCCGTTGGGCACCTGGCACCTGTGCCGAACAAGATCCGGTCCGTTGGGCACCTGGCACCTGTGCCGAACAAGATCCGGTCCGCTGGCCACTTAGCACCTGTGCCGAACCTCACGAGGCTGCCAGCCGCCCTGAGGTTCACCGGCTGAGAACCGTAAGGTAGACTGGAAACATCCCCCACACCGGTATTCCCTTTTTATTCTGCCCAGATGTTTGCACTGGGACAGGTTCGTTGTGTTGGGGCCCGCAGCAGCGGGCATTTTCATATGGGAGCGCCGGCGAGAAGAAAACGTCACACGTGCCTGCCGGGAGTGCAGCCCAGAAGTTGTGATGCGAGGCCTTGCCAGGGATTGAAACAGGCCGGGTTTCTTCGTCCAGCGGCGCACTTGCCGCGATGCCTTCAACCCATATGAATGAGGTAACTCTTGCCCAGCAACTACGACGACGTCGAGCCCACCACCGAAGCTCCGTCGCCTGAAGCTACATCCACCGAAACCGAAGAGCCCGAGGTGCGTTTCGCCGATCTCGGCATCGACGCCCGCGTCCTCGCAGCGCTGTCCGACGTCGGCTATGAAAAGCCGTCGCCCATCCAGGCAGCCACCATTCCGGCACTGCTGGAAGGCCGCGACGTCGTCGGCCTGGCCCAGACCGGTACCGGTAAAACCGCAGCATTCGCGGTTCCCGCACTGTCCCGGATGGCCGACCTGCCGCCGTCGAAGGCCACGCAGATTCTGGTGCTGGCTCCGACCCGTGAACTGGCCCTGCAGGTTGCCGAGGCCTTCTCCTCGTACGCCGCGCATCTGGAAAACTTCACCGTGCTGCCCGTTTACGGCGGCTCGGCCTACGGCCCCCAGCTGGCCGGCCTGCGCCGCGGCGCCCAGGTCGTCGTCGGTACCCCCGGCCGCGTTATCGACCACATCAACAAGGGCTCGCTCGACCTGTCCGAGCTGCAGTACCTGGTCCTCGATGAGGCCGACGAAATGCTGCGGATGGGCTTCGCCGAAGACGTGGAGCAGATCCTCTCCGGGACCCCGGACGACAAGCAGGTGGCGCTCTTCTCGGCCACGATGCCGTCGCAGATCCGCCGGATCTCGAAGAAGTACTTGAACAACCCCGCCGAGATCACGGTAAAGTCCAAGACCACCACCGGCGCCAACACCCGCCAGCGCTACCTGCAGGTCATGGGCCCGCACAAGCTTGATGCCCTGACCCGCATTCTTGAGGTCGAAGAATACGGCGGCGTGCTGACCTTCGTGCGCACCAAGGTGGCAACCGAAGACCTGGCCGACAAGCTCCGGTCCCGCGGACACCGCGCCGCAGCCATCAACGGCGACATTCCGCAGCAGCAGCGCGAGCGCACCATTGAGGCGCTGCGTGACGGCAAGATCGACATCCTCGTCGCCACCGACGTCGCCGCCCGCGGTCTTGACGTCGAGCGCATCTCCCTGGTCGTTAACTACGACATCCCCCACGACACCGAGTCCTACGTGCACCGGATCGGCCGCACCGGCCGCGCGGGCCGCACGGGTGATGCCATCCTGTTCATGACTCCGCGGGAGAAGTACCTGCTGCGCGCCATTGAAAAGGCAACCCGCCAGCCGGTCGAGCAGATGCACCTTCCCAGTGCGGATAAGGTCAACGAGCTGCGCCAGGGCAAGTTTGCCGAGCGCATCACCGAAACGCTCTCCAGCGAGGACGTTGCCCAGTTCCGTGATTTGATCTCCAACTACGAGGACGATCATGACGTCCCGGCTGCCGAGATCGCCGCTGCGCTGGCGTTCATGGCCCAGGGCGGCGAGCCGCTCTTCGTCAAGGAGTTGCCGAAGGTTCCCGAGCACCAGAAGAAGGACCGCTCCAAGGACGGCTTCGGCTCCCGCGGACCGACCCGCACCCTGACCGAGGGCAACGCCACCTACCGGATCGCCGTCGGACGCCGCCAGCGCGTGATGCCCGGTTCCATCGTCGGCGCCATCGCCAACGAGGGTGGCCTGACCTCCGGCCAGATCGGCGGGATCGACATCCGTTCCGACCACACCTTGGTGGAGCTTCCCGCAGAGTTGTCCAAGGACCAGTGGCGTGCGCTTTCCAAGACCCGCATTGGCGGCGAGCTTATCCACCTCGAGCTGGATAAGGGACGCCGTCCCAGCAGCGGCGGTGCCCCGGCCCGCGGCGGTTTCAAGAAGAGCGGCGGCGACCGCAGCTTGAATAAGAACGAAGGCGCCGGATTCAAGAAGGACTTCAAGAAGAAGTACGACGGCGACCGCTCGTTCAACAAGAATCACGACGGCGACAGCGGCGCCTCGAAGTTCGCCAGCGCAGGTAAAGGCGAGCGCAAGCCCCGGCACGGCAAGAAGTACTAAGCTCCTCCGAATTCCGTCCTGATCCGCGGCATGATGCGGATCAGCGGATTTCGTTTCTGCGGGGATTAACTGGTAAAGTTTTTCCTCGTTGCCCCCCTAGCTCAGTGGTAGAGCGCGTTCTTGGTAAGAACGAGGTCACCGGATCGATTCCGGTGGGGGGCTCGCAATGGGAGCCCGCGTCAGAACGGTTTTTGACCGGTCTACGCGGGCATTCTCATTTATGGCGGTGTAGCTCAGTTGGTTAGAGCGCACGACTCATAATCGTGAGGTCGGGAGATCGAGCCTCCCCACCGCTACCACTCGAATGCCTCTGGAATCCGCAAGGGTTCCGGGGGCATTTTCCATGTCAGCGTCGGTCGACAAATTAGAAGCTCAGCTTGCTTAGTATCTCCTGGCTTCCTAAAATGGATAGCGAAAGGTCATTCCTGACATCCACGCTCTATTGCAAGGAGGAAGCATGGCTGAACACGATATTTCCGGTAAGAAGGTCGCATTTCTGTTGACCGACGGCGTCGAGCAGGTGGAGCTCACGAAGCCTTGGGACGCGGTGAAGCAGGCCGGGGGACAGCCCGTGCTGGTATCGCCGAAGAGCGGCAGCATCAAGGGGTTCAACCACACCGATCCAGGAGATGACTTCCCGGTCGATGTCAGCGTCGCGGAGGCGAAGGCCGATGACTATGACGCGCTCGTGCTCCCCGGCGGTGTATTCAATGCGGATCAGATCCGTGTCGATAAGGACTCGCAGGACTTCACCCGCTCGTTCTTCTCCAGCCAGAAACCTGTAGCGGTGATTTGCCATGGTCCCTGGATCATGATCGACGCCGGAGTGGTCAGCGGCCGCAAGATGACTTCCTACCACACGCTGGCAGCCGACCTGAAGAATGCGGGCGCCGAGTGGATCGACAAGGAAGTTGTGGTTGATGCAGGACTGGTCAGCAGCCGTAACCCGGATGACCTGCCCGCCTTCTGCTCCAAACTGGTGGAAGAAGTGGCCGAAGGAAAGCACTCGAAACAAACTGTCTAATTTGCGTTGACGCTCCGTGTGGAGTGTTCTCCAGCCAGCAATGCGCCGGTAACGTTAATCGTTGCCGGCGCATTCATTTGAGGGGAGCCGTGAAAGCAAACAGCCCGTACCTGGTCCGAGGTGTCTCGTGGACGCCGCGCGGCCCTGTACTCGGCTTGTCCGGAGCTGACTCCACCTCCGAAGAGTTCCATTTGGAGGCCGGAACCGAACTCCGCTTCCAGGTCTTGACGACGCCGGGTGTGCGGCATTGCCTCGGTTACAGCACTGTCGAGGGTCCAACCTCCCGGAAGCAGTTCGGCTGCGTGGATTATAGCCATGCCGAGCGTGGGTTCCAATGCGGAAGGTGCTTTTCCCGCGACGACTTCCGGTTCCTGCACGACATCCACCGCAGCGGCATCGCCCCTCCTGGAATGCAGGCCTACGTCGACCAGGAGCATTGGCTTTACGTTGCCACGTTCGCCGACGGCGCTTCGAAAGTGGGAACGGCTTCCCACCGCAGTAAGTTCAGCAGGCTCGCTGAACAGGGCGCCGTCGTCGCAAGCTATGTTGGCTGGGCCGAAGACGGCCGGATCATTCGCCGTTTGGAGGATGCTGTTACGGATCATCTCGGTCTCAGCCAGGCTGTCCGGTCGGCGGCCAAGCTGGCGGCTCTCGCAAATCCGCTTCCACCCAAGGAGGTGGACCGGATCAACAGGGCCAAAGCTGCGCAGGTGCGGTCCATGCTCGACGGTGGCAGTGGGCTATCAGGCTCGCACTCAGTTTCTGAACAATGGCACCGGCCCGAAGCGGCGAAGGCAGTGTGTGAAGCGGGACCGGGCGTCCTGTACCCATACGAACTGGGTGAGGGCCGGCACGGGTTGCGGATCAGCGCCGCGCACGGCAGCTACGTGCGGGCCGGCATTGACGACTCCGATGTGGAATTTTTGGCCGACCTGTCGCGGCTGAAGGGAAAGCGCATCGAGTTTGGGCGGTACAGCTCTGAGGTACCCGCCGTGCAGGAGTCCCTCTTCTAGCAAATACCATGGAAACCATGCTGAATAACCCATGGGACACCGGATCGCCGAAGTACCGCCTCTTTGTAGTCCTGGGACTGGCGTTCACCGGTACCGGCATCCTCTGTTCCATCATCGGGATCACAACCGAAAACGGGTTCCTGACCTGGACGGCCCTTCCGCTGCTGGGAATCGGGTTCATTTGCTACGTGGCCAGCATCTTCTTCCGCCGCCCAGGGAAGCGCCGATAGCCTGCAGGTACTTGTAGGCTGGATGCAGACTCAACCTACATGCCTACAGAATGAGGAGTTCCATGGCCATCGATCCTGATTTGGCCGGCCGCAGCTACCCGGCCGGGGAGCCGTATCTTGTTGGGCGGGAAAAGATCCGGGAATTCGCCCGTGCAGTCAAGGCCACCAATACGGCCCACTACGACGTCGATGCGGCCCAGGAGCTTGGCTACCGGGATTTGGTGGCGCCGCCGACGTTCGCGATCATCGTTTCCCAGCGCGCTGATGCACAGCTGATCGAGGATGACAGCGCCGGAATCGACTTCACGCGGGTTGTGCATGCGGATCAGCGGTTCACGCACCATCATCCGATTGTGGCCGGTGACGAGCTGGTTGCCGAACTGCACGTCGATTCGGTCCGGGCAATGGGCGCCGGCGCCATGGTTACCACGCGGGCGGAAATTTCCACCGTCGAGGGCGAGAAAGTCGCCACCACCAAGTCTTCGATCATCGTGCGGGGGGAAGAGCAGTGAGCGTTTCGCTGGAGCAACTCGAAGTCGGTCAGCAGATCGGTACGACAACCATTGAGGTCACACGCGCGGACCTGATCCGCTACGCCGGCGCGTCCGGAGATTTCAACCCCATCCATTGGAATGAGCGGTTCGCCAGGTCTGTGGAACTGCCCGGCGTGATCGCGCACGGCATGTTCACCATGGGTGCGGCGGTCCAGCTGGTGGTCGACTGGGCCGGTGACCCTGCCGCCGTCGTGGATTATCAAACCCGTTTCACGAAGCCTGTTCCCGTCGAAGACCTGGATGAGGGTCCGGGTGCGGAAATCGAAGTCACTGGCGTGCTGGGCGCCATTGATGCCAACAATTCGACTGCCAGGGTCGACTTGACGGTCACGTCGGCAGGTCAAAAGGTGTTGGTCAAGGCGCAGGCGGTCGTTCGGCTTTGGTGACATCCACGGTTAATCTGGCGGAGCTGACGACGACGGCGGTCGGCGGCCCGGCCCGCAAATACGTCAAGGCGCATACCGAGCAGGAAATTGTTGACGCAGTTCGTGCGGCAGACGCCGCCGGAGAACGTCTGCTGATTGTCGGCGGTGGATCGAATCTCATCGTGTCCGACGACGGCTTTCCGGGCACGGTGCTCCAGATCGCCTCCGAAGGTTACACAATCAAGTCCAGGGATACGATGGCGGGGGTGTTCGTCGAAGTCCAGGCGGGCCATCCATGGGACGACTTTGTCCGTACCGCCGTGATGCATGCCTGGTCCGGCCTGGAAGCGTTGTCCGGCATTCCTGGACTGATGGGGGCATCACCTGTGCAGAATGTCGGCGCCTACGGCGCTGACGTTTCGCACACCATAGCGAGCATCCGGACCTGGGACCGGGAAAAGAACGCCATCAAGACTTTCGCCAATTCGGACCTCAAGTTTGAGTATCGGGATTCGCTGCTCAAGCGCACCACGGTGGACGGCTCGCCCCGGTATGTGGTCTTGACCGTCCAGTTCCAGCTGGCTCTGGGGCGGGGGAGCGCACCAATCCGGTATGCCGAACTCGCACGGGTGCTTGGGGTTGAGCCCGGGGAGCGTGCCAACGCATTGCAGACGCGCAAGGCAGTCCTCAAACTGCGTGCTTCCAAGGGCATGGTTCTCGATTCGGAGGACCGGGACACCTTCAGTACCGGGTCCTTCTTCACCAATCCCATTGTGGACCGCACAGTCGCCGACACGCTGCCGGCCGGCGCCCCCCGCTATCCGGTGGTGGCCGGCCTCGCAGAGGCCGACGACAGGGTCAAGCTCAGTGCCGCCTGGCTGATAGACCAGTCCGGCTTCGCCAAAGGATTCGGGCTGCCGGATGGCCCTGCCTCCCTGTCGACGAAGCATACGCTGGCTGTCACGAATCGGGGCGGGGCCAGCGCCCAGGACCTCCTGGACGTCGCGCGCACCGTACGCGACGGAGTCGAGGCGAAATTCGGCATCAAGCTGGTTCCCGAACCGCTGCTGATTGGCTGCACCCTATAACCCGTGCGAGGACCGCGGATCCCGGGTGTAGCCTTGCCTGGCATGTTCAACTGCGATCCGCGCCTCGATCAAGGCGCAACTGTCCAGCTGGGTGTCGACCAGTCCGCGGCTGCAGAGCCACTGGGCCAGCCTCGATGTCTGGCTGATCTGGGTACGCCTGTCGTTGCCGTCATGGAGCAGCCACGGTTCACGCAGAAAGTCTGCCAAGGCATGAACAAGGTCCTCGGCGATCATGATCCTGGAGCACGCGCCATCCAGCTCGTACGCCTGCTCCAGGCCGAGCAATTCAACCTTGGAACTCTCCAGGAAGCGGTGTCCCGTTGCCTCCAGGTACCGCCGCAATTGAGCATCGACCCGTCGATAGCGTGAACACGTGGCAGGTTGTTTGTTGAAGCAGCTGGTAGCCAGGAATCCGGTCAGTATCTCGTCAACTGTTGGGTTTTTCATAGCCCCCACAGTGCCAGCCGGCACCGACAGAAACTGAAGTAGTGAAGCCGGGGTGCTACAGGTTTCCGGTGGCGATACGGAGCATCCGGCGCAACGGCTCCGCGGCGCCCCACAGCAGCTGATCGCCGATGGTGAAGGCGCTGAGGTACTCAGGTCCCATTTCCATCTTGCGCAACCGGCCGACGGGTACGTCCATGGTCCCCGTGACGGCAACGGGCGTGAGCTGCTCCATGGTCGCTTCCTTGGTATTGGGAACGACCTTTGCCCATTCATTGTCCTGCTCGATGAGCTGTTCGATTTCCGCCAGCGGCAGGTCTTCAGTGAGCTTGATCGTCAGCGCCTGCGAATGTGAACGCATGGCTCCGATCCGGACGCACAACCCGTCGAAGGGAATCCTGGCGCCATCGGTGACATTGAGGCCGAGAATCTTGTTGGTCTCTGCGCCGGCCTTCCACTCTTCCTTGGACTGGCCATTGCCCAAGTCGGCATCGATCCACGGGATGGCCGAACCGGCCAAGGGGACACCGAAGTGTGAGGCGTCCATTTCCGGGTTCCGCTGCTGGGTAACAACGCCGCGGTCGATCTCCAGGATCGCGGAGGCCGGGTCAATGAGGTGGTTGGCAACGGCGCTGTGAAGCTCACCAAACTGGTTGATGAGTTCGCGCATATGCCGGGCACCGCCACCGGAGGCCGCCTGGTAGGTCATCGCCGTGGCCCACTCCACCAGACCGTTCTTGAACAGTCCACCCAGGCCCATCAGCATGCAGGATACCGTGCAGTTGCCGCCGATGAAGTCTTTTACCCCACGGGAGAGGCCGGCGTCGATAACATCCCTGTTGACCGGATCCAGCACAATGATGGAATCGTCATTCATCCGCAGCGTCGAAGCGGCGTCGATCCAGATGCCATCCCACCCTGCATCGCGCAGCTTCGGATATATCTCGGAGGTGTAGTCGCCACCCTGGGCAGTGACAATGATGGGCAACTTGGCGAGTGTCTCGACGTCGTAAGCATCCTGCAGCTTCCCGGCACCGGCTGCAAAGTCAGGAGCCTCCCCACCGGCATTCGAGGTGGAGAAGAAGACCGGATTGATCAGGTCGAAGTCACGCTCATCCTGCATGCGCTGCATCAGCACGGAGCCGACCATGCCGCGCCAGCCAATGAGGCCTACAGAAGGAGTTGAGCTGCCGGATACGAAGGAAGTCATACCTCCATTCTAGTTTTCCGGCGCAAATCGCCAATTTGATGACGACGACGTTCCGTTCCGGCCGGAGTCCATTCGGTCCGTGCCGATCACCATATAGTGCTCAAGGGCTCGAAACGTTGCATCGTTTCGTCAGCCGTAATGAGCGTGGCTCCTTTGACGAGAGGCCAAGGAATCCAAGTGCGCGTTTGGCCGGACGTTCAAGTTTGACCAGCTTGGCAACAGGGTGCCCCGAGCGGGCGATAATAACCTCGTCGCCACGTTCCACAAGTTGCAACAGCTCCGAGAAGCGGGTTTTGGCATCCTGGACGTTGTACTGTCCCATGTTGACCAACTCTAGTTGGTCAACCTCCGCTGTGAAAGGATCAGGGCGGAGGACTAGCGGTTATGCGGTTTGCTCAGGAGCCGTTTCGTGTCCAGGTTTCGATGCGGTAGCGCGCGTCCTTGCGGGATTGGTGCCAACCTTGTTCCGGATCGCTGGCAGTTAGTGTCCAGCCGTCCTTCAGGGCCGGGGCGAAGGTGTCGCCGGCTTCATCGACGTCGATGACAGTCACCGAAGCGGTGTCGGCTCTACCCAGCATGGATTCGAAGATTCCGGCACCGCCAATGACCCAGATCTCCTCGCCGCCCTCACTGGCCGCCGCGGCATCCAAAGCTGCCTCCATGCTCCCGACGGCGATGGCCCCGGCATCGGCCAGGGCCTGCCGCTGGTCCTGATTGCCGCTAATGACGATGTTCGCGCGGCCGGGCAGCGGACGGAACTGCGCAGGAAAGGATTCCCAGGTCCGCCGGCCCATAATGACCGGGTGGCCCCTCGTCGTCGAGGTGAAGTGAGCCATGTCCTCGGGGACATCCCACGGCATGGTGCCATCGCGGCCGATAACTCCATCCGGTGTCTGGCCCCAGATCATGCCGATCATACGGCGACCGGCGCTTTGATGGTCGGGTGGTGCTGATAGTTCACGATGTCGAAATCCTCGTATTCGTAATCGAAGATCGAAGCCGGCTTCCGTCCGAGTTGCAGCTGCGGATAGGGATAGGCGTCCCGCGTCAACTGTTCGGTCACCTGGCTCATATGGTCGTCATAGATGTGGCAGTCTCCGCCGGTCCAGATGAATTCGCCGGGCTCAAGGCCGGTCTGCTGCGCGACCATTCTGGTCAACAGTGCATAGCTGGCAATGTTGAATGGCACTCCGAGGAACAGGTCCGCGCTGCGTTGATAGAGCTGGCAGGAGAGCTTCCCATCCGCCACATAGAACTGGAACATTACGTGGCATGGCGGCAGCGCCATGTTGTGCAGCTCGGATACGTTCCAAGCGGACACAATGTGCCGGCGTGAATCCGGATTCGTTTTCAGTCCCTCGACAACCTGGGCAATCTGGTCGATGTGGCCGCCGTCGGGCGTCGGCCACGAGCGCCACTGGACGCCATAGATCGGGCCGAGATCGCCGTCGTCACCTGCCCACTCATTCCAGATCTTGACCCCGCGCTCCTGCAACCACTTCGCGTTCGAGTCGCCGCGCAGGAACCACAACAGTTCGAGGGCGAGGGACTTGAAGTGCACCCGCTTGGTGGTGATAAGCGGGAAACTGTTGCTCAGATCGAAGCGAAGCTGACGGCCGAAAACGCTGCGGGTGCCGGTGCCGGTCCGGTCGGATTTGGACGTGCCGTTGGCCAGCACGTCGCGGAGGAGGTCTTCATACGGGGTCTCAATGCTCACTCGTCCATCCTATCCACCGAGTCATCGACGAGGGTGCGGCGAACGTGCTGGGAAACAAAATGATCCTGGTTTAGCGGGGAACAAGAAGGAGGAGCGACCTCAGCCCCTGGCGTGTGCCGGGCCAATGCCGTTCGAGTGCTTCGGGACCTGCAGCATGGATGACGGAACGAAGCGCGAGAACAACGATGATCGCGTCGTCTGCGTAACCGATAACCGGAATGAAATCCGGTACGAGGTCGATCGGTGAGAGCAGATAGGCCAACAGCAGCCACAATCGAACCCGCACGCTGCCGGGCAGTGTTTTGTCGGAGGCCAGGCGGCGGAGCAACCGAACGACGTCTGGCAGCAACCGGAGCGCCTCCCGCAGCGACGCCGGCTCTTTCTGCCCTCTCTGTGCAATCCATAAAGCGGCAAGCAGGAGCAGCCAGAGCAGTAACAGTCCGGCGGTGACTACCATCAGCGTTTCCCACCACATGTTTCAACTCCAATCAAGCGGACTTGTGCATCCGCCGGATTTGACCGTTGGGCCGGAGACGGGAACTGCCGGTACTTAGTCGTCGAAGGGTTTGACCTGTTCGACCGCGACGATCCGCTGGCTGTCCAGGGCGCTGACGTGCAGAATGATGATCTCACCAGGACTGAGGTAAGGATCCGACGTCGGGAGCTTGGCGGCGTCTTCGTCGCTCATTTTCGGGGCGAATACCTCGAGCAACGTGGGCAAAACCGGCCTGTGGGTGCAGATGATGACCGGTTTACGTTTCTCGAAAACACCCTCGGCAACCGCGCGTGCCTTCTTCGGCTGGCGCTTGTGCGACGCTTCCGTCAGCGCATCGATCTGCTTGATCTTCAGTTTGGCGGTTTTGGCATACGGTTTCAGCGTCTGTACACAGCGCACCCAGGGACTCGTCAATGCACGGTTGGGGCCCCAGGCGGTCAGCAGGCGTCCGACCGCTTTGGCCTGCCGCTGCCCGGACGCGACCAGGGTCCGGTCTCCTTCGGCCAGGGTCCAGGACGAGCGCGGCTTGGCCTTGGCATGCCGCAACAGGATGATGGGCCAGGTCGGCAGGTGGCCCTCCTCGAAAGCTTCGACCAGAGCGTTCAATGGATCGATATCGGACGGGTTGGAGAGCAGCGCCTTGGCCTTGTCGGGACTGACCCATTCAGCTTGATCGACTTCGTCGCCGTCCGGAAGCGGCTCCTGTTCGTCCACGTGAGCAGCCCAGTAGAGGACTTCCTTCATCCCGGAGTTGACCTTGTATTGGATGGACGGAAGCGGGATACCGAGCTTGATCCGGATACCAACCTCTTCAGCAACCTCGCGCACGGCGGCCTCCGGAAGGGTCTCGCCGTCGTCGAGCTTTCCCTTTGGCCAAGACCAGTCATCGTAGCGGGGACGATGAATCACCAGAAGCTGGAGTTCGCCTCTACGGCTGCGCCAGCACAGAGCACCTGCCGCGCGCACCGCCATACCGGCGTATCCGGCGCGCCGGGACTTTCCGGCCATCAGCGGCGGGCCGCCGCTCGCTGGCGGGCACGGGAGGCCAGCAGCCAGGACTGAACGTCGCTAAGCGGCTTTCCGTCTTCGTCAAGGTGATGGCGGGTCCATTCTCCGGAGGGTTCAAGGTGCCAGCTTGATGTGGCGTCATCCATATAACGGTCAAGCAGTGCCACCATGGCGGAAATATCCTCTGTTGAACTGAGCTGGACCAGGGCCTCGACCCGGCGGTCCAGGTTGCGGTGCATCATGTCGGCGGAACCCATGTAGACCACTTGGTCACCGGCGTTGGCGAAGGCAAAGATCCGCGAGTGTTCCAGGAACCGCCCGAGAATGGAGCGGACCCGGATGTTCTCGCTCAGCCCGGGTACTCCCGGCCGCAGCGAGCAGATACCGCGGACCACGATGTCGACGCTCACTCCAGCCTGCGAGGCACGGTAGAGGGAGTCGATAATGGCTTCATCAACCATGTTGTTGACTTTGATCTGCACCCGGGCGGCGAGGCCGGCCTTCTTGTTGGCGATCTCCTTCTCGATCCGGTCGATCAGCCCGGAACGGACCGACCTTGGGGCAACGAGGAGCCGTTTGAACGTCGATTTAGGGGCATAGCCGGAGAGCTGGTTGAACAACCTCGAGAGATCTTCGCCGACTTCGTCGTTCGCGGTGAGCAGGCCGAGATCCTCGTAGTAACGGGCGGTGCTCGGGTGATAGTTGCCGGTGCCGATGTGGCAGTAGCGGCGCAGCCCGTCGACTTCCTGCCGTACGACCAGGGACAGTTTGCAGTGCGTTTTCAGGCCCACGATGCCGTACACCACGTGCACGCCGGCCTGCTCCAGTTTGCGCGCCCAGGAAATGTTCGCCTGTTCATCAAACCGCGCTTTGATCTCCACCAGCGCCAGGACCTGCTTACCGGCCTCGGCCGCATCCACCAGGGCATCGACGATGGGTGAGTCGCCGGAGGTTCGGTACAGCGTCTGCTTGATGGCCTGCACCTTGGGGTCCGATGCGGCCTGTTCCAGGAAAGCCTGCACCGAGGTGGAGAACGAATCGTAAGGGTGGTGCAGCAGGATGTCGCGGCGGCGCATGGCGGCAAAGACGTTGGCCGCCTTGGAGGTCTCGCTCTCATTCAGGAAACGGCTGGTGTGCGCCACATGCCGCGGATACCGCAGATCCGTGCGCTCGATGTTTCCGATCACGCTCAATCCACGCAGATCCAGCGGCGCCGGAACCTCGTAGACCTCATCCTCCTCGACGCCGAGCTCGCGCACCAGCAGGGACTTGATGCTCGGATTGATGTCGGTGGTGACTTCGAGCCGCACCGGCGGGCCGAACCGGCGTCGCAGGAGTTCCTTTTCCAGCGCCTGCAGCAGGTTCTCGGCGTCGTCCTCCTCCACCTCGAGGTCCTCGTTGCGGGTGACGCGGAAGGTGTGGTGCTCGCGGACCTCCATGCCGGGGAAGAGCTGGTCCAGATGCTCGGCAATGACGTCCTCGAGTGGAATGAACCGTGCCACCCGGCCAGGAACCCGGCCGGCACGCGGTCCGTCCACGGAGATCAAACGCGGCAGTTGGTCGGGGACCTTCAGACGGGCGAAGAGTTCCTTTTCGCTGATGGGATTACGCACGACGACGGCGAGGTTCAGCGACAGCCCGGAAATATAGGGGAATGGATGCGCCGGGTCCACGGCCAGTGGCGTCAGGATAGGGAAGACCTTCTCCGAAAACAGGTTTCGCAGGTAGGTCTTGGACTGCTCATCCAGCTCGGCCCATCGTGTGAGGTAGATGGACTCGTCTGCCAACGCCGGACGGATCTGTTCCTCGAAAATCCGGGCATGGCGCTTGGTCAGCTCCTGCGCTTCATCGCCAATCAGCTCGAGCTGTTCCACCGGGCTGAGTCCGGCGGGGGAGGGAACGGCCAGCCCGGCCGCAATCCGGCGCTTGAGGCCGGCCACGCGGACCATGAAGAATTCGTCCAGATTGGAAGCGAAAATGGAGAGGAAATTCACCCGCTCCAGCAGGTACATGTTCGGATCCTCGGCCAGCTCCAGCACCCTGGCGTTGAAGTCCAGCCAGCTGACTTCACGGTCGAGGAAACGGTCCGGACCGACATCGCCGGCCGGCGTCAGGCTCGGCTCAAACTCCGGTATGTCGATGCGGTCCTGGGTGGCACGCGCCGGGGCGACCTCGGACGAGCCGAAGCGTGTTGTGGGAATCGCCGCTGTCTGGGGTTCCATGACATTCTCCTTCTGGCTCGATCCGGTTGACTGCTCCAACCTTACAAGCCGGCACCGTCCGTTTTTGGCCCGTACATCACGTCCACATCCCAGCGGGTGAAACCGAGTTTTTGGTACAGCGTGACGGCGGCCTCATTATCGGCATCGACGTAGAGCATAATCGCATTCAGCCCTGCCTCGTGGAGATATTCGATTCCGGCAATGGTCAGCGCTTTACCCAGTCCCAGTCCTTGCGCGTCAGGGGAGACTCCGACGACGTACACTTCGCCGATAGCAGGGTGGCTGCCGCTGCGCGGATGAACCTTGGTCCAGTGGAAGCCGAGGAGTTCGCCGTCGCGCTCCGCCAGCAGGAAGCCGTTCGGGTCGAACCAGTCCTCCTCCATCCGGGCCTTCAGATCGTTCAGGGTGGTGGCTCCCTGTTCCGGGTGATGGGCAAAGGCCGCGGCGTTGACCTTCAGCCATGCTTCCTCGTCCTGACCCGGTACGAACGGGCGCAGCCGCACGCCGTCGGGCAGTTCATAGTGCAACTGGGCCGCCGACTGCGACGCCCTGGTCAGGCGCATCCGCCACAGTTCGCGGACCGAGGTAAATCCGTACCGACCCGCCAGTTCCACGGCCGCCTCATGATTGCCGTGCGACCACGCGCGCAGACCGGTCAGCTTCGTGGTCTCCTTGAGGGCGCCGACCAGCGAGGTGCCGATGCCCTGGTTGCGGTAGTTCGGATGGACCACCAGCTCAAGGACCCCATGGGGATTGGTCTGCGCCTCCGGATCCAGGCTGACGACGGCGACCCCGGCCAGCGAACCGTCGTCGGAATCGCTGTATTCCTCTTCTGGAATATAGGTGGCGAAGCTGAGCATCGTGGTCTCGTCGCAGTCCTCGGAGCGGAGGTTCACCAGTGTCTGCTCGGACAGTGGCGGATTGCCGTCAGACTCATTGGCGGCGTCGGCAAGGGTGGAAATATCCCGCAGCAGGTCCCTATTGGGGCGGCCCTTGATGGTGTGCACCGGCCATGTTCCGGAGGTTGTCTGACTCATAATCGTTGACTCCTTCGCTGTAGTACCGGCCCGGCCCAGGCCGTGCATCTAAGACTAGCGCGATGGGCGCGCGATCCGCTTTGTACTACGTCTCCGAACCGACCGGGGCGTTCTCATCGGAAAGCGTACGGGTGAAGTGGTAGCCGACGTTGCGTACGGTCCGGATCAGGTTTTCGTGGTCCGCACCGAGCTTCGCCCGCAGCCGCCGGACGTGGACGTCGACGGTCCGGGTACCGCCGTAATAGTCGTAGCCCCATACTTCGTGCAGCAGCTGGTCCCGGCTGAACACGCGGCCCGGATGCTGGGCGAGGTATTTCAGCAGTTCGAATTCCTTGAAGGTCAGGTTGAGGAGCTTGCCGTTGACCTTGACGGTGTAGCTTGATTCATCGATGACGACGCCGGCAACCCGGATCTCCGTTTCGGCCGGTTCATCGGTGTTGGCTCGGACGACAACCAGCCTCAGCCGTGCCTCCACTTCGGCCGGTCCGGCAGTGTCGAGTATGACGTCGTCGGCCATCCAGCTGGGGGCGACGGCGGCCATGCCGCCTTCGGTCAGCACCAGCATCAGCGGCGCGCTCAGGCCGGTGGCTTTGATCAGCTGGGCCAGCGAGCGGGCTCCGGCCAGGTCTTTGCGGGCATCGATCATGACGACGTCGGACGGTGTGGATTCCAGCAGCGCCGTCGGTTCGGCGGGGAGAATGTGGATGCGGTGTTCGAGCAGCTCCAGGGCAGGCAGGACATCGACGGATGAGCCTTGGCTGTTGGTCAGTAACAGGATCTGCGACACGGTTCCTCCACGGTGCGTAGTCGTCCTTAAGGGGAGAACTGGCGCATCATTGAGCGAGCGGGGCTGCCTTGACTATACCGTGGCGGTTCGACGGCGGCACGGCTGGTGTTGCCTGCACGGCGCTTTCTCGCGCCGAATCGAGCGATAAGGCAGGATGGCATGGTGAAGTCTGCCAGTATTGCCGCCGCGGCGGCGGTGAGTTTGTGCGCCATCATCGGCGGCGCCTATCTCTCGCTTCCCGTCGTCGTCGTTGTACTGAGCCTGGCGTCCCTGATTGTCGGTTTCGGGTGGCCGCACCTGCTTGGAGTGCCGGCGAAGAAAACCCTCGGCAGCATCATCGCCGGATCCGGCATCGCCTCCACCGTCACTGCCAGCGTGCTCGACGGCGGACCCCTGCTGCTCTGGTTTCCCGCCATCGTGGCGGTCGGCGTGGCGCTGGTGTTCCTGGTGCAGCTGCTGCGCGGCACCGGCCAGAGCCTACGCCTGGAGTCGACGATCGGCGGCACCGCCGGTGTCCTGATCTGCGCAATGGGAGGTGGCTGGGCCGCCGCGGAGCAACTGAGGTCCAACGCGGAGGACTCGGGCATGATGCTCGTCACAGGAACCAGCGTGGTGGTAGCCCTTTTGGTCTCCTTGCTGCCATGGCCGGACCGGATCATCGCACCGGTCGGACTCGTGCTGGCGACCTCGGCCGGGCTCCTCGGCGCGATCCTGCTGGCCGACGTGCCAAACCTCGCCGCCGCCGTCGTCGGCCTGGTCTGCGGCGCCGTCGTCGTTAGTTTCCGCCGGCTGATTGTTGCCAGGCGGGGCCCGAACACGCTGGCCGGCGCGCTGGCGGTGGGCGTGGCCCCGATCGCTGCGCTGGGAACCATGGTCTATTTCCTGGAGAAGCTGCTGCTGGTCTGACGGCATGTTCATCCACGCCCCACGGTGTCACCAACGGGAATTCTGTCCGAACTTTGCGGTAGCCTTGAGCACATGAACTTGCTTGCTCTGGAGATCTTCTACATCAGCCTGCTGGTCATTGCCGGCGGCGCAATGGCCTGGTTTGCCGGATTCGTCGTCTGGCGTATGTATAAGGGACAGAAGTAAGGGCTCTAATGCCTATTGAACTTCCCACGGATTTAACGCCTGAACTTGTTCCGCTTTACTGGCTGATCGGCCGGTGGGAGGGCGTCGGTGTCCTCGGTTACGGGGATATCGAACAGCAGCAGTTCGCCCAGGAAGTGAATTTCACCCACAACGGCCTGCCGTACCTCGAGTACAGCGCGCAGAGCTGGTTGATCGACGACGACGGCAACAAGCTGCGTCCGCTGAGCTGGGAATCCGGCGCCTGGCAACTGGACCGCGAACTCAATGAGTCCGACGGCGGTCCGGGGCTTATTCCCGCTGAGATTGTTCCGGCATTGAAATCCGCTGAGGAAGTCGAGAAGCTGCGCAACAAGGACGACGGCTTCGACATCATCGCCAACGTCGTGCATCCTGGCGGAATCTGCGAACTCTACGTCGGCCAGGTCAAAGGGCCGCGGATCGACCTGTCCACCGACGCCGTGATGCGTGCGCCGGGGGCGAAGGACTA
Organism: Arthrobacter monumenti; assembly: GCF_054511255.1. Taxonomy (NCBI): domain Bacteria; kingdom Bacillati; phylum Actinomycetota; class Actinomycetes; order Micrococcales; family Micrococcaceae; genus Arthrobacter; species Arthrobacter monumenti. The sequence continues at coordinate 155,352 of NZ_JBTNCY010000005.1, read as the reverse complement.
CAGAGCCGCCACCAGGTTGTACGGCCTGGTCGAGGGCGACCTGCTCTGGGCCTGGGATATCGCCGCGCTGGGCCGTTCCCTCGAATCGCACGCTTCCGCCCGGTTGAAGAAGACCGCCTAATCCGCTGGGCTGAAGAAATCCGCCTGGAAATCCGCCGCCGGAATAGCGCGGCAACGCGAGGACGTTGACCCTATATGACTTACCGCAGCCCGCTACTGAACACGCCCGGAGCCGTTGAAGCAGGCGGGCCGGATGCCGGCGTCGCCGCCCATTACGGAAGCCCGCTACCCGAACAAAAGCACCTGGCCGCCGGTTCCGCCGTCGTCGATCTATCGCACCGTGGCGTTGTGACCGTGACCGGCCCCGACCGTCTGAGCTGGCTCAACACGCTCTCCTCGCAGGCACTGACCAGCCTGGCTCCCGGCGTCGGCAGTGAGACGCTGTTGCTGTCGATTCAGGGCCGCATCGAATTTGATGCCCGCGTGGTAGACGACGGCGAAACGGTCTGGTTGCTGGTTGAGACTGAAGAGGCTGCCGGTCTGACGGACTGGCTGAACAAGATGAAGTTCGCCCTGCGGGTGGAGATCGCCGACGTCTCTGCGGAGTGGGCGGTTCTCGGGTCAACCGCCGGGGTTGATGATTTTGCCGGCCGGATCGCGTGGCAGGACCCTTGGCCGAATCTTGGCGAGGGCGGCTACGCCTACACCGCGGCCGAGGAATCCACGCATCCGGGTTACGAACGGACCTGGTTCGAGTACCTGATTCCGGCCGGTGAGTTGGAGAGTGCCGTGGCCGGGCGCGGTCTGGCCGGTGTGTGGGCGGCCGAAGCCCTGCGGATCGCCGCCTGGCGGCCGCGGTTCGGCGTCGATACCGACGAGAAAACGATTCCGCATGAGCTGGACCTGATCCGCACGGCGGTGCATCTGTCGAAGGGTTGCTACAAGGGCCAGGAAACCATCGCCCGGGTGCACAACCTTGGCCATCCTCCGCGCCGGTTCGTCTTCCTTCAGCTCGACGGATCGCAGCATACGCTTCCGGCGCCGGGCAGCACGGTGATGGCTGGCGAACGGGCCGCCGGAAAGGTCACTTCGGTTGCGCAGCATTACGAAATGGGCCCTGTTGCGCTCGCCATGATCAAGCGCAATGTGGACCCGGAGCTGGAACTGGTGGTCGACGACGACGGCGAGCACTATCCGGCCGTGCAGGAGCTCATCGTCGCGCCCGACGCCGGACAGGTTATCGGGCGCCAGAAGGGTTTCATCCGCACACCGCGGTAATTGCCCCCGCGGCGGCCTGTTCCGGTGCCGGTAGCACACCCCGTGCCTGTTACCCGAGCAGTACCGTGGTTTGCGTTCCCGCCTGATCGAAGCCAAGTTTGGCCGCCGTCGCGCGCGAGGCATCATTGTCCAGCCGCGCGCGCCACTGCGGCACCAGGCCTGACGCCATCGCCTCCTCGACGGCCACGGCCGTGACATAGGTGGCCAAGCCCTGCTGGCGTAGCTCCGGGGTGACGAGCGTGCCGAGATGGGCGATGATGCCTTCCCAGATGTTGTATCCGGAGCCGGCGATGGCCAAACCGTCGCCGGTGACCAGGGCGAACTGTTCGTCCAGACCGGTCAAACCCACTTCGTTGACATCATCCGGCGGACACTGCCCCTCGACCTCGGCGCTGTGCTTCGGTTCCCGCGAGACGGCGGCCACCTCGGACGGGTCGATCTCCAGCAGGACGTCCGAGTAGTACAGCGCGGCCGCTCCCAAACCATGTCCGTCATGGTCGTGGGTCAGATCCAGCATGGTCGAATGCAGCGCCAGGGAATCATCGTCGACCTCGACGGCGGCATCGACGGCCCACTGCGGCCCGACCAGAACCCCGACGTCGAACAGCTTTACGAAGGTCACCGACTTGGCGTCGTCGTCGACTCTGGTGATTCTTTCCAGGCCATCGCGGCGGGCATTGGGGAACGCGTCGTCGGCCAGGCCCAGAAGTCTCGCCCATGCAAGTTCGACTATGGCAACGGTCGTCGGCTCAAGACTCATGTTTTCAGCCTAGCGGTTGGCGAAAACCGTGCGGACCAGCAGGGAAGCTCTAGCCGAAAAGGATGGCGGCTTCGTCGTAGCGGTGCTGCGGCACGGACTTTATCTGGCCCAGCGCATGGTCAAAGTCCACGTGCTCGACGTCGGTTCCGTTCAGCGAGACCATGGTGCCCCAGCGGCGGTCCACTACGGCGTCGATGGCGGCCATGCCCAGCCGGGTTGCCAGCACCCGGTCGAAGGCTGACGGAACACCGCCGCGCTGGATGTGGCCCAGGACGGTGGCACGTGTTTCCAGCCCGGTGCGGCGTTCAAGCTCCGGCACCAGCTGGTCGCCGATCCCGCCCAGCCGCGGCCGGCCGAAGGTATCCAGACCACGCTCGGAATGCGGCGCCTCCATGTGGTCCGGCACAAAACCTTCCGCGACGACCACCAGCGGCGCGCGGCCGCGTTCGTGTGCTTCGGTCACCCATTCGGCAATCTGCTCGATGCTGACCTGCTGCTCCGGGATGAGGATCGCATGGGCGCCGGAGGCCATGCCCGCATGCAGCGCGATCCAGCCCACGTGGCGCCCCATCACTTCGGCGATCATGCAGCGGTGATGCGATTCGCCGGTGGTGCGCAGCCTGTCGATGGCCTCGGTCGCAATCTGCACCGCGGTGTCAAAACCGAATGTGTAGTCGGTGGCGTCGAGATCATTGTCCACGGTCTTGGGCACGCCCACAATGTTCAGTCCGGCGTCGGTCAGGCGCTTCGCCGCAGCCAGCGTTCCCTCGCCGCCGATGGCGATCATCGCATCGATTCCGAGCCGGTACAGGTTCTCCTTGATTTTCTCCGGACCGCCGCCATTATCGAACGGGTTCGTCCGGGACGTTCCGAGGATGGTGCCACCCTGCTTGGAGATACCCCGGACGCTGTGCCGCGGCAGCTCCATGACGTCGCCTTCGACCACGCCCCGCCAGCCGTCTCGGAAACCGACGAATTCCTGGCCATGGACCTTGATGCCCTTGAGGACGGCACCGCGGATCACGGCGTTGAGTCCGGGGCAGTCGCCGCCGCTGGTCAGAATTCCGATCTTCATACAGGTCTCATCCTTGCAAGGGTGGGGGATTGCGTCACGGGCGCGACGTAAGAGTTCAGTTGATACTCTAACGTTCCCTCAATCGAAGGTTCGATTGCGACGACGACGGTTACCGCTGCCTGCGAGGGGTCAGCGGATGCTTTTGTCGCTCCGGTTCTCCAGGAACCCCTGCATGACGATCTTGCCATTCTGCGCCGGCAGCAGCAGCCAGGCGACAATGTAGAAAACGAAAGCCGGACCGGGCAGCAGCGAGAAAAGCAGGAAGCCAATCCGGACGTATGTGACGTCGACGTTGAACTTCGCCGCCAGTCCGCCACACACCCCGGCGACCCACCGTTCCGGTCCACGCTTGAGATTCAGTCCACGGATAATGCGAAAAAACTTGTCCATACCTATAGCTTCCCGTCTCCTAAGGCTGCTTGTCATCTTTTTCCCGGTTTTTTGCCGATATCAGTCCACCGATGACCAACGCGAGGCCCGCACCGATCAGCAAACCGATCATCACCTGGCCGAAGTCGAGACTGATGGTGGCCACCTCGGCCAGGATCAGGATCCCGGCCAGCGCGATGATAATCAGGCCCCAGACGACGGTTCCCACCCTGGCGCGCCGTTGTTCGGATTCGGCGTTGTTGTCCACATCGGCTTGGCTGCTCGAAGCGGTGCTGCCGCTGACGCCGTCGTAATTGTTGCTCATTGTCCTGTTCCATTTCCTGCTTCGGCGATCGTTACCTGACTGAAAATCCCGCGCAAATCGAGGATGATTTCCTCCCCGGGAGCGTCTTCGTTGAGCGTCTGGTCCGAGGGGTTCCAGATGCCGCTGCTGGCCGTGCCATCGCCGTCGAAGTTCAACGAGCTGAAGGCCAGATTGGAACGGACCTCAACCGGAACGCCATCGGGCACAGTTACCGTCATGTTGCCCATAGCGACCTGCACCGGCACCACAATCTCCTCGTCGAGCGGTGCCTGCTCCGCCAGCTCCTCAAGCGCCAGATGCCCTTGGGCCATGGCGGTGGTGTAGCCGGACTCGGCAACGGCGGCGCTGGGTGGATCCCAGGTTGTGTTGCTGCCGACCACGAAATTATTCGACGTTGGCGCCAGCCCAAAGACCACGGCGGCCACCAGGGCGACGACGGCGAGGAAACCGGTGGTCCCGGAGGTCCGTCCCAGCAGGCCGGTAATGACAATGCTGATACCCAGTACGACGGCGGCCGCGGCTGCCGCGACTGAGTTGGCATGGGTGCCAAGGTCGATGGCGTTGAAGTAGTGCAGGGCGAGCAAGCCACCGCCGGCGAGCAAGGCCAGCCCGGCGGAGATGGCGACCATGGCCGCGGTCGGACCACGATTGCGCGACACCTTCTGCTGCGGTGGCTGATAGTTCCGTCCCGTGGCATCGGGATCGTACCGGTACTCGTCATAAAGCGGCGGAGGCCCGTACGAATCGGACTGGTAGGCCGCATAGGGGGAAGTTGGTGCGGTTGACGGTGCGTCAACTCCGGTGCCGGTCGACAGCGGCGCCGTCGGGGCTGTCGTCATTGGAGCAGTGGGAGCCGACGGCCAGTCTGCACCCGCCGCCGTCGTGTCTCCCGCCCCCGGGGCGCTTCCCGCAGTCGTCGTCCCTCTTACGCCAGTCGTCGTCCCGCCGGACACCGTCGCCGCACCTCTCCTTTTCCTGTCGCGGGCCTTGCTGAAAAGCCACGCGCCGAGGGCGATCAAGCCGCCAACCCAGATGAGGGTCCATAGCGCGTCACCGAAGCCCAGGGAGGTGTCCCAGAAGGCGCCGAAGGGTCGGAAGAAACCGACGATGCTGACGATCAACGCGCCGGTCATGCCATCCGACCAGTAGCCGCGCGCCGCCCCTTCGAGGTGGATGCGGCCGTCGGGTTCGGGCAGGAGCGCCCAGGCGACGCCGTACGCGAGGACGCCAATGCCACCGAAGATGATGAACAGGATGAACAGTCCGCGCACGATGACGGGATCGATGCCGACCCGGTGCGCGATACCGCTGGAGACACCGCCGATCCAGCGGTCAGTGCCGCGCTGAATGCCGAGTCCGCGGAGCCAGCCATAGAACCGGTGTGATGTGCTCTGCTGGGAGCTGCTCTGGTGCGGCTGCGGCTGCGGCTGCGGCTGCGGTTGTGCGTGTGGCGGAGGCGGAGTGGATTGGCTGCTGGATGCGGTGGATCGATCAGCCGAAGGTGCGGCGGAGTCTTCCGACTCCGGCTGGCGGTTCTCCCCGCCGCCCTGCGGGTCCTGGTGTGAGTTCATACTTCGATCATGCCAACGCCCCGCGGCTCAATCTATGAGGGCCTACCCTGAACCTTCCCTGACATCTCCCCGAGTGATGCCCGATGCAGTCTCCGACGTGCTTGGATTGTCATATGGAACGCGTTCTGACCCGCTCGAGCAACGGCCTCGTCGCCGGTGTTTGTGCTGGCCTGGCGGAGCACCTGAACGTCAACCCGATCGTCGTGCGCCTGGCCATGGCTGGCCTCTCGCTGGCCGGCGGAGCGGGACTGCTGTTTTACGGCTGGTTGTGGGTGATGGTTCCGGTGGATGCGGAAGCGGCCGCCAAAACACAGAGTACGACGACGACGGCGGGGCCCGCTGCCGGTGCCACGGTTCCTTCGGGCGCCTATTCCGACGCTGGCAGGGGTGGCTCAGATGCTGCCGGGGGTGGCTCCGACGCTACCGGCCGCGGCGGCTCCGCCCGCAAGCCGTTCGGTGGCGCAATGACGCTGGGCAGCAAGGAAATCCTGCTTGGAGTTGGTCTTCTCCTGGGTGCGGCAATCCTGCTCGCCCAGCAGTTCGGCGCCAGCATTCAGTGGGCCTCCGTGGTGCCCATCGCCGTCGTACTCCTCGGTGCCGTGCTGGTCTGGACGCAGCTGGACAAGACGCGCCGCGCCGGGCTGGTCAACCGTGCCGGAGCGGACCAGGCCGGTGGCATCTTCCGTATTGGCGCCGGGCTGGTGCTGGTGATCATAGGCGTGCTGGTGCTGGTTTCCGGATCCGGACGCTGGGACCTGATGTGGTCGTCGGTCTTCGCCTCGCTGGCCGTACTGGCCGGCGTCGGGCTGGTCCTGGCACCGTGGGGACTGAAGTTCTGGCGCGATCTCGAGACTGAACGCTCCGGCCGGATCCGCGAGAGTGAACGGGCCGAAATCGCCGCCCATCTGCATGATTCGGTGTTGCAGACGCTGGCCCTGATCCAGAACCGCGCCGGTCACGAGCAGGACGTGACCCGCTTGGCCAGGGCCCAGGAACGCGAGCTGCGCGAGTGGCTGTACAAGGATGCCAGCCGGGACCCGGGCAATCTGGTGGCGCGGCTCAAAGCTGTCGCCGCGGAAGTGGAGGACGCCTACGGACACGCGGTCGACCTCGTCGCCGTCGGAGATGCGCCGATGACAACCAGGCATGACGCGCTGGTGCAGGCTGCCCGCGAGGCAATGGTCAACGCAGCCAGGCACGCAGGCCCGGCTTCGGTCTACATCGAGGCCAGCGCCGGTCAGGTGGACGTTTTCATCCGCGACCGCGGCGGCGGGTTCGTGCTGGACGACATCCCCGCGGACAGGCTTGGCGTGCGCGAATCGATCATCGGGCGAATGCAGCGCCATGGCGGGACTGCGACCATTAACAGCAAAGCCGGCGGCACCGAAGTATGTTTGTCGTTGAAGTCGGAACCGGAAGGACAACAGTGAACGCTCAGGCACCGGTCAGCATCGTCGTCGTCGATGATCACGCCATTTTCCGTTCGGGACTGCGCGCCGATCTGGACGAGGGGATCCGCGTTCTGGCCGAGGCCGCGACGGTGGAGCAGGCGATTGCCGCAATCCGCGAGCACCAGCCGGAGGTGGTCCTGCTCGATGTGCACCTGCCCGGCGGCCGCGGCGGCGGGGGAGCGGAAGTCATCGCCGGCTGCGGCGCATTGCTGGCCAGCACCCGGTTTCTCGCCTTGAGCGTGTCCGATTCCGCCGAGGATGTGGTTAGCGTGATCCGTGCCGGCGCCCGCGGCTACGTCACCAAGACCATCTCCGGCGGCGAGATTTCCGACGCCGTCCGCCGGGTTGCCGGAGGCGATGCGGTATTCTCCCCCCGGCTCGCGGGATTCGTGCTGGACGCCTTCGGCACCGCGGCGGTGGCTAACGTCGACGACGAGCTGGACCGGCTTTCTGCCCGCGAACTCGAGGTCATGCGCCTGATCGCCCGCGGCTACAGCTACAAGGAGGTCGCCAAGGAGCTGTTCATCTCCGTCAAAACCGTGGAGTCCCACGTCTCGGCCGTACTGCGCAAACTCCAGCTGTCCTCCCGGCACGAACTCACCCGCTGGGCCGCCGACCGCCGCCTGCTGTAGCTTCCTCATCGGTCAGCTGATCGTCTTCCACCCGGGCCGTCCTGAACTTGGACAGAAGCAGAACCAGACCGGCAACCAACATGATGCCGGCCGCCGCCCAGAGCGCCGTTCCAACACCTGCGACGGCGGCAATCACACCGCCCAGCGGCGCGCCAAGCACGATCATGCCCCGGTTTATGGACCGCATGGTGGCGCTCATCCTCGCGATCAACCTATCGGGAGTTACCGCTTGTTGGTAGCCCATTTCCAGCGGACTGCCGGTGCCCATCGCAAATCCGAACAAAAACTGTCCTGCCGCCGCAAAGATAAACGCGGCCCACAGCGCGCCCGGCCACTCGGCGGGGGAGCCGTAGGCCTGTCCGGTCAGGGATCCTTCGGCTGACGTGGCCGCAACGGCGGGGGACACGGCTATCAGTGCCACAGCTATTGGTTGGAACAGATCTGAAGCGATCACGGCTCGACCCGTGCCCCAAATTTCTCCGAGCCGGTGAGAGATGAGCGTGCCAAGAACGGCACCAATCCCGGCACAGCCCAGGGTCAGCCCGAGACCGAGCGCGCCCAGCCGGAGTTCGTTCAGGATGAGCGCCGGAAACACGGCTCCCATGATGGCAGAGCCGATGAACCAGATATGGCTTTTCAAGGCAAAGGGCCCTAACCGCTCGTGGCCGTACACCCACCGCAGCCCCTCCGCGACCTTCCGGCGCAGCGAATCGTTGCTCTGGACCGGTGGTGTGTCGGCCGATGTTCGTTTCAACGAAATCAGCGCAAAGCCGGAAAAGAAGTAGGACAACGCATCGATCAGTAACGCGAACGGGGCGGTCAGTAATGCGACCAGACCACCCGCGATGGCGCCTCCGGTGGTTTGCGCGACCGTCATGCTTTGCTGAAGCCGCGCGTTCGCCCGGACCAGTAACGGTCTGGGAACCAGTTGCGGCAGGAAGGATTGATAGGCGGCATCGCCCAACAGGGCCAGCGTTCCAAAGCAGAACATCAGGATGATGAGGGCAGGAATGCTGAGGATTCCCAAAACACCGAAGACGGCCACCACAACCAGCACGACGCCGCGGCCCAGGTCGGCGGCGATCACTACCTTCCGGCGACGGAACCGGTCCACCCAGATTCCCGCCAGCAGCCCGAAGAGCAGATACGGTGCCCACCGCGAAGCATTTACCCACCCCTGGTCGAGGGCGGTGCCATCCAAGGTCACCAGAATGAGGACCGAAAGTGCGACGGTCGTGATGTAGGTGCCGAAATCCGACACTGTGGAAGCCAACCAGAACCGCACGAAAGGTTGGTTGTGACGCAGCTTCATCGCTCATCGGGGAGCCATGAGATGCGGCTCCCGGCTCCTTTCAACCCGTGCGGTTTCCCTCGGTGGCTAAGGCATGGTTTCAGCCATCTTATGCGAGGGTGCCGCCCGTGCCGCCGCGTGCCGTGTTTGGAACGGGAGCCGGATTGGCATGTGAGACTTGGATTATGGACACCGGCAAGATCCCACCTTGGCCAACCGAATCGCCAGCGTTTGGATCCGTTCGGCTTCGCAAATTCGAAGATCGTGATGCTTCAATGGCTTTGGAACTCGCTAAGGACCCGTATGTTCCGACCATCGGAACTCTGCCAGCCCACGCGACGACGAACGAAGCGCTGGACTGGGTGCAGCGGCAACGAGAACGCCACTTGGACGGAATCGGTTTTTCCTTCGCCGTCGCGGACCTCGTCACCGATCGCGCCATGGGCGGGGTTGGCTTGTGGGTAACGGAGCTCAGCGAAGGGCGGGCCACGGCGGGATACAGCATCGTTCCAGTGGAGCGTGGAAAAGGGGCAGCTGCAGCGGCGTTGATGGCCGTTACGGAATTCGCCTGGACCATTCCGCAGCTCTACCGGGTTGAGTTGTACATAGAGCCATGGAACACCGCATCTATCCGAGTGGCTGAACGCGCGGGATATCTGCGTGAGGGTTTGCTTCGCAGCCATCAGGAAATTGGGGGTTCGCGGCGGGATATGCTGCTGTACGCCGCTATTCGGGAATGCTGGCAAGCGCCGTAGGGTCCGGGCGAGCCGTCGTCGCATAGGTTTTCCGTAAGCTGGGATTCAATACGAGATTGACCGGGAGGATACCCATGTCCGAAACGACTGTTGCCTGGCTAATGGCAGAGCTGGCCGCTCTCGAAGATCCCAAGATGCGCGCGGTCAATGAGAAGCACGGCGATGACCATGGGGTGAACCTCACCAAGCTGCGCGCCGTTGCCAAGCGGTTGAAGATCCAACATGACCTTGCCCGTGAACTCTGGTCGACGAATGACACCGCGGCAAGGCTTCTCGCGCTGCTGATTTGCCGGCCCAAGGCGTTCGAGCCCGAGGAGCTGGACGCAATGCTGCGCCAGTCACGGGCGCCCAAGGTTCACGACTGGTTGGTGAACTATGTGGTCAAGAAAAGCCCGTACGCCGAGGAACTGCGCGTCGCCTGGACCTCGGATCCTGACCCTGTGACCGCCAGCGCCGGATGGGCCCTCACCAGCGAACGGGTGGCAAAGAAGCCGGAGGGTCTTGACGTTCCGGGGTTACTCGACACCATCGAGGCGCAGATGAAGGACGCACCGGATCGCCTGCAGTGGGCGATGAACACTTGCCTGGCGCAGATCGGGATTCACCACCCCGAACACAGGGAACGCGCGATCGACATCGGCGAACGGCTTGAGGTCCTCAAGGACTATCCGACTCCGTCGAACTGCACGTCCCCGTTCGCGCCGATCTGGATCAATGAGATCGTGCGCCGGCAACGCCAGCTAATACAGCGCGCCAGTTAACGCACCGATCAGCGGAGGAAGTCCTGCAGCCGCTTGACACCTTCGGCGAGGTCGTCGTCGCCAAGGGCGTAGGACAACCGGATGTATCCGCTCGGTCCGAAGGCTTCGCCGGGAACCACCGCAACTTCAGCCTGTTCCAGGATCAGGGTCGCCAGTTCGGCAGAGGTGGAAGGAGTGACGCCGGCGATTTTGCGGCCGAGCAGATTCCGCACATCGGCGTATGCGTAGAAAGCACCGTGCGGGGTCGGGCACTCGATGCCGTCGATCGCGTTCAGGCCCTCGACCATCGCCTTGCGGCGGCGATCAAAGGCCCTCTTCATGTCCTCCACAGCGGTCAGCGGTCCGGCAACAGCGGCCAACGCCGCGCGCTGGGAGACGTTTGAGACATTGGAGGTCAGATGCGACTGCAGGTTCGTCGCGCCCTTGATGACGTCCTTCGGCCCGATCATCCAGCCGACCCGCCAGCCGGTCATCGCGTAGGTCTTGGCGACGCCGTTGACAATCACCATCCGGTCGCCGAGTTCAGGTGCCGCCGACGCGATCGAGGTGAACGGGACGCCGTCGTACGTTAAGTGTTCATAGATTTCATCGCTGACCACCCAGAGACCCTTCGCTGCCGCCCACTGGCCTATCCGGCGGGTCTCCTCCTCGCTGTACACGGCGCCGGTCGGGTTTGAGGGCGAGACGAAGAGCAGAACCTTGGTGCGTTCCGTCATCGCGGCTTCGAGCTGGTCGGTTGTGACCAGGTAACCCTGTTCAGGTCCGGCGAAGACCTCGACAGGTACGCCGCCGGCGAGGCGGATGGCCTCGGGATAGGTGGTCCAGAACGGGGTGGGCACGAGGACCTCATCGCCCGGATCGAGCAGGGTTGCGAACGCCTCGAACACGGCCTGCTTGCCGCCATTGGTCACGATCACCTGGGCCGGTTCAATTTCATAGCCGGAATCGCGCATGGTCTTCTCGACGATGGCGGTCTTGAGTTCCGGAAGGCCGCCCGCGGGGGAGTAGCGGTGGTTTTTCGGATCGTAGACGGCCTTGGCGGCCTCCTCGACGATATAATCCGGAGTGGGGAAATCCGGCTCTCCGGCGCCGAAGCCGATAACCGGCCGTCCGGCAGCCTTCAACGCCTTGGCCTTGGCATCCACGGCGAGAGTCGCGGACTCGGCGATGGCGCCGACCCGGTGGGATACGCGGTTGGTGCGGGTTTTGGGGGCGTCTGCAGACATGGGCTTCCCGTTCGTCGTCGCGGTCAAGGTCGCGGTTAAAGAGGTGAGTTTATGCAGACCACTCTATGCTTTTCAGCCGCTGCAGGCAGTTTTTTACCTCTTCCGACGGGGGCGCCCGTCCTCTTCCGCCAATGGCCGCGCTGCTGAGCTGGTTGGGTTCGACGTAGCGGAGACAAATGCGTAGACTATATCTTCGGTGTTGATATCACCATGATGGCCCGTGCCCTTGAACGGTTGCACCAATCCACACCGGATTGGCGGTTACAGTTAAAGGACGGGCCGGTGTGAATCACCGTTTCGAAGGGTAGTGGCGCAATTGGTAGCGCAGCGGTCTCCAAAACCGCAGGTTGCAGGTTCGAGTCCTGTCTGCCCTGCGCATGACTGTATTCATAAGTCAGCAATTCCACATCCATGGCAGGTGACACTGTCACGACAGCGATAGATGAGTGAGGCACAGGTGACCGAAACAGCTGCCAGCAGCTCCAAGGGCCGCCCGTCCGGTGGTAACGATTCCCGGAAACGGGGGTTTTTCGGGCGCATCATCTTGTTTATCCGGCAGGTAATTGCCGAGCTAAAGAAGGTAGTGACTCCGACTCGTAAAGAGTTGATCAACTACACGCTGGTGGTTCTGGTGTTTGTGATCATCATGATGATCATCGTTACTATTCTCGATTTCGCCTTTGGTAATGCCGCCATCTGGGTATTCTCAGGCCAACCCGCGGATCAGTAGCGAAGTCGCCGCGCGCCGGCAGTCCTGCGGGATGCATGGCGCCGGTGGCTTTGAGTCATTTAAATTCCCATTTAGGAAAGCAGGAAGCTAAGTGTCCGAGCAAGAGCTCGATAAAGAGAGCCGGAATCTCGAGAACGAAGATCAGGTGACTGATTCAGACGTGGAGTTCGCCGACGCTCAAACGCAGGCTGACGACGCCGGATCCGCTGAGGATTCCGCTGTTGCCGGTGATGCTTCCGTTGACGCAGCGGACGTTGACGCTCCTGCTGAGGGAACCGCCGACGTCGACGCTCCTGTTGAGGTGACCCCGGACGACGAAACTCCCGACGGCGAAACCCCGGAAACTGCCGCGGCTGATGGCGAAACTCCCGAAGCCGAAGAGGCCGAGGATGAGGTCGACCCTGCCGAGGAATTCAAGGCGAAACTCCGCCGCCAGGAAGGTGACTGGTACGTCATCCACTCCTACGCCGGTTACGAGAACCGCGTCAAGACCAACCTTGAGAACCGCATCCAGTCGCTGAACATGGAAGAGGAAATCTTCGAAATTCAGGTCCCGATGGAAGAGGTTGTCGAGGTCAAGAACGCCCAGCGCAAGATCGTGAACCGGGTCCGTATCCCGGGTTACGTGCTGGTCCGCATGTACCTGACGGACGAGTCCTGGGGCGCCGTCCGGCACACGCCGGGCGTCACCGGCTTCGTCGGCAATGCGCACAATCCGGTTCCGCTGCGCCTGGACGAAGTGTTCTCCATGCTGGCTCCCGTGTTCGAGAAGGCTCCGGAAACGTCCGGCGGCGCCGCACAGACTGCCGCTGCACCGATCACCGTCGACTACGAAGTCGGCGAATCGGTCATCGTCAAGGAAGGCCCGTTCGAGACGCTGCCGGCCACCATTTCCGAGATCAAGCCGGAGTCCCAGACCCTGGTCGTCCTGGTATCGATCTTCGAGCGCGAAACCCCGGTCTCGCTCTCATTCGGCCAGGTCGCCAAGATCTAGCTTTTCAATAATGCTTCGCGCCGGCCGGACCCGCTTAGTCCAGTTGACGCGGCGACCACCTCGCCATGGTGGTCAAAGAACCTCAGGTACGCTCCTGTGCCTGAGGAAGACAATGACAGAAGGACCCGAAATTGGCTCCCAAGAAGAAGGTCACCGGCCTCATCAAGCTGCAGATCAATGCAGGTGCTGCTAATCCAGCTCCTCCGATTGGTCCTGCCCTTGGTCAGCACGGTGTCAACATCATGGAATTCTGCAAGGCGTACAACGCCGCAACGGAATCCCAGCGCGGAAACGTTATCCCGGTGGAAATCACGGTCTACGAAGACCGTTCATTCACCTTTGTCACGAAGACCCCGCCGGCTGCCGAGCTGATCAAGAAGGCTGCAGGCATCCAGAAGGCTTCGGCAACGCCCCACACGGTGAAGGTCGCAAACCTCTCCAAGGCTCAGGTCGAGGAGATTGCTTCCACGAAGATGGAAGACCTTAACGCCAACAACATGGAAGCAGCAGCGAAGATCGTTGCAGGCACCGCACGTTCCATGGGCATCACGGTCGACGGCAAGTAAAGCCTGAACCGCTAAACAAAACTACAAACGCCGTCGGCTCAAGAAGTACGACGGCGAGTGGCAGGGCCGCGCGCGGTCCGCAGACCACAACTGCACAAGGAGAAAAAGCAGATGGCAAAGCGCAGCAAAGCATACAGGGCAGCTGAGGCCAAGATTCAGGCCGACAAGCAGTACACGCCCGTCGAGGCGATCAACCTGGCGAAGGAATCCAATCCTTCGAAGACGGACGCGACCGTTGAGGTTGCCTTCCGCCTGGGCGTTGATCCCCGCAAGGCGGACCAGATGGTCCGTGGAACGGTGAACCTCCCGCACGGTACAGGTAAGACCGCCCGCGTTCTGGTTTTCGCAACCGGCGACAAGGCAGACGCGGCAGTTGCCGCCGGCGCCGACTTCGTTGGTTCCGATGACCTGATCGAGCGGATCCAGGGCGGATGGACGGACTTCGATGCCGCCGTCGCAACTCCGGACATGATGGGTAAGGTTGGCCGCCTCGGCAAGGTTCTGGGTCCCCGTAACCTGATGCCGAACCCGAAGACCGGAACGGTCACCCCGGATGTAGCCAAGGCTGTTGAGGACATCAAGGGCGGAAAGATCGACTTCCGCGTTGATAAGCACTCGAACCTGCACTTCATCATCGGCAAGGTTTCGTTCGACCGCGAGAAGCTGGCCGAGAACTACGCGGCAGCACTGGAGGAAGTCCTCCGCCTCAAGCCGTCCGCCTCGAAGGGCCGCTACCTGTCGAAGGCGACCGTCAGTACCACGTTCGGCCCCGGCATTCCCGTCGACCCGAACATCACCAAGGTCCTGGCCGACGCGTAACAACTCCTGACGTTCCCGCCGGTCCGTTCATAACGATCGGCCGGCGGAGGCGTTGAGCAAAGGGTCCGTGCAGCAAATGCTGCACGGGCCCTTTGGCGTTTAAGCCGGGGCTAAACTGTCTGCCATGACATCGGCACCCTGGCGGATCGAACACCTCCATGTCCCCGCTTCCCTCGAAACGGAGGATGCAGCGGATTTCATTGCCGCGGGCGATCTGAGCAACCTCGTCGAGGGGCTGCGTTGGGGGAACAATGACCACTGGGTCAGTTCAGGAGTCCGGCTGGCCGCTGCACAGCCAAGTCCCTATACCGGGCGGCGGGGATTCGTCGCGAAGGTGGACGGACGGGTGGTGGGCCGTGCCGACGTCGAACTTCCCCTCACGGACAATGAGGATGTCGCCTACCCCTATGTGATTGTGCATCCCGGGTATCAACGCCAGGGTCTCGGTTCCGAGCTCTACGCCACCCTCGAGGAATGCATGAAGGGTGAAGCGCGCAGGGTGTTCATGGCCTGGACGGACCACGTGGCGGATTTCGACGTCGAAGCCGACGGGGGAGTGCGGCCGCACAGTGGTCCCGGGAGGCTGCCGGTGGATTCCGGCGTCGTACGCTTTTCCCAAGGGCTTGGCTATGAGCTGGAGCAGGTGGAGCGGTTCGGCGTCCTGCACCTGCCGATTGACCGGGATGCGGTTTTTGCGGCCGAACGGGATGCCCAGCGGGTAGCGGGGGACGAGTATGAACTTCTGGTATGGCAGGACCAGTGCCCGGACGACGCCGTCGACCAGTATGCGGAGTTGCGCCGGCTGATGAGCATCGACGTCCCGCTCGGGGAATTGGAGAGCAAGCCGGAAGTATGGGACGCGGCACGGGTGCGGGAGTCGGAGCGGAAGCTGCTGGAGCAGACCGGGCACAGCCTGGTGGTTGCAGTGCGGCATCGCCCGACCGGCAAGCTTGCCGGGCATACCATTCTCGAGTATTTTCCGGAGCGTCCGGAGGTGGTGTACCAGGAGGACACCTTGGTGCTGAACTCACACCGTGGCCACCGGCTGGGGATGCTGCTGAAGGCGCACAACCTGCTCCGGCTGCACGAACTCAGGCCGGAAAGCCGACGCCTGTACACGTGGAACGCGGCCGAAAACGTCCACATGCTCGATATCAACATCGCCCTGGGCTTTGTTCCGGCCGGCTACGTCGGGGCCTGGCAGAAGAAAATCCGCTAGCCCTGCGCTTCGTGCTCTGCGCCACATCGGTATTAGAGTAGACAAATGCGCTCAAGCAATGCGGCGATAGTTGATTTTTACGTGGGGATTTAATGAAGACGCTGTCCGTGCAGGTCGAGCAACTGTGGGTACCGGACTCACTTGATGAGGAAGGTGCGGCAGACTTTCTCGCTGCTGTGGAGGTGGCACGGCAGGTGCGCGTGCAGACGTGGGGCAACGATGACCTCGCCTACACACCGGAAGAGTTCCTTGAGGCGTTCAATGATCCCTACGAGCGGCTGGTCGTGCTGGTGGCGAAAATCGGGACCAACATCGTGGGCCGCGCCGGGATTTCCATGCCACTGGCTGAAAACACCGAAATCGCCATCGTCTCGCTGGAGATCCTGCCCCGTTACCAGGGCGGCGGCGTCGGGCGGGAACTCTTGGATGCGGCTGAACATTTCGCGCGTGGGGAGATGCGCCGGACTGTTCTGGTCGAGACACATCACCCGGGCGCGATGCTGGAAGACACCGACGGACGCGTGGTGCCAGCGGCGTATGGCGACGGCGTCCTTCCGCTGGCCAGCAGGGAAGTGGCCTTTGCACAAAGGACCGGTTATGAGCTCCAGCAAGTTGAGCGGTTCAGCTCCTGTGCGCTGCCGCTCGATTCGGCTCTGCTGCAGCAGCTGAAACAGCAGGCGGTGGAGGTCTCCGGCCCCGACTACGCCATTCACACATGGACGGACACCTGCCCTGCGGAGTGGGTCCGCGATATGGCCGTCCTCGAGGACCTGATGGGCGGGGAGGAGTCCTTCAGCGCCTACGGTTACGACGACGACGAGCAGGCCGAGGAGGCACGCGCCAATGACGTCCGTGCTGGTGATTCCCGCGGTGATTCCCGCGGTGATTCCCGCGGTGACGACGCGCGCGGTGATGACGCCCGCGTCCGCGAGGCGGAGACACTGGCAAGTGACAGCGGCCGGCAGACCATGGTGTGCGCCGTCGAGCACCGCCCCACCGGACGGTTGGTCGGATTCACTGCCATCAGCATTCTGGGCCACCGTGACGACGTCGTTTTCCAGGACGATACGCTGGTGTTGCAGGAGCACCGCGGCAGGAAGCTCGGC
Organism: Arthrobacter monumenti; assembly: GCF_054511255.1. Classification (NCBI taxonomy): domain Bacteria; kingdom Bacillati; phylum Actinomycetota; class Actinomycetes; order Micrococcales; family Micrococcaceae; genus Arthrobacter; species Arthrobacter monumenti. The sequence continues at coordinate 138,424 of NZ_JBTNCY010000005.1, read as the reverse complement.
ATGCTGATCCGGGTCTGCAATCTGGAACGGCTCGCTCTCGAGCAGCCCGCGGCCCGGCGGCTCTACGCCTGGAATGCCGCCGAGAAGGACTATATGGCCGTGGTCAATGATGCACTCGGTTTCACGACGGCCGGGTATACGGGGGAGTGGCGGAAGCAGTTCGACGCCTGAGGGCAGGCGGCAGAGGCTTGATCGCGGCATCGACGGCTCATGCGCGGCCGGTCCTGCGGAGGCAGGCGATTTGTTATGTCCACCGGCGATCCCGTAGGCTTGAAGGACCAAAGACCGTCGGTCACCAGGTTCCCGTTCATTTGAGTGGATAAAACCTGGTCGAAAGTCCCCGCGCCAGGGGCGGCCTGCGCAGGTGAACGAAGCATTTCCTCCAATGTTCAGCCATGTTCGGCATGGCCAACACTGTAGAGGCGAAGCCCCGTACATCTGTGCGGGGCGTTTTTTGTGCCAGCCCGCATTGCGGGTACGGACCCGAAACGACCGGCATTATTCCCGGAAGGAGGGTTATGGCAACGCCAATCAAGGTGTCCGCAGTTGAAGAGCTTACGGAGAATTTCCGTACGTCGAATGCGGCAGTCCTAACCGAATACCGTGGGCTTACCGTTGCACAGCTCCAGGAGCTGCGTCGATCACTGGGCGAGGACGCAAGTTACTCGGTCGTGAAGAACACCCTGACTGCACTCGCGGCGAAGGAAGCCGGTGTCGATGCATTCGACGGCCAGCTTGCCGGACCCACCGCGGTTGCCTTCATCAAGGGTGACGCAGTCAAGGCTGCCAAGGGTTTGACGGACTTCGCGAAGGCCAACCCACAGCTCGTTATCAAGACCGGTTACTTCGAAGGCAAGTCCATGGACGCCGCCGGAGTCAACGCATTGGCCGCCCTCGAGTCGCGCGAACACCAGCTCGCACGCGTCGCTGGCGTCCTGAAGGCCCCGATGGGTCAGCTGGTCCGCACGGTTGAAGCACTGCGACTCAAGCGCGAAGAGGGAGCACCTGCTTCAGAGGCTCCAGCCGCTGAGGAAGCTCCCGCCGAGGAGACGCCCGCAGCCGAAACCCCCGCCGAAACGGAAAGCACGGAGGCCCCGGCCGCCGATGCCGCACCTGAAGCGGATGCTGAGACCACGAAGGACTAGTTCCTCACAGCACCATCCCTGACTTCCGACGGGAGCAGGACTGACGATCCCGGCCGTTATCTGCGGCCACCACAAAGAAAAGGAGCGCCACCCATGGCTAAGCTCACCAACGACGAGCTCATCGAAGCTTTCAAGGAATTGACCATCGTCGAGCTCTCTGAGTTCGTCAAGCAGTTCGAGGAGACCTTCGACGTCACCGCTGCTGCTCCGGTTGCTGCTGCAGGCGGCGGCGCCGCTGTTGAAGAAGCCGAAGAGCAGACCGAATTCGACGTTATTCTCGAAGCTGCCGGCGACAAGAAGATCCAGGTCATCAAGGAGGTGCGCGCTCTTACCTCCCTCGGCCTCAAGGAAGCCAAGGACCTGGTCGATGGCGCACCGAAGCCTGTTCTGGAAGGCGCCTCCAAGGACGCCGCCGAGAAGGCCAAGGAGTCCCTCGAGGGCGCCGGCGCCACGGTGACCCTGAAGTAGTCTTTCTCCAGACACCCGCCGCCGTCCGGCGGCAGCAAGAAGCCCGCGTGATGATTCACGCGGGCTTCTTTGCGTCTGAGGTAGGTTTGCCGTTGCGGTGGCGAACTCGGCGCCGGAACATACCGAGGCGGCACCCTATCGTCACGGTGGCGCGTCGGCGTAGCGCCTTCCCGCCCAGGTAGCCCGTTGCAATGGGCTACCTCGAGGGGGAAGCCGCTACCTCAGTGGGCAGCGACACCAGCGGATGGCTTAGTCGCGGTAGAGGAGCAGCGCTTCGCCCTGTCCGCCGCCACCGCACAGCGAGACGGCGGCCTTGCCGGTTTCGCGGCGGCTCAACTCGTGCGCGGCATGTCCGGCCAGCCGCGCGCCGGAAGCACCGATCGGATGGCCCAGCGCGATCGCTCCACCGTGCAGGTTGCACTTGTCCAGGCTGATCTCCAGGTCCTTCAGGGACTGCACGGCAACGGAACCGAAGGCCTCGTTGATCTCGATGAAGTCCAGATCGTCCTTGCTCCAGCCCGCCTTCTCCAGCGCGGCCTTGATGGCGTTGGACGGCTGTGAATGCAGCGAGTTGTCCGGTCCCGCCACCTGCCCGGGAGCTCCGACGACGGCGAGGTAGTCGAGCCCGAGGGCCTCGGCGTTCGCGCGGCTCGTCAGCACCAGTGCTGCGGCGCCGTCGCTCAGCGGGGAGGAGTTGCCAGCGGTGATGCTGCCTTCCTTGTCGAAGGCCGGCCGCAGTTTGCTCAGCGACTCCACGGACGTGTCCGGGCGGACGCCCTCGTCGGTTTTGACCACAATCGGGTCGCCCTTGCGCTGCGGCACCGAGACCGGGGTGATTTCGTCGTCGAACACGCCGTCCTTCATTGCCTTGGCTGCGCGCTCATGGGATGCGGCCGCGACCTCGTCCTGGGATGCGCGGTCGATGCCGAGCACCCCGTTCTTGCGTTCGGTGGAAGCGCCCATCGACTCGTCGTCGAACGCGTCCGTCAGTCCGTCGCGGGCGACCGAGTCGACGGCGGACATGTTGCCGTAGGTCCAGCCCTGGCGGACACCGGGCAGCAGGTGCGGCCCGCGGGACATCGATTCCTGGCCACCTGCGACGACGACGGTGGCGTCACCGGCACGGATCAGCCGGGCGGCGTCGGATACGGCGGCGAGGCCGGAGAGGCACACTTTGTTGATCGTCACGGTGGGGACGTTCCAGCCAATCCCGGCCGCGATGGCGGTCTGCCGCGCGGGGTTTTGACCGGCACCGGCCTGGACCACCTGGCCCATGATCACGGCGTCGACCTTGTCGGCACCGACGCCGGACTTCTCCAGTGCCGCGGCAACGGCCTTGGCACCGAGTTCGACGGCGGTGAAGCTGGCCAGCTGCCCGTTCAGGCGTCCCTGCGGGGTGCGCGCGGCCGACAGAATGACCACGTCATTTGGGTTGGCACTCATCTTGATCAGATCCCTCTTTCGATATGAGTTCCCGGGGCCGCGGGGGCGTGCCGGAAATGTCTGCAACCGCACAGTTACAGCTTTTGTATCGAATCTAACAGGTTTGGCTGGAAGCTTGATGTACAGTTACTGCAGGAAATGCTCCGCTACCTCGGTTCCCGGCCCCGCAGGCCGGTAAAGGTAATGCGTCGAGCGCTGGACTCTGGACGCCGTCTGGCGTACAGTAGATATTTGCGTCTTCCCTCTTAACCCTTTAAGCCTTCATATAGCGGTGGGCTTCGCCGCGGCACGTTGTTGGGCCAGCCTGAATGGGCTTTTCTGCAGCGCTTCGCCGCTGGCGGCGGATCATATAGCGGATCCGGCAAGGTAGTGCAACGAGACTACCCCAGTATCGTCGGGAAGCGCTTGATCGCCTGAAGGTCTGTGGAAGGATCCCTCTTGGTCGCCTCGAGCACCCCAAATAACGAAACCGCTAACAGTGCGGCTGACAATTCTCTGGCAACGGACGGAGCGTCACGCCGGCTTTCATTTGCGAAGATTCACGAACCGCTGGACGTACCGAATCTTCTCGGCCTGCAAACCGACAGCTTTGACTGGCTGGTCGGCAATGAGCGTTGGCAGGAGCGGATTGAACAAGCTCTTGCCGAGGGTCGTCAGGACCTGCCGGTTACATCCGGACTCTCCGACATCTTCGAAGAGATCTCTCCGATTGAGGACTTCCAGGGCACCATGTCCCTGAGCTTCTCGGAGCCGGAATTCGCCGATCCCAAGTACACCATGGAGGAGTGCAAGGACCGCGACGCCACCTACGCCGCCCCGCTTTACGTCAAGGCGGAGTTCATGAACAACAACACGGGCGAAATCAAGCAGCAGACCGTGTTCATGGGCGACTTCCCCTTGATGACCGAAAAGGGCACGTTCGTCATTAACGGCACCGAGCGTGTCGTCGTCTCCCAGCTGGTCCGTTCCCCGGGCGCCTACTTCGAGCGCGCCGCCGACAAGACCAGCGACAAGGACATCTTCACCGCCAAGATCATCCCGTCCCGCGGTGCATGGTTCGAGCTGGAGATCGACAAGCGCGATCAGGTCGGTGTCCGTCTGGACCGCAAGCGCAAGCAGTCCGTCACCGTGCTGCTCAAGGCGCTTGGCTGGACCGAATCCATGATCCTGGAAGAGTTCGGCGAGTTCGATTCCATCCGCGCCACGATGGAGAAGGACACGACCGAGACCAAGGAAGATGCCCTGCTGGACATCTACCGCAAGCTCCGTCCAGGCGAGCCGCCGACAGTTGAGGCAGCGCAGTCCCTGCTGGACAACCTGTACTTCAACCCGAAGCGCTATGACCTGGCCAAGGTCGGCCGCTACAAGGTCAACCGCAAGCTGGGCACCGATATCCCGCTGGGCCAGCCGAATTCCTCCGTGCTGAACACCGAGGACATCGTCGCGATGATCAAGTTCCTCGTCACCCTGCACGCCGGCGGCAAGACCATTTCCGGCAAGCGCGACGGCGAGAACCACGAGATCCGCGTCGAGGTCGACGACATCGACCACTTCGGAAACCGCCGCATCCGTGCGGTCGGCGAGCTGATCGAGAACCAGGTCCGCACTGGTCTGTCCCGTATGGAGCGCGTTGTCCGCGAGCGGATGACTACCCAGGACGTCGAGGCGATCACCCCGCAGACGCTGATCAACATCCGCCCTGTCGTGGCCGCGATCAAGGAGTTCTTCGGAACCTCCCAGCTCTCGCAGTTCATGGACCAAAACAACCCGCTGGCCGGTCTGACGCACAAGCGTCGTCTTTCCGCGCTGGGCCCGGGTGGTCTGTCCCGTGACCGCGCCGGCATGGAAGTCCGTGACGTCCACCCCTCGCACTACGGACGTATGTGCCCCATCGAAACCCCTGAAGGTCCGAACATTGGCCTGATTGGTTCGCTGGCATCCTACGGCCGCATCAACGCGTTCGGCTTCATCGAGACCCCGTACCGCAAGGTTCACGATGGCCAGGTGACCGACGAGGTTGTTTACCTGACTGCCGATGACGAGATCGACGTCGTTATTGCCCAGGCGAATGCCCCGCTGACCGACGATGAGCGCTTCTCTGAGGACATGGTCCTGGTGCGCCAGCGCGGCGGTGGCGGCGAGCCGGTGCTGATTCCGGCCACCGAGGTCGAGTTCATGGACGTTTCCCCGCGCCAGATGGTGTCGGTCGCGACGGCCCTGATTCCGTTCCTCGAGCACGATGACGCCAACCGCGCCCTGATGGGTGCGAACATGCAGCGCCAGGCTGTCCCGCTGATCCAGTCCGAGGCGCCGTACGTCGGCACCGGCATGGAGCGTTCGGCAGCTGTTGACGCCGGCGACGTCGTTATTGCCGCCAAGGCCGGCGTCGTCTCCGAGGTTTCCGCTGATCTCGTTGTCATGCTGAACGACGACGGCACGGAGACCAACTACCGCATCGCCAAGTTCAACCGTTCCAACCAGGGCACGGCCTACAACCAGCGCGTGCTGGTCACCGAAGGCCAGCGCCTCGAGGTTGGCGGCATCATCGCGGACGGTCCTTCGACCGACCACGGAGAGCTTGCCCTCGGCAAGAACCTGCTCGTGGCATTCATGTCCTGGGAAGGCCACAACTTCGAGGACGCCATCATCCTCTCGCAGCGCGTTGTCTCCGACGACGTCCTGTCCTCGATCCACATCGAGGAGCACGAGATCGATGCCCGCGACACCAAGCTCGGTGCCGAGGAGATCACCCGGGACATCCCGAACGTCTCCGAGGAAATCCTGGCCGGACTGGACGAGCGCGGCATCATCCACATCGGTGCCGAGGTTGAGGCCGGCGACATCCTGGTTGGAAAGGTCACCCCGAAGGGTGAAACCGAACTGACTCCGGAGGAGCGCCTGCTGCGTGCAATCTTCGGCGAGAAGTCCCGCGAGGTCCGCGACACGTCCCTGAAGGTTCCGCACGGCGAGTCCGGCACCGTCATCGGCGTCCGCGTCTTCGATCGCGACAACGACGACGAGCTGCCCCCGGGCGTGAACCAGCTGGTCCGCGTGTACGTGGCCAACAAGCGCAAGATCACCGACGGCGACAAGCTTGCCGGCCGCCACGGTAACAAGGGCGTCATCTCCAAGATCCTGCCGATCGAGGACATGCCGTTCCTGGAAGACGGAACCCCCGTCGACATCGTGCTCAACCCGCTGGGTGTTCCCGGACGTATGAACGTCGGCCAGGTGCTGGAAACACACCTCGGCTGGGTCGCCAAGCAGGGCTGGAAGATCGAGGGAGACCCGGACTGGGTCCAGGCGCTGCCGAACATGCCGCGCGAAACCGGTCCGACCAACGTCGCCACCCCGGTCTTCGATGGTGCCCGCGAAGAGGAAATCACCGGACTGCTGGATTCGACCAACGTCACCCGCGACGGCAACCGTCTGATCGGTTCCTCCGGCAAGGCCCTGGTCTTCGACGGCCGCTCCGGCGAACCGTTCCCGGACCCGATCTCGGTCGGCTACATGTACATCCTGAAGCTGCACCACTTGGTCGATGACAAGATCCACGCCCGCTCCACCGGTCCGTACTCCATGATCACCCAGCAGCCGCTTGGTGGTAAGGCACAGTTCGGTGGCCAGCGCTTCGGCGAGATGGAAGTCTGGGCCCTGGAAGCGTACGGCTCCGCCTACACGCTGCAGGAACTGCTGACGATCAAGTCCGATGACATCCACGGCCGCGTGAAGGTTTACGAGGCCATCGTCAAGGGCGAGAACATTCCCGAGCCCGGCATCCCTGAATCCTTCAAGGTGCTGATCAAGGAAATGCAGTCCCTTTGCCTGAACGTCGAGGTGCTGTCGCAGGACGGTAACTCGCTTGATATGCGTGACTCGGATGAAGAAGTCTTCCGGGCCGCGGAGGAACTCGGTATCGACCTGTCCAGGGCCGAACCGAGCTCCGTCGAAGAGGTCTGATCCTCTTTCCGTAACCCGAAACGACTTTAGATTTAGAGACAAGAGAGAACAGGGACCCTATGTCCAACGAAGAATCCTCCTTCGGCCACATGCGCATCGGCCTGGCCACCGCGGACCAGATCCGCGATTGGTCCTATGGCGAAGTCAAGAAGCCCGAAACCATCAATTACCGTACCCTCAAGCCTGAGAAGGACGGTCTGTTCTGCGAGAAGATCTTCGGACCTTCCCGCGACTGGGAATGCTACTGCGGCAAGTACAAGCGTGTCCGTTTCAAGGGCATCATTTGTGAGCGTTGTGGCGTCGAAGTAACCCGTGCCAAGGTGCGCCGTGAGCGGATGGGCCACATCGAGCTGGCCGCCCCGGTCACGCACATCTGGTACTTCAAGGGTGTTCCTTCCCGTCTGGGCTACCTGCTGGACCTGGCGCCGAAGGACCTTGAGAAGATCATCTACTTCGCTGCCTACATGATCACCAGTGTCGACGACGAAGCACGTCACGCCGAGCTGCCGAACCTGCAGACCGAGCACGACATCGAGAAGAAGAACAAGGTCGACACCCGCGACTCCGACATCGCCGCGATCGCCCGTCAGCTCGAGGACGACCTCGGCAAGATGGAGGCCGACGGCGCGAAGGCTGCCGAGAAGAAGAAGGCCCGCGACGCCGCCGACCGCCAGATGGCGAATGTGCGCAAGCGTGCCGACGCCGAGATCGAGCGGCTCGAGCAGGTCTGGGACCGCTTCAAGAACCTCAAGGTCGCCGACCTTGAAGGTGATGAGGGACTGTACCGCGAACTGCGCGACCGCTACGGCCTCTTCTTCGAAGGCGCCATGGGTGCCGACGCGATCAAGGCCCGCCTTGAGAACTTCGACATGCACGCCGAAGCCGAGCACCTGCGCGACATCATCCAGAACGGCAAGGGCCAGCGCAAGACGCGTGCCCTGAAGCGCCTGAAGGTTGTCAACGCGTTCCTGACCACCACCAACAGCCCGCTGGGTATGGTGCTGGACGCTGTCCCGGTGATCCCGCCGGAACTGCGCCCAATGGTCCAGCTCGACGGCGGCCGGTTCGCGACGTCGGACCTTAACGACCTGTACCGCCGCGTGATCAACCGCAACAACCGCCTGAAGCGCCTGCTTGACCTCGGTGCCCCCGAGATCATCGTGAACAACGAGAAGCGGATGCTCCAGGAAGCGGTCGACAGCCTCTTCGACAACGGCCGCCGCGGCCGTCCCGTCACCGGACCGGGCAACCGTCCGCTGAAGTCACTGTCCGACATGCTCAAGGGTAAGCAGGGCCGGTTCCGCCAGAACCTGCTTGGTAAGCGCGTCGACTACTCCGGCCGTTCGGTCATTGTTGTCGGTCCGCAGCTTAAGCTGCACCAGTGTGGTCTGCCCAAGCAGATGGCGCTGGAGCTGTTCAAGCCGTTCGTGATGAAGCGCCTGGTTGACCTCAACCACGCCCAGAACATCAAGAGCGCCAAGCGGATGGTCGAGCGTTACCGCCCGCAGGTCTGGGACGTGCTCGAAGAGATCATCACCGAACACCCGGTGCTGCTCAACCGTGCGCCAACCCTGCACCGCCTCGGTATCCAGGCATTCGAACCGCAGCTCGTTGAGGGTAAAGCTGTCCAGCTGCACCCGCTGGTCTGTGGCGCGTTCAACGCCGACTTCGACGGCGACCAGATGGCTGTCCACCTGCCGCTCTCCCCGGAGGCTCAGGCCGAAGCACGCATCCTGATGCTGTCCTCGAACAACATCCTGAAGCCGTCCGACGGACGTCCGGTCACCCTGCCTTCGCAGGACATGATCATCGGTCTGTACCACCTGACGACCAAGCGCGTCGGCTCCGCCGGCGAAGGGCGCCAGTTCGGTTCGCTGGCCGAGGCCATCATGGCCCACGACCAGGGCTCGCTGCACCTGAACTCGACGGTGAAGATCCGCCTGACGGATTACACCCCGAACGAGGGATGGCAGGCGCCCGAAGGCTGGGAGCCGGGTCAGCCCGTCACCGTCGAGACGTCACTCGGACAGGTGCTCTTCAACGAGACCCTGCCTGATGACTACCCGTGGGTTGACGCCGTGGCCGACAAGGGCCAGCTCTCGACGATCGTCAACGATCTCGCCGAGCGTTACCCGAAGGTCATCGTCGCGCAGACGCTGGACAACCTGAAGGACTCCGGTTTCTACTGGGCAACCCGCTCCGGCGTGACCGTTGCGATTTCGGACATCGCCAAGCCGGCGGAAAAGCCTGCCATCCTCGAGAACTACGAGGGCCAGGCCGCCAAGGTGGAAAGCCAGTACGAGAAGGGACTGATTGCCGACGACGAGCGGCGCCAGGAACTGATCGACATCTGGAACAAGGCCACCAACGAGGTTGCCGACGCGATGCAGAAGAACCTTTCGGCGTCGAACACGATTAACCGCATGGTCTCCTCGGGTGCACGTGGTAATTGGATGCAGGTCCGTCAGATTGCCGGTATCCGTGGCCTGGTGGCGAACCCCAAGGGTGAAATCATCCCGCGTCCGATCAAGTCCTCCTACCGCGAGGGCCTGTCGGTGCTGGAATACTTCATCGCCACGCACGGTGCCCGTAAGGGTCTGGCCGATACTGCTCTGCGTACCGCTAACTCCGGTTACCTGACACGTCGTTTGGTCGACGTGTCGCAGGATGTCATCGTCCGCGAAGACGACTGCGGGACCGAGCGTGGCCTGACGCTGCCGATCGCCCTCGAAGTTGGAGGCGAGCGGACGCTGCACGAGGATGTCGCATCCAGCGTGTACGCCCGTACCTTGGCAACCGACGTCGTCGATTCCAATGGTGAGGTTCTTGCAGAAGGCGGCGCCGACGTCGGCGACGTCCTCATCGACCGGTTGTTCAAGGCCGGGGTCACCGAGATCAAGATCCGCTCCGTGCTGACTTGTGAATCACGGGTGGGAACCTGTGCGCAGTGCTACGGCCGCTCCCTGGCCACGGGTAAGACCGTGGACATCGGCGAGGCCGTCGGCATTATCGCCGCACAGTCCATCGGTGAGCCGGGTACCCAGCTGACGATGCGTACGTTCCACACCGGTGGTGCTGTTTCCGCTTCCCGCGGCGACGACATCACCCAGGGTCTGCCCCGTATCCAGGAGCTGTTCGAGGCACGTACGCCCAAGGGTGTCGCGCCGATCGCAGAGTCCGCGGGCCGGGTCACTATCGAGGAGACCGAGCGCCAGCTGCGCCTCATCGTCACCCCCGACGACGGATCCGAGGAGCAGGCCTACCCGGTTCTGCGCCGTGCCCGCCTCTTGGTTGAGGACGGCGACCACGTCGACGTCGGCCAGCAGATGGTCGTCGGTGCCGTGGACCCGAAGCAGGTTCTGCGTATCCTTGGCCCGCGTGCCGCCCAGAAGCACCTGGTGGACCAGGTCCAGGGCGTGTACCGCAGCCAGGGTGTTGGTATCCACGACAAGCACGTCGAGGTTATCGTCCGGCAGATGCTGCGCCGTATCACCATCATCGAATCCGGCGACTCCGAGCTGCTCCCCGGCGAGCTGGCCGAGCGTGGCCGTTTCGAAGAGGAGAACCGGCGCGTCGTGTCCGAGGGCCAGACCCCGGCATCGGGCCGTCCGGAGCTGATGGGTATCACCAAGGCTTCGCTGGCGACCGATTCCTGGCTGTCCGCGGCTTCCTTCCAGGAGACCACCCGGGTTCTGACCCAGGCGGCCATGGAAGGCAAGTCCGATCCGCTGCTCGGCCTGAAGGAAAACGTCATCATCGGTAAGCTGATCCCGGCCGGTACCGGCCTGGCACGCTACAACGACGTCAAGGTTGAACCGACTGAGGAAGCGAAGGCCAATCTCTACACCGGCCCGAGCGCCTTCAGCGACTTCGACTACGCAGGAGTCGGCGGAGACGTGAACCCCGAGTTCCACGCCATCCCGCTCGATGACTACGACATGGGCACCGAATACCGGTAACCACTCACCGGATTCACCCAAACGAAGAGCCCCGTACCGAAAGGTGCGGGGCTCTTCGCGTGCCTGGGACGGTTCTTGGTCCAGGCAGGGCCAAGTCGCGCCGCGGATCTGTTGCACACGTCACTACCTGTGAGCTAAACTACAAACGTTCGCAACTCGTACATGTGTGCGCATACCGTTCAATATTTGGAAGCCGCTTTTGGCGCTGGCAGATGTGAGCGGGGGATGTGGGGGCGTCTGTCGGCGGACTGACATAACGACAATGAAGTGTGTGAGACAAAGGAGCCGACCATGCAAATGCTCAAGCAGGGAAAAGGTGGATCAGTGCCGAACTCCAGACGCAACTTAAGAAAGCGCGCACTGCGCGTGACTGGTACTGCGGCTGCCGCTGTGAGTCTGCTCGGCTTGACTGCTTGTGGCAGCGGCGGCGGAGGAGGAAGTGAATTTCCTTCCGAGACCATCGAAATGATCATCCCGTATTCCGCGGGCGGCAGTACTGATGTCAGCGTCCGCGGTATGGCTGCCATTGCAGAGGACACTTGTGGCACGAACATAATTGCGAGTAACCAGACCGGCAGCGCAGGAGCCGTCGGGTTCACCGCAACCGCGAATGCCGCGCCCGACGGTTACACCGTTGGTGCCACCGCCACCGAGCTGGCCTATCTGTACAAACTGGGTATCACCGACGTCAACCCTGAAGACGTCAAGGGCGTCATGAGGTATGCGCTCAACCCGCATGTGTACTTCGTTCCCGCTGACTCCCCCTACAAGACGATGGAGGAGCTCATCGCTGCGGCTGAAGACGGGGAGACGATCAACGCTGCAACCAGCGGAACCGGGTCCGTCTATCACCTGGCTGCGGCAGGACTCGCCGTCGAAGCGGGGGTGAAGGATTCCTTCAGATACTTGCCCTTTGAAGGCGGCGCCTCCGCGGTGCAGGCAACGATTGGCGGCCAGGCCGATCTCACCGTTGTTGTCCTGAGCGAAGCCATCGGCCAGGTCGAATCCGGCAGGTTGCGGCCGCTGGCCGTAGCGGGAGAGGAGCGGCTCGACGCCATCCCGGATACTCCGACGCTGTCTGAAATCGGAATCGATTGGACTTCCGCTTCCCACCTCGGTCTCGCAGTGCCGGCAGAAACCGAAGACGCCACCGTCCAAAAGCTGGATAGCTGCCTTCACGAGGCAATCGAGTCGGAGGAGTTCCAGCAGTCCATGGCCGAGCAGAACCTGACGCTGGACTACCTTCCCCCGAAGGAATTTGCAGATTACCTGAATGGGCTCACAGAGCAGTATTCAAAGGTAATCGACGAAGTCGGAATAGGCGCGGAGTAGTCCCTCATGACAACCAATTTGGGTGACCGGATAGCGGGAGTGCTGCTGCTGGCACTCGCGGTATCCGTGTTCGTGTACAGCTTCACGTTGCCCGACCCGGTCCAGACGCTGGATCCCGGCGTCGCAGCATTTCCACGGGCACTGGCAGTGGTGATCGGGCTGCTCGCACTGGTTCCCCTGTTGCGTCCGCAGCCCGGTGAAGCGCTGCCTCGGGACGGCAACGCCTGGCGCATCGTCGGCACGGTGTTGCTGCTGGTCGGATATGCCCTGGTTCTCGACGTCATCGGTTTTGTCATTACCACGGTGCTGTTCATCCTGGCGGAACTGTTGTTGTTGGGAATCCGGCGGCCGGTGACGCTGATCGTTATGCCACTGGGAGTCGGTCTGGGATTGTTCTACCTTTTCCGCGTGCTTCTCGGTGTGGCTTTGCCGACCAGTGGCTTGGGAGGTTTGCCGATATGAGTAATTGGCTCGCAGGCATGGAAGCTGTCCTGGACCCGTCGGTACTGATCCTGACGGTCCTGGGAATTCTGCTCGGCGTCGTCGTTGGGGCGATGCCAGGGTTATCGGCAACAGTGGGCATTGCGGTATTTCTGCCCTTCACGTTCACGCTGGATCCGCTGCCCGGCCTGGTACTGCTGTTGGGAATCTACAACGGTGCCTGTTATGCCGGTTCCATCCCGGCCATCCTGCTGAGGACGCCGGGTACACCGGCCTCAGCGGCCACGGTTTTGGACGGGTATCCGATGACCCGGAAGGGGCAAGCAGGCTACGCGCTCAGCGTCTCGTTGGTGGCATCTGTTGTGGGCGGATTCCTGGCGACGGTGATGTTGATCGTCTCGGCACCAGCGGTCGCCGAAGTTGCCCTGCAGCTCGGTCCCGCCGAGTACTTCGCGTTGGCAGTCCTTGCCCTGACGATCATCGCCTCGTTGGGCGAGGGGGCGCTGGCCAAAGGCGTGATCAGCGCCGCAATTGGTGTGCTGATCGCGATGGTCGGACTGGATGGCATTTCCGGTGCGCAGCGCTTTACCTTCGGTAATACCGAACTCAGTGGCGGCATCGAACTCATCGCCTTGCTGGTGGGGCTCTTCGGCGCAGCCGAGGCATTGTTCCAGATTGAACACATGCACAAGGAAAACCGGGTATCGACAATGGGCAGCTTCAGACTAAAGCTGGCCCAGCTGCGGTACATGGGGCCGACGACGATAGGCAGCGGTGTGCTCGGCTTCTTCATCGGAGCCCTTCCAGGAGTCGGCGGCGATATCGGCGGCTACGTTGCCTACAACGAGACCCGGCGGTTTGCCCGTGGCGACAAAAAGGTGTTCGGCCAGGGCGATGCGAGAGGTGTAGCGGCAGCGGAATCGGCCAATAACTCGGCCCAGGTCGGTGGTCTGGTGCCAACGCTGACGCTCGGAATTCCCGGTAATACAGCGGCAGCGGTCCTGATTGGTGCCCTGCTGGTCCAAGGACTGCGCCCCGGACCGCAGCTGTTCGAATCGAACCCTGACCTTGTCTACGGCTCGTTCATTGCGATCCTGGTTGGATTTGTGGTTTTGCTGGTGGTCGGTGCCGTCGGTATTAGGGCTTGGGCGCAGGTCATCCGGATTCCACCGGCACTGCTTTGGCCGATTGTCTTGATCCTATCCATCGTGGGTGCGTATGCGGTACGGACCAATCCGTTCGACGTTCTGGTGATGCTGGTGGCCGGTGTGCTGGGCTACTTCATGATGAAGGGCGGATTCCCGATTGCGCCGCTGCTGATCGGCGTGATCGTTGGGCCGCTCGCCGAAGACAATTTCCGCCTGGCCATGATCCAGTACGGCGGCAGTTACAGCTGGATGCTCCAGCCACTGCCGTTCGTGCTGCTCGCACTCGGCGCGGCATCGCTGTTCTTCTCACTCTGGCGGGCTAAGAAGGGCCGCAAGGAGTTGTCGGAAGAAGTGGAAAACACGAACCAGAAGTGATTCCAAATCCGTATGCGGCGGGAATGCTTCCGCCGCATACGGCTACCGGTTCCGGCCCGGTCTCAGCACTCGCATCCTGCAGGGCTCATGCAATACCACAAGGACGAAGGCGGCGGTCGCGGCAGCGGACAATGCCGCGGTAGTGATTTCTGCCAGTGGGAAGCCAACTCCCGTAGAGGATGAAGCGATGAGCAATAGCATCCAAGCGGCGGCGACTGCTGCGAAAGCTGCACCTGCCGCCGTCGGCGCCGAATTCCCGGAACGCAATACGAAGTAGCTTGCGACACTACCGATAACGCCCAGGAACGTGCCTGCGATAGCTCCGAAGATCAGGTTCCAGGTCAGCAGTCCGACGACGACATCAGGAGCGTCGGCTTTGGCGTAGCTCAGCCAATATGTTGCCGGCGCTGTCATAGCTCCTGTCAACGCCGCTATGGGGATCAGCCAAAAGACTGCATTGACGCGGATCATGACGGACCGGTCTCTTTGCCCGTTGGAGGATCTCCGGATCCGTCGTGGTCCGGGCCGGTGTCATCGGCGCCCAACGCATCCTCCTGAAATGGCTTTTCCTCGGCCTCGGGCATGTTTGGCCGGAAGCCGCTGCCACCAGCGAACCGCGAATCGCTAAGGGGTGCATAGGCAAAGTATCCGCCTCCGGCTCCGGGCTGCGGATACGGCCCGAAATCCCTATCTTCGTCTTCGCCTCCACCGAAACCATCCCGGCCCCCGGCCCCGGTGCCGGTGCCGCTGCCGAGCAGGCTTCGGGTGAGGGCTGCGGTGTCGGCCATCAGCTCATCGACTGCGGCGAACAGGTGCCGCTCAGCAATGTCTGTTCCTTCGAGCGTCGCGGCGACGACGGAGCGGCGCACCAGTTCCTTGGCAAAGGATGCGGTTGTCCCGGCAGTGCGTTGCGCGGCCTCTGCGATGGCCTCCGGGCTGAAAGCAATATGCCGCGCGTAAAGGGTTAGCAGTGCCGCCCGCTCCACTGTTTCCGGCAGGGGAATCTCGACCGCCAGATCCACCCTGCCCGGACGCTGGGCGAGCGCTCGTTCCAGCATGTCCACACGGTTGGTGGTGAGGATGAAGGCTACGTCGGCGTCGTCGTCTAGACCGTCCATGGCATCGAGAACCTCGAAGAGGAGCGGCTGCG
This sequence comes from Arthrobacter monumenti, assembly GCF_054511255.1. NCBI lineage: Bacteria > Bacillati > Actinomycetota > Actinomycetes > Micrococcales > Micrococcaceae > Arthrobacter > Arthrobacter monumenti. The sequence goes on along the minus strand of NZ_JBTNCY010000005.1, from coordinate 123,003 downwards.
GTCCGTGCCCAAAGCTACGGTCTTCTGCGATCAAATCGCAGTCCTCAAGGATGACCATGGAGGGCTGCAATGCACGGGCCATTCGGGCGGCCTCGGAAATGTAGGCGAGCGAACCGCCGGAGAGGATGATCGCCGTCGTACCCTCACTTTGGCTCAATAGGTAGCGCACGGTGTGTGTTTTGCCGGTTCCCGGCGGCCCATAGAGCAAGATGCCGCGTTTGAGATGTTGGCCCAGGGACTTCAGCGCCGTCCGGTGCTCCGCCATTCCAACAGCGTGGTCCGCTACTTTCTGCAACAACCCCGCGGGCAAAATAACGTCCGACGGCGTCAACCCGGGCCGGGCGTGGAAAGTCACCCCGGCCCCCATGGAGCCATATTCGTCCATGGTCAGCGAGACCACCTGACCCTTCAGCACGCTGCGCGTTTTCATCCCGGTCCGCACTGTCGCGAGGAAATCCGCGACAACGTCCGAATCAGGTGAAAGCACTTCCAGCAGTGCCGTTGGACGGTCAAATCCGGGACTTGCTTTCCGTTGCAGCACGGCCAGCGGTGCACCTGCGTACTTGAACAACCAGATCCCGAGGGCTACCGCCTGCCGTTGTTCATTGGGGCCGACGGCCAGGTTTGCATAGTCAGGCTGGGCCAGCGGAAACTGCGGGAACATATGGGCCTGCTGGAGCATGTCGCTCAAGGAGGAGTGGTGGCGCTGGTCGCCGCCGCCGATACCAACCAGTCGCTTGTCCGGGTCCTCGGCTGTCAGCTCTGCCAGCAGGATGTCGACGTCGACGAACCGGTGTGCCGGAATCTCCTCCACCACGACCGGAATTTCATGCGCCGGACCGCCAAGGTGCTCAGTGAGAGTGGCAAGCAACTGCTCACCTCTGGGAAACCGCTGCTGCCTCGCCTGCGCCAGCTGCACCAACTCGGCGAAGTCATCCATGAACTTCCCCAGATTCTCCGTCATGGCATGACATTACCAGGGCTCCCGGGACTACGATCGAGCCATGGACGCAGACGTCATCGTTGTTGGTGCCGGCCTCGCCGGCCTGGTTGCAACCGCAGAGCTTGCCGACGCCGGCAAAAGGGTCATCCTGCTGGAGCAGGAACCGGAGGCGAGCCTGGGCGGGCAGGCTTTCTGGTCGCTGGGCGGACTGTTCATGGTCAACACCCCGGAGCAGCGCCGGATGGGGATTCGCGACTCGCATGAACTCGCCCTCCAGGACTGGATGGGAAGCGCCGGTTTCGACCGGGACGAGGACTACTGGCCACGTAAGTGGGCGGAAGCCTACGTCGATTTCGCGGCAGGGGAGAAGCGGGCCTGGCTGCGCGAAAAGGGGCACCGGATCTTCCCGGTCATCGGCTGGGCGGAACGGGGCGACGGCCGCGCCAACGGGCATGGGAACTCTGTTCCCCGTTTCCACCTCACTTGGGGCACCGGCCCCGGCATCATGGAGCCATTCGAAAACCGGGTGCGCGACGGCGTCGCCGAGGGCTTGGTCTCCCTGCGTTTCCGGCACCGCGTGGATGAACTGGTCAAGACCGGCGGCGCGGTTGAAGGCGTCCGCGGCAAGGTCCTTGAGCCAAGTGACGCCGGCAGGGGAGAGGCGAGCAACCGGAACGGGATCGACGACTTCGAGCTGCGCGCGCAGGCGGTCATCGTCACGTCCGGCGGCATTGGCGGCAACCACGACCTGGTGCGGAAGGCGTGGCCGGCACGGCTCGGCAATCCGCCGGCGCGGATGATCTCCGGCGTTCCTGCCCATGTGGACGGGCGCATGCTGACAATCACCGAAGCCAGTGGTGGGAGGATCATTAATCCGGACCGGATGTGGCACTACGTGGAGGGCGTTCAGAACTGGAATCCGGTCTGGGAGAACCACGGCATCCGCATACTGCCGGGGCCGTCGTCGTTATGGCTCGATGCCGAGGGTCGGCGGCTCCCCGCCCCACTGTTCCCGGGGTTCGATACCTTGGGCACGCTCGAGCACATTGTGAAGACCGGCTACGACTACAGCTGGTTCATCCTGACGCAGAAGATTATCGAGAAGGAATTTGCGCTGTCCGGCTCCGAGCAAAATCCGGATCTCACCGGCAGGAGCATCAAAGACGTCCTGGCCCGCGTGAAACGCGGTGCGCCGGCGCCGGTCCAGGCCTTCAAGGACCATGGGCGGGACTTCGTGGTTGCCGATACGCTGACGGAACTGGTGGGCGGCATGAACGCCTTGACCGGCGATGGACTGATCGACGCCGGAACGCTGGAACAAACCATAGTTGCCCGGGATCGGGAGATCCTCAATCCGTTCAGCAAGGACGCACAGGTCACGGCAATCCGTGGAGCCCGGCGATACCGCGGCGACAGACTGATCCGGGTAGCTTCGCCGCACCGCCTGCTCGACCCAAAGGCCGGGCCGCTGATCGCCGTCCGGCTCAATATTCTCACCCGCAAGACGCTTGGGGGATTGGAGACCGATCTGCAGGGCCGCGTGCTCCAGGTGGGCGGTGAAGCTTTGCCCGGTCTCTATGCAGCGGGTGAAGTCAGCGGATTCGGCGGCGGTGGGATGCACGGTTACAACTCGCTGGAAGGAACATTCCTGGGAGGATGCCTCTTCTCCGGCAGGGCCGCGGGACGCGCGGCGGCGGCGGCCGTCGGTTAATAGCCATGAGGGCGGCACAGTCAACCTGGCACAGCCACCGCGGCACAGCTACCGCGGCACAGATAACACGGCATTGCTCTGCCCGGTGTTCAACTCAATAGTTGACAGTTCAACTCCGAGCTGGAACACTTTATATTGAAGCGTCAACCAATTAGGCGCGAAACGGCTTGATTCGCACGCTGTGATACCAACTAAATCTTCCTATCGAATGGTGAAACATATGAACAACCCCTCACTGAATGCTGCTGCCCGCACGGTCCTCCGCGTCGTCGCCGGCTTCCTTTTTGCCGCGCACGGCTGGCAGAAATTCAACGAGTTCACTATTGCGGGCACCCAGGGCGCCTTCGCCGAGATGGGCGTTCCCGCTGCGGACATCGTGGCCCCGGTTGTGGCCACCCTTGAGCTCGCCGGCGGAATCGCGCTGATTCTCGGCCTGTTGGCCCGGCCGTTTGCCATTCTGCTGACCTTGAATATGCTCGGCGCCATCGTTTTGGTCCATGCTCCCGCCGGAGTGTTCGTGACGGCGGGCGGCTACGAGCTTGTCCTCATGCTCGGCGCAGCGGCACTGGCCGTGGCTCTGGTCGGTCCGGGGCGGCTGTCGCTGGACAACGCAATCTTTGCCCGTAAGGGTTCGAAGCTGAACGCCCTGGCATAACCGTCGTTCCATCGCTGCCATACCGGCACCGGCTGGTGGCTCCATTTCGGAGTTGCCGGCCGGTTTCGTCTGTGCCGTGCGGTCGCCCCGGTTTCGTCTGTGCGGTGCGGCCGCCGGATCTCCGGGCGGATTGGAAAGTCTGCTAGGATGGAAGTCAATTGTTTGTGTGGCAGTGGATGAAGGCCGGTTTCAACCCAGATTTCTGATCTGGCGACGAAGCCGGGGCCTGTTTCCGGGTTGCAGGGTTCTTGTGCAACGAATGCCACGTTTTTGCATGCCTAGGCTCCTTCTGCGAATGGACCACCGCAAAGTGTGCAGATTGAGTCAACAGTGCTTTGCTTCGGCAGTCCGCCGTCGTCCGGTTTCAATGATCCGGGCAGGATGGGGCCGCGGGGGCCGAGTGAATGAGAATTATCTCGAGAAAATACGGAGAACACGAAAGTGCCTACGATTAACCAGCTGGTCCGTAAGGGCCGCACCCCCAAGGCGACCAAGACGGACGCCCCCGCGCTGCAGGGCAGCCCGATGCGCCGTGGCGTCTGCACCCGTGTGTACACCACCACCCCGAAGAAGCCGAACTCGGCTCTGCGCAAGGTCGCCCGTGTACGCCTCAACGGTGGCATTGAAGTTACCGCCTACATCCCCGGCGTGGGACACAACCTGCAGGAACACTCCATCGTGCTGGTGCGCGGCGGACGTGTGAAGGACCTGCCCGGTGTCCGTTACAAGATCGTGCGCGGTGCGCTTGATACCCAGGGTGTCAAGAACCGCCAGCAGGCCCGCAGCCTGTACGGCGCGAAGAAGGAGAAGAAGTAATGCCCCGTAAAGGCCCGGCGCCCAAGCGCCCACTAGTTATTGATCCGGTTCACGGATCCCCGCTGGTCACGCAGCTGATCAACAAGGTCCTGGTTGACGGCAAGAAGTCGACCGCTGAGCGCATCGTTTACGGTGCACTCGAAGGCGTCCGCACGAAGTCCGGCGGAGACCCCGTTGCAGCCTTGAAGAAGGCCATGGAAAACGTGAAGCCGGCCCTCGAGGTCCGCTCCCGCCGTGTCGGTGGCGCCACCTACCAGGTCCCCGTCGAGGTCAAGCCTGGTCGTTCAACCGCCCTCGCGCTGCGCTGGCTGGTTGGCTACTCCAAGGCCCGCCGCGAGAAGACCATGACCGAGCGCCTCCAGAACGAGATTCTGGATGCCTCGAACGGTCTCGGTGCCGCTGTGAAGCGTCGCGAAGACACCCACAAGATGGCCGAGTCCAACAAGGCCTTCGCCCACTACCGCTGGTAGAAAACCGACGTACGACGACGGCGGCCCGCACCGGTCCTGCCGGAGCGGGACAACCGCATTAACCGCCGTCGTACTTGGCCAACCTGAAAGGCAGACACCGTGGCACTTGACGTGCTTACCGACCTCAACAAGGTCCGCAATATCGGCATCATGGCCCACATCGATGCCGGTAAGACCACCACTACCGAGCGAATCCTGTTCTACACCGGTATCAACCACAAGATCGGCGAGACCCACGACGGCGCCTCGACGATGGACTGGATGGCACAGGAGCAGGAGCGTGGTATCACTATCACCTCCGCCGCCACCACCTGTTTCTGGGACGACAACCAGATCAACATCATCGACACCCCGGGCCACGTGGACTTCACCGTTGAGGTGGAGCGTTCACTGCGCGTGCTCGACGGCGCCGTCGCAGTTTTCGACGGTAAAGAGGGCGTTGAGCCGCAGTCCGAGACTGTCTGGCGCCAGGCCGACAAGTACGACGTCCCGCGTATCTGCTTCGTCAACAAGATGGACAAGCTTGGTGCGGACTTCTACTTCACCGTGGACACCATCATCAACCGCCTCAAGGCCAAGCCGCTGGTTCTCCAGCTGCCGATCGGCTCCGAGAGCGACTTCGAGGGTGTCGTCGACCTGATCCACATGCGTGCACTCACCTGGCGGGGCGACTCCAAGGGTGACGTCACCATGGGGGCCAAGTACGAGATTGAAGAGATCCCGGAAGACCTGAAGGAACGCGCCGCGGAATACCGCGTTGCACTGGTCGAGGCAGTTGCCGAGGCCGACGAGTCCCTGATGGAGAAGTACCTTGAGGGTGAAGAGCTGACGATCGACGAGATCAAGGCCGGCATCCGCAAGCTCACCATTAACTCCGAGATCTACCCGGTCCTGTGTGGTTCAGCATTCAAGAACCGCGGAGTGCAGCCGATGCTGGACGCCGTCGTCGATTACCTGCCGACCCCGCTGGACGTGCCGGACATCGAGGGCCACCCGGTCAACGATCTCGAGTCGATCATCACCCGTCCGGCGAACTCCGAGGCACCGTTCTCGGCGCTGGCGTTCAAGGTCGTGACCCACCCGTTCTTCGGGCGTCTGACCTACATCCGCGTTTACTCCGGCAAGGCAGCTTCCGGCGCCCAGGTGATCAACTCCACCAAGGGTAAGAAGGAGCGCATCGGAAAGCTCTTCCAGATGCACGCCAACAAGGAAAACCCGGTTGACGAGATCACCACCGGTCACATCTATGCGGCGATCGGGCTGAAGGACACCACCACGGGTGACACCCTGTGCGACTCCCAGAACCCGATCATCCTTGAGGCCATGAGCTTCCCGACGCCGGTTATCGACGTCGCGATCGAGCCCAAGACCAAGGGTGACCAGGAGAAGCTTTCCATCGCCATCCAGAAACTCGCCGAGGAAGACCCGACATTCCAGGTCTCCCTCAACGAGGACACTGGCCAGACGGTGATCGCCGGTATGGGCGAGCTGCACCTGGACATTCTGGTGGACCGCATGCGCCGTGAGTTCAAGGTTGATGCCAACGTGGGCAAGCCCCAGGTGGCCTACCGCGAAACCATCAAGGGCACCGTTGCCAAGCACGACTACACGCACAAGAAGCAGACCGGTGGCTCCGGCCAGTTCGCGAAGATCCAGATCAAGATCGAACCCCTGGATACTGCCGAAGGTGCAATGTACGAATTCGACAACAAGATCACCGGTGGCCGCGTGCCCCGTGAGTACATCCCCAGCGTTGATGCAGGCATCCAGGATGCCCTCAACGATGGTGTGCTCGCCGGTTACCCCGTTGTCGGTATCAAGGCGACTCTGCTTGATGGCGCCTACCACGACGTCGACTCTTCGGAGATGGCGTTCAAGATTGCCGGCCGGATGGCTTTCAAGGAAGCTGCGCGGATGGCAAAGCCGGTTCTGCTCGAACCGCTGATGGATGTTGAGGTCCGTACGCCTGAGGAATACATGGGCGAAGTTATCGGTGACCTCAACTCCCGGCGCGGCCAGATGCAGTCCATGGAGGATGCAAGCGGTGTGAAGGTCATTCGCGCGCATGTTCCACTGTCCGGTATGTTTGGATACATCGGTGACCTTCGGTCGAAGACTCAGGGCCGCGCTGTGTACTCCATGCAGTTTGATAGCTACTCCGAGGTCCCCAAAGCGGTGGCCGAGGAGATCATTCAGAAGGTCCGCGGCGAGTAGCAGCACCATTGGTTGGCACCTGCACTCCAGGTGCCAACCGCTACCTGCCAGCAACCGGCTCCGTGCCGGAAGCGGCGAACCATCGAAGAAATTTAAACAAATTAGAAGCCCCCAGTAGACTTGCATGGGTTTCAGTGACGAGAAGCGCCACTGAATGTAAGTTTTACTACCAAACGTTCTAGGAGGAACCAGTGGCGAAGGCAAAGTTCGAGCGGACTAAGCCGCACGTCAACATCGGCACCATCGGTCACGTTGACCATGGAAAGACGACGTTGACGGCTGCCATTTCCAAGGTGCTCGCTGAAAAGTACCCGGATATCAACGATGCGTCGGCATTCGATTCGATTGACGCGGCTCCGGAAGAGAAGCAGCGCGGCATCACCATCAACATCGCGCACATCGAGTACCAGACCGAGAAGCGTCACTACGCACACGTTGACGCCCCCGGCCACGCTGACTACATCAAGAACATGATTACTGGTGCAGCTCAGATGGACGGTGCGATCCTCGTGGTTGCCGCCACTGACGGTCCGATGGCCCAGACCCGCGAGCACGTTCTGCTGGCCAAGCAGGTTGGCGTTCCCTACCTGATGGTCGCGCTGAACAAGTCCGACATGGTTGACGACGAAGAGCTCCTCGACCTGGTCGAGATGGAAGTTCGTGAGCTGCTCAGCTCGCAGGAGTTCGACGGCGACAACGCCCCGGTTGTCCGCGTTTCCGGCCTCAAGGCCCTGGAAGGCGACGAGAAGTGGGTTGAGTCCATCATCGAGCTCATGGATGCTGCGGATGAGAACATCCCGGACCCGATCCGCGACAAGGACAAGCCGTTCCTGATGCCGATCGAGGATGTCTTCACGATCACCGGCCGTGGAACCGTTGTTACGGGCCGCGCCGAGCGTGGAACCCTCGCCATCAACTCCGAGGTCGAGATCGTCGGCATCCGCCCGATCCAGAAGACCACGGTTACCGGTATCGAGATGTTCCACAAGCAGCTCGACGAGGCATGGGCCGGCGAGAACTGTGGTCTGCTGCTGCGCGGTATCAAGCGCGAAGACGTCGAGCGTGGACAGGTTATTGTGAAGCCGGGCTCCATTACCCCGCACACCAACTTCGAGGCCAACGTCTACATCCTGTCCAAGGATGAGGGTGGACGGCACAACCCGTTCTACTCGAACTACCGCCCGCAGTTCTACTTCCGTACCACGGACGTCACCGGCGTCATCACGCTGCCGGAAGGCACCGAGATGGTTATGCCTGGCGACAACACTGAAATGAGCGTTGAGCTGATCCAGCCCATCGCCATGGAAGAGGGCCTCGGCTTCGCTATCCGCGAGGGTGGCCGCACCGTTGGTTCAGGCCGTGTCACCAAGGTGACCAAGTAGTCTTCGGCTACACGCGCTCCGCGGACTGACGTCTCAGGCACGGCCTGGGGCAGCAGATCTGTCCGACGGAACCGCTTTCGAGGAAGGCCCCGTTGCTCCGGCAGCGGGGCCTTTCCCATGCCCGGGACGTGGTCCAACCTCTTGCGTCAGCCCCTTGCCCGTGGGTCAGGCCCTCGATCAGCACGTTGGCCGCTCGTCAGCCCACTGCAGCTACCTGACCGGCGGTTTAGGGGCTGATACGGCGCGGAAAGCAGGCAACGGGGCGGGTAGCGAACTGTTCAGCCCAATGCTCGACGCCAGCGAGTGGGCAGGGACGGACTGTGCTCAGTTTTCAGGGGCGCAAAGTGGGCTGGAGTGACGGCGGGCGGTGGGTCAGTCCGGTAGGTGCAGGTTCGGTCCTTGAGCCAGCCCCTTAGCCGCGGTCCGGGCCTGGAGCGGCCAATCGGCTCCGGACTGCATCAAAACTGCCGGACCGAGTGACGCTGAGCACCCTGGACCGCCCCGGTTTGCGATCGTTGTTCCCGCATGGCAGACTAGTGGAGTTGTTCAAGCGCTTCGATGCGCCGTGTCCCGACCAAGATAATGCTTGGTGCAGGGTCCCGGGGCGAGGCCCATATATAACCCACCTCCTTGAGAATATGCGTGTGCGTCCACTTGGACGAAACGACACGCCCGACTTCGGGGGTCGGAGCTTCGGCAGGGTGAGGAACCCGGAATTTTCCGGATTCAGCTTGTTGGAAGAAGAGCCGGACTGGACGCGGGAAATCGCCCAGGGCCGCGCATAAGGGATGTATTTCCATAGAGAAGCCGTACTTCAGAAAGAGAGTCACGACGCCATGGCGGGACAAAAAATCCGCATCCGGCTGAAGTCATATGACCACGAGGTCATTGATTCTTCAGCGCGGAAGATCGTTGAGACGGTGACGCGCGCAGGCGCTACGGTTGTTGGCCCCGTGCCGCTGCCGACGGAGAAGAACATTTACTGTGTAATCCGCTCGCCGCACAAGTACAAGGACAGCCGTGAGCACTTCGAGATGCGTACTCACAAGCGTCTGATCGACATCATCGACCCCACGCCCAAGGCTGTTGACTCGCTGATGCGACTCGACCTGCCCGCCGACGTGAACATCGAAATCAAGCTGTAGAAGGATCGCATCGTAATGTCTACCTTAACTACGCGCCAGGTGAAGGGCCTGCTGGGCAAGAAGCTCGGCATGACCCAGGTCTGGGACGAGAACAACCGCTTCATACCGGTAACCGTCGTCCAGGCAGACTCCAACGTCATCACCCAGCTGCGCGCACAGGATACCGACGGCTACACTGCCGTCCAGATCGGCTACGGTGCGATCGACCCTCGGAAAGTCACCAAGCCGCTGGCTGGTCACTTCGAGAAGGCCGGCGTCACCCCCCGCCGCCATATTGTCGAACTCCGTACCGCGGATGCCGACACCTACGAGCTGGGCCAGGAACTCTCAGTGGAACTCTTCGAGGCCGGCCAGCTGGTCGACGTCGTCGGGACCACCAAGGGTAAGGGCTTCGCCGGTGTGATGAAGCGTCACGGCTTCCACGGCGTCGGCGCCTCCCACGGTGCCCACAAGAACCACCGCAAGCCCGGTTCCATCGGTGGCGCTTCCACTCCGAGCCGTGTCTTCAAAGGTCTGAAGATGGCCGGCCGTATGGGCGGCGTCCGCCACACCACGCTGAACCTGACCGTTCATGCCGTCGACGCCGAGAAGGGCCTGCTCCTGATCAAGGGCGCCGTCCCCGGTCCCCGCGGCTCGGTCGTTCTCGTCCGTACCGCCGTGAAGGGAGCATAAGCTCATGGCAACCAAGACCGTAAAAGTCGACCTGCCTGCAGAGATCTTCGACGTACAGACCAACGTGCCGCTGTTGCACCAGGTCGTCGTCGCGCAGCTCGCTGCCGCCCGCCAGGGCACGCACAAGACCAAGACCCGCGCCGAGGTCAGTGGAGCCGGCCGCAAGCCGTTCAAGCAGAAGGGCACCGGCCGCGCCCGTCAGGGTTCGATCCGCGCTCCTCAGATGACCGGCGGTGGCATTGTCCACGGCCCGACGCCGAGCGACTACTCGCAGCGCACGCCCAAGAAGATGAAGGCAGCTGCCCTGCGCGGAGCACTCTCCGACCGGGCCCGCAACGGCCGCATCCATGTGGTTTCCGAACTGGTTGCAGGCACCAAGCCTTCCACCAAGGAAGCCATGACGGCCCTGCGCAACGTGTCAGAGCGCAAGAACCTGCTCGTCGTCATCGAGCGCGCCAACGATGTTGCAGCCCTGTCGCTGCGGAACCTGGAGAAAATCCACGTTCTGTATGTTGATCAGCTCAACACCTATGACGTGCTGATCTCCGACGACGTGGTCTTCACCAACGCGGCTTACGAGGCGTTTGTTGCAGCCCGCTCCGCCGGTGCTTCCGCCACGGCGAACGGTGCAGGCTCGTCCAGCAAGGCATCGGAAGCGGCTACTGAGAAGGAAGAGGAGACCGCCAAGTGAGCGCGACCGCTATCAAGGATCCCCGCGACGTAGTGTATTCACCCGTCGTGTCGGAGAAGAGCTATGGCTTGATCGATGAGGGTAAGTACACCTTCCTGGTTGACCCCCGCTCGAACAAGACCGAGATCAAGTTCGCGATCGAGAAAATCTTCTCGGTCAAGGTGGACTCGATCAACACCATCAACCGTGCCGGTAAGCGCAAGCGCACCCGCTTTGGCTGGGGTCAGCGTAAGGACACCAAGCGTGCCATCGTGACTCTCAAAGAAGGCACAATCGACATCTTCGGCGGTCCGCTCAGCTAGGGCGGAGACCACTTTAACGAGGAAATGAATTATGGGAATCCGTAAATACAAGCCGACAACACCGGGCCGCCGCGGCTCGAGCGTTGCCGACTTCACAGAAATCACACGGTCGACGCCGGAGAAGTCGTTGGTGCGTCCGCTGCCCAAGAAGGGCGGCCGCAACAACACCGGAAAGATCACCACCCGGCACAAGGGCGGTGGACACAAGCGCCAGTACCGGTTGATCGACTTCCGCCGGCACGATAAGGACGGTGTCGACGCCCGCGTTGCGGAGATCGAATACGATCCGAACCGCACCGCGCGCATCGCGCTGCTGCACTACGTTGACGGAACCAAGCGCTACATCTTGGCTCCCAACAAGCTGAAGCAGAACGACGTCGTCGAGTCCGGCCCGGGTGCCGACATCAAGCCCGGCAACAACCTGCCGCTGCGCAACATCCCTGTAGGTACTGTCCTGCACGGTGTTGAGCTCCGGCCCGGCGGCGGCGCCAAGATGGCCCGTTCCGCGGGTGCCTCGGTGCAGCTCGTTGCCAAGGAAGGCCGCTTCGGCCAGCTGCGTCTGCCCTCCGGCGAAATCCGCAACGTTGACGTCCGCTGCCGCGCGACTGTCGGCGAGGTCGGCAACGCCGAGCAGACCAACATCAACTGGGGCAAGGCCGGCCGTAACCGCTGGAAGGGCATCCGCCCGACCGTCCGCGGTGTGGTCATGAACCCGGTCGACCACCCGCACGGTGGTGGTGAAGGTAAGACCTCCGGTGGACGCCACCCGGTCAACCCGAACGGTAAGCCTGAGGGCCGTACCCGTCGTCCGAACAAAGAGAGCGACAACATGATTGTTCGTCGCCGTCGTACTGGCAAGAACAAGCGATAGGAGCCTGGAAACATGCCACGCAGCCTGAAGAAAGGTCCTTTCGTCGACCAGCACCTCTTTGTGAAGGTCGCTAAAGAAAACGAGAAGGCCTCAAAAAACAAAAGCGTCATCAAGACGTGGTCCCGCCGCTCGATGATCATCCCCGACATGCTCGGGCACACGATCGCCGTGCATGACGGGCGCAAGCACATCCCGGTATTCATTACCGAGTCGATGGTCGGGCACAAGCTCGGCGAATTTGCCATCACGCGGACATTCCGCGGCCATGTGAAGGACGACCGCAAGGGCAAGCGCCGCTGAGCCCCCGGCTCAACGACGTAAGTTCTTACGGCATAGAAGACGAGAGAAGGAAAGCAATGGAAGCCAAGGCAATTGCGCGCCACGTCCGCGTAACGCCTATGAAGGCCCGGCGCGTCGTCAACCTGATTCGTGGCAAGCAGGCGAATGAGGCTCTGGCAATTCTGAAGTTTGCCCCCCAGGCAGCTTCGGAGCCGGTATTCAAGGTAGTTCAATCCGCGATGGCAAACGCCCGCGGACTGGCGGACCGCGACAGTGTCGCCTTTGACGAGGACGACCTGTTCATCAGCGAAGCATTCGTGGATGAAGGCCCGACGATGAAGCGGTTCCAGCCGCGTGCCCAAGGCCGCGCGTACCGTATTCTCAAGCGGACCAGCCACATCACGGTTGTGCTCGCCACCCCCGAGGAAGAAGCAGCTCTCGCGGGCGCTTCGGCTAACAAGAAAGGCGGGAACCGATAGTGGGACAGAAGATTAACCCGCACGGGTTCCGACTCGGCATCACCACCGACCACATCTCGCACTGGTTTGCGGATGGCAACAAGGCCGGACAGCGCTACCGGGACTTCGTCCGCGAGGACATCAAGATCCGTCAGCTCATGTCCACGGGCATGGACCGCGCCGGTATTGCCAAGGTTGAGATCGAGCGCACCCGTGACCGTGTACGCGTTGACATCCACACCGCCCGTCCCGGCATTGTGATCGGACGCCGTGGAGCCGAAGCGGACCGCATCCGTGGTGAGCTCGAGAAGCTCACCAACAAGCAGGTGCAGCTGAACATCCTCGAGGTCAAGAACCCGGAGATCGAAGCACAGCTGGTTGCCCAGGGTGTTGCAGAGCAGCTGACTTCCCGCGTGGCGTTCCGCCGTGCGATGAAGAAGGCCATGCAGTCCGCACAGCGCGGGGGAGCGAAGGGTATCCGTATCCAGTGCTCCGGCCGCCTGGGTGGCGCCGAAATGAGCCGCTCGGAGTTCTACCGCGAAGGCCGTGTGCCCCTGCACACCCTGCGCGCGAACATCGACTACGGCTTCTTCGAAGCCAAGACCACCTTCGGCCGCATCGGCGTGAAGGTCTGGATCTACAAGGGCGATGTGACCTCGAAGGAACTGGCAGCGGCACAGGCAGCTGCTCCGTCCCGTGGACGTGGTTCCGACCGCCCGGGCCGCGGCCCCGGTGGAGCCGGTGGCGACCGCGGAGGACGCGGCGGCGCTGGTGGCGGGGACCGTCGTCGTAATGACCGCGCTGCAGCTCCGAGGGGCAATGCAGCTCAGACCGCACCTGAGGCTCCGGCCGCAGACGCAACGCCCGCGGCAGCAACTGGTGCTTCAGCAGAAGGTGGAGACAAGTAAATGCTTATCCCACGTCGAGTTAAGTTCCGCAAGCAGCACCACCCGAAGCGTTCGGGCCAGGCAACAGGCGGCACCACGGTCAGCTTCGGTGAATGGGGAATCCAGGCGCTGACTCCGGCATACGTGACCAACCGTCAGATTGAGGCTGCACGTATCGCCATGACCCGTCACATCAAGCGTGGCGGTAAGGTCTGGATCAACATTTACCCGGACCGCCCGTTGACCAAAAAGCCCGCTGAAACCCGTATGGGTTCCGGTAAGGGCTCCCCCGAGTGGTGGGTAGCCAACGTCAAGCCCGGCCGTGTTCTCTTCGAACTGTCCGGTGTCTCCGACGAGATCGCGAAAGAAGCGCTCCGCCTGGCTGTCCACAAGCTCCCGTTGAAGGCTCGCATTGTGCGACGCGAAGGTGGTGAATAGAGATGGCTGTTGGATCTAAAGAACTGACTTCCAGCCAGCTGGACGGGTTCGACAAGGACCGTCTGGTCGAAGAGCTGCGCAAGTCCAAGGAGGAGCTGTTCAACCTCCGTTTCCAGTCCGCCACCGGGCAGCTGGAGAGCCATGGACGGCTGAAGTCCGTCAAGCGTGACATCGCCCGTATCTACACGGTCCTCCGTGAGCGCGAATTGGGCATCCGGCCCGACGTCGTTGCTCCGGTTGAAGAGGTCAAGAGCGCCAAGGCGGACACGAAGAAGTCCACGAAGAAGAAGGCTGACAAGGACGACGCCGCGAAGGCCAAGTCCGAGGATGCTGAAGTTTCCGAGGATGATGCCAAATGAGCGAAAACATCAAGGAAGAAACTGTGAGTTCAGAAACCAGTGCCGAGGACGCCCGCGGTTACCGCAAGACCCGGCGCGGCTACGTCGTCTCGGACAAGATGAACAAGACCGTAGTGGTCAAGGTCGAGGACCGCGTCAAGCACGCGCTCTACGGCAAGGTGCTGCGCCGTTCATCCCGCGTCAAGGTCCACGATGAGCAGAACAGCGCCGGTATCGGCGACCTGGTCGTCATCAGTGAGACCCGCCCGCTGTCCGCTACCAAGCGGTGGCGTCTGGTCGAAATTTTGGAGAAGGCCAAGTAAGGCCTGTTCAATATCATGCCCGTCCGGGCGGGGGAGACTATCCACCTCAACCGCCTGGACAACGGGCCCACCATATCCGTTCCGCAAGGCTCCACCAGGAGAACCGGCGCGACGACAGGAGAAATAAGTGATTCAGCAGGAGTCGCGACTGAAGATCGCCGACAACACGGGTGCGAAGGAAATTCTCACCATTCGTGTTCTCGGTGGCTCTGGCCGTCGCTACGCAGGCATTGGCGACACCATTGTTGCCACCGTCAAGGATGCAATTCCCGGCGGCAACGTCAAGAAGGGCGACGTCGTTAAAGCCGTCATCGTCCGCACGAAGAAGGAACGCCGTCGTTCAGATGGTTCCTACATTAAGTTCGACGAGAACGCAGCGGTGATCTTGAAGACCGACGGCGACCCCCGCGGTACCCGTATCTTCGGCCCCGTCGGCCGCGAACTTCGTGACAAGAAGTTCATGAAGATCATCTCGCTGGCTCCGGAGGTGCTGTAGCCCATGGCAAAGATTAAGAAGGGTGACCTCGTTCAGGTCATCACTGGCGCCAAGCAGGACCGCGGCGGAGACCGCGGCAAGCAGGGCAAAGTTCTGCAGGTCTTCCCCGAATCCGACCGCGTGTTGGTTGAGGGCATCAACCGGGTGACCAAGCACACCCGGGCGGGCCAGTCGCAGAGCGGCGCGAAGACGGGTGGGATCGAGACCATTGAGGCCCCGATCCACATCAGCAACGTCGCCGTCGTCGACCCTGAGACCAAAAAGCCGACCCGCGTCGGCTACCGCACGGAGACTGTCGAGCGCGACGGCCGTGAGCGCAACGTTCGCGTCCGCATCGCCAAGGGCTCCGGGAAGGACATCTAATGACTGAAACAGTAGAAACCTCAGCCAAGATCGCTCCGCGCCTGAAGACCCGTTACAACGAGGAGATCAAGTCCTCGCTGCAGAACGAATTCAACTACACCAACGTGAACCAGGTCCCCGGACTGGTCAAGGTTGTTGTGAACATGGGTGTTGGAGATGCCGCCAAGGACTCCAAGCTCATCGACGGCGCCGTCAAGGATCTGACCCTGATCACCGGGCAGAAGCCGCAGGTGACCAAGGCACGCAAATCCATCGCTCAGTTCAAGCTGCGTGAAGGTATGCCGATTGGTGCGCACACCACGCTGCGCAACAACCGGATGTGGGAATTCGTGGACCGCCTGGTCTCCCTGGCGCTGCCGCGTATCCGTGACTTCCGTGGGCTCAGCCCCCGCCAGTTCGATGGCAATGGCAACTACACGTTCGGTTTGACCGAGCAGTCGATGTTCCATGAGATCGATCAGGACAAGATCGACCGCGTCCGCGGTATGGACATCACGGTAGTGACCACAGCCAAGACCGACGACGAGGGACGCGCGCTGCTCAAGGCGCTCGGCTTCCCGTTCAAGACCGACTAATTACTACGTTGCAGGTCCGGACCGCACCAAATGCGGCCACGGAAACCGTTACGAGGAGGGGCTGAAGCCCAATGACAATGACAGACCCTGTCGCAGACATGCTTACGCGTCTGCGCAATGCAAACTCGGCATACCACGAATCCGTGGGCATGCCATACAGCAAGCTCAAGGCACACATCGCCGACATCCTGAAGGCCGAGGGGTACATCGCCTCCTGGACGGCTGAAGACGAGGGCGTCAGCAAGAAACTGATGATTGAGCTGAAATTCGGTCCGAACCGCGAGCGTTCCATCGCCGGCGTCCGTCGTATCTCCAAGCCCGGCCTGCGCGTTTACGCCAAGTCGACCAACCTGCCACATGTGCTGGGTGGCTTGGGTATCGCTATCTTGTCGACGTCGTCAGGCCTGCTGACCGACCGCCAAGCCGCAAAGAAAGGCGTGGGTGGGGAAGTCCTCGCCTACGTCTGGTAGAAGGAAGGAAGAGAAGACATGTCACGTATTGGACGTCATCCTATCTCGGTACCTTCCGGCGTTGAGGTCAACATTGATGGAGCCGATGTTTCCGTCAAGGGCCCCAAGGGCGAATTGAGCCTTACCGTTCCCAGTCCGATTGCCGCCACGCTCGACGACGGTGTCATCACCGTCACCCGTCCCAACGACGAGCGCGAATCACGGTCATTGCACGGTCTGAGCCGCACCCTGATCTCCAACCTGATCACCGGTGTGACCGAAGGCTACAAGAAGGACCTGGAAATCGTCGGTACCGGTTACCGCGTGGTGGCCAAGGGCGCGGACCTCGAGTTCGCCCTCGGCTACAGTCATCCAGTGCCCGTAGCGGCGCCGGACGGCATCACCCTGACTGTGGAAAGCCCTACCAAGGTCACGGTCTCGGGTATCTCCAAGCAGCGTGTAGGTGAGGTTGCTGCCAACATCCGCAAGCTGCGTCGTCCCGATCCCTATAAGGGCAAGGGTATCCGCTATGCAGGCGAGCAGCTCCGCCGCAAGGTCGGAAAGGCTGGTAAGTAATTATGGCTCTCGCAATCAAGGGTAAGAGCAAGTCCGCTTCGCGCGGACGCCGTCACCTCCGCGTTCGCAAGCGCATCACCGGTTCCGCGGTCCGTCCGCGTCTGGTGGTCAACCGCTCGGCGCGCCACGTGTTCGTTCAGATCGTCGACGACAGCCAGGGCAAGACCGTGGCGTCGGCTTCGACCATGGAAGCGGACCTGCGCGCGTTCGACGGCGACAAGACGGCTAAATCAAAGCGCGTTGGCGAGCTCGTCGCAGAGCGCGCCAAGGCTGCCGGCATCGAGTCGGTTGTCTTCGACCGCGGTGGTAACAAGTACCACGGCCGCGTCGCAGCGATCGCAGACGGCGCTCGCGAAGGTGGGTTGTCGCTGTGACTGAAGCTAATAATGCAAAGGAAGCTGATTTGAAGCAGGAGCCTGAACAGACTGCGGCCGAAGGTAGCGCTGCTGAAGCAACCGGGACCGCCTCTGACGCAGACAAGAGCACCGAGACTGCAGCCGGCAGCACCGAGGACCGCAACGCCGGTCGCCGGGGCGAGCGCGGCGGTGGACGTGGCGAGCGTGGCGGTGGCCGCGGAGAACGCGGTGGCCGCGACAGTGGTCGTGGCGGTGGACGTGGCGGACGCGACGGCGGCCGTGACGCTGAGAAGGAAAAGTTCGTTGAGCGCGTGGTTGCTATCAACCGCGTAGCGAAGGTCGTCAAGGGCGGCCGGCGCTTCAGCTTCACCGCACTCGTGGTTGTCGGCGACGGCAACGGCATGGTCGGCATCGGCTACGGAAAGGCCAAGGAAGTTCCCTCGGCCATCTCCAAGGGCGTTGAGGAAGCCAAGAAGTCCTTCTTCAAGGTTCCGCGGGTCCAGGGCACCATTCCGCACCAGGTCCAGGGCGAGGCGGCTGCAGGCGTTGTCCTGCTGCGTCCGGCTTCCCCCGGTACCGGTGTTATCGCCGGTGGTCCGGTCCGCGCCGTGCTCGACTGCGCCGGAGTCCACGACGTGCTGTCCAAATCGCTCGGGTCGGCCAACGCCATCAACATCGTGCACGCCACCGTTGACGCTCTGCGCAGGCTCGAAGAGCCGGCAGCAGTAGCGGCCCGCCGTGGTCTGCCGCTGGATGAAGTTGTTCCGCCGGCACTGCTGCGCAACATGCAGAAGGCAGGTGCGTAATGGCTGAGACCACGACGCAGTTGAAGATCACTCAGACGAAATCCGCCATTGGCGGCAAGCAGAACCAGCGAGACACCCTGCGGTCACTGGGTTTGAAGCGGATCGGCCACACCGTGGTCCGGGATGCAACAGACTCCACCCGCGGGATGATCAACACTGTTTCTCACCTCGTGAAGGTTGAGGAGGCGAAGTAATCATGGCGGAAGAGAAAAAAGAGCACGCGCTCAAGGTTCACCACCTGCGTCCCGCCCCTGGTGCCAAGACTGCCAAGACCCGCGTAGGTCGAGGCGAGGCATCCAAGGGTAAGACCGCAGGCCGCGGTACCAAGGGAACAAAGGCCCGGTACCAGGTGTCGGCAGGATTTGCCGGTGGCCAGCTGCCACTGCACATGCGCCTGCCGAAGCTCCGTGGCTTCAAGAACCCGTTCCGGGTGGAGTTCCAGGTCGTGAACCTGGACAAGCTCTCCGAGCTGTACCCCGACGGCGGCGAAGTCACCGTGGAATCCCTGGTGGCCAAGGGTGCGGTTCGCAAGAACCAGCCCGTGAAGGTCCTCGGCAGTGGCGACATCACCGTCAAGGTTGATGTCAAGGCAGATGCCTTCTCGGCGAGTGCCGCAGAAAAGATCGCAGCAGCAGGCGGAAGCGCCACTGCACTGTGATTTTTCGCAGGAAATGATTGAACTCTTGGTGGGTCGGAGGCTTCCGGCCCACCAAGAGTTTCATTCAGTTAAGACTCGGGGCACGTCGACGGTCCAAACCTGGCATAGTGACCAGCTAGACTCGGTTGTTGAGAATCGTCGGTGCCCATCATCGACTCAGGACCTTCAGGAGGACAATTGCTTAGCGCATTTGGCCGGGCCTTCCGCACGCCTGATCTACGACGCAAGTTGTTGTTCACGCTGGGAATTATCATCATCTACCGTCTCGGGACGTTCATTCCGTCCCCTGGCGTCGATTACGGAAACGTGCAGCAGTGTCTCGCCTTGGGCAACACCCAGGGCGGCGTTTATGACCTGGTGAACCTTTTCAGCGGCGGAGCCTTGCTCCAGGTGTCGATTTTCGCCCTCGGAATCATGCCGTACATTACGGCCAGCATCATTACTCAGCTTCTCCGGGTGGTCATTCCCCGGTTCGAGGAACTGCACAAGGAAGGGCAGCAGGGGCAGGCGAAGCTGACGCAGTACACGCGCTACCTCACCATTGCCCTCGGCTTGCTGCAGGCAACGACGCTGGTGTCATTGGCCCGCTCTGGCAGCTTGTTGGGCCAGTGTCCCGTTCCGATCATCCCGAACGACACCCTGATCACGATCATTCTGATCATTCTCACGATGACAGCCGGTACCGGCCTGATCATGTGGATGGGTGAGTTGATCACCGAAAAGGGCGTCGGCAACGGCATGTCGCTGCTGATCTTCATCTCCATCGCAGCAGGCTTCCCCACCTCGCTGGGCGCGATCCTGAACACCCAGGGCTGGACGGTATTCCTCAGCGTGCTCGCTATCGGGCTCGTCATTGTGGCCCTGGTGGTCTTCGTGGAGCAGTCCCAGCGCCGTATTCCGGTCCAGTACGCGAAGCGTATGGTCGGCCGGCGCACCATGGGCGGCACCAGCACGTACATCCCGATCAAGGTCAACATGGCCGGCGTGATCCCCGTGATCTTCGCGTCCTCCATGCTCTACCTGCCGGGCCTGCTCGTGCAGTTCAACACCCCCACGGACGGCACAACCCCGCCGCCGGAATGGGCACAGTGGATCCAGAACAACCTGGTCAGCGGGGAGTCGCCGCTGTACATGCTGCTCTACTTCCTGCTCAATATCTTCTTCACCTACTTCTACGTTTCGATCACGTTCAACCCGGACGAGGTCTCGGAGAACATGAAGAAGTACGGCGGATTCATCCCCGGTATCCGTGCCGGGCGTCCGACGGCGGAGTACCTGCAGTACGTCATCAGCCGCATCACGGCCGCCGGCGCTCTCTACCTCGGTCTGATTGCCCTCGTTCCGCTGATCGCGCTGGTGCTGATCGGTGCCAACGCCAACTTCCCCTTCGGAGGTGCAGCGATCCTGATTATCGTGGGTGTTGGCCTTGAGACCGTCAAGCAGATCGACGCTCAGCTACAACAACGCCACTACGAAGGGTTATTGCGATGACGAGAATGCTGATCATTGGTCCTCCGGGATCCGGCAAGGGCACCCAGGCGGCACGCATTTCGGACCGTCTCGGCGTCGTGGCGATCTCCACCGGCGACATCTTCCGTGCCAACGTGAAGGAAATGACCCCGCTGGGTAAAGAGGCCAAGAGCTATATGGACGCCGGCGACTATGTCCCGGACAGCGTCACCAACCAGATGGTCCGCGACCGTCTCAAGGAGAACGACGTCGAGGACGGCTTCCTGCTCGATGGTTACCCGCGGACCACGTCCCAGGTCGATGAGCTGGATGACATCCTGGCCAGCAACAACCAGGAGCTCGACGCCGTCCTGCAGCTGACGGCCGACGACGAGGAACTCGTCAAGCGCCTGCTCGGCCGCGCGGCGCAGGATGGCCGTACGGATGACACCGAAGAGGTAGTCCGGCACCGGCTGGATCTCTACCACGAGAAAACCGAAGCGGTGGTGTCCAAGTACGCCGACCGCGGGATCGTCGCGAAGGTGGATGGCATCGGCGGGATCGACGAAGTCACCGACCGCGTGATGACCGCCCTCAAAGACGTGCAGTAAATTTACTAACCGAATGGCCCTCCTGCACCCGTAGCAGGAGGGCCATTCGTATTTTGGAAGGTTTTGAACATGTTTGGTCGCTCCATCGAGTACAAGTCGACAGCGCAGATGCGGCATATGGTCGACGCCGGCAAGGTCACCAGCGATGCGCTCGATGCTGCCGTCGCGGCCGCCGTCGCAGGTGCCACCACCGCGGATCTGAACGATGCGGCAGCCGCCGTCCTCAAGAAGGCGGGAGCTACCTCGAACTTCCTCGGCTACTACGGGTTCCCTGCAACGATCTGCACCTCCGTAAACGAGCAGGTCGTGCACGGCATCCCGGGCGGCTATGTCCTCAAGGACGGCGATATGGTCTCGATCGACGGCGGCGCCATCGTCAATGGCTGGCATGGCGACTCCGCCCGCACTGTCATCGTGGGGGAGGCGGACCCGGAGGACCAGGCGCTGTCCGATGTCACCCGCGCCTCGCTGTGGCACGGCATTGCGGCGTTGGCGAAGGCCAGCCGCGTCGGCGAAATTGGCTGCGCCATCGACGACTACGTGAACAGCACCGCCGGCAACAAGTACGGCATTCTCGAGGAATACGTCGGCCACGGCATCGGCTCCGAGATGCACCAGGCTCCGGACGTGGTCAACTTCCGCAGCCGTAACCTCGGCCCCAAGGTCAAAGCCGGTATGTGCCTGGCGATCGAACCCATGCTCGTCCGCGGACGCCTCGAGACTGAAGTGCTCGACGACGACTGGACCGTCGTCACGGCCGACGGCGCCCGCGCTGCACACTGGGAACATTCCGTAGCCGTTCACAGTGGCGGCATCTGGGTACTGACTGCCCCCGACGGCGGCGCGGCCGAACTGGCTCCCTTGGGTATTACGCCGGCCCCCATCACAGGCTGAGAACGGCCATTTCCGCCTGAATCAAAAAAGTTGAAAAAAACTTTGAAAACCGGCGCAACCTATCCGCACCCCGCGACATTAACCAAGTAGATGGCCACCGCGGCAATGGTGAAAGCGGGGGAGCGAACGGCTTCCGCTTCCACACAGCATTGCGTGGGGCGGCCATCGTCAACGCTGCTGAACCAAGGTTTGTTGCGAGCCGCAGGTTCGGCTGGCCGCCGGGCGGTCCCCCGACCCGGATGGGGTGGGCCTGCAAGGCGTTGCTGACTGGATACTGGCCGGTCGGCTTCCGCCTTGCAGGCCGCCGCGTTGCCCCGTCTTTTTTCTTCTGTTGGATAAGGAGTTGGTTATGGTGGAGGAATGGTGCGTAATTTCAGAACATGGAAGCTGGGAAGTACATTCGCCTCCGCCCTGATGCTTTCTGCGGTGCTGACCGCCGGCGCAGTGCCGGCGTCCGGGGCCCAGCCAGCGACAAGTCAGCCAACTCCGGGAGGCCAGCCAAGTGCTGGTCAGGAGTACTGCTGGCTCAATGGCGATTCCGGCACCATGCAATGCTTCACCTCGGAAGCGGAGATGAACACGGCCATGCAGCAACCCACACGGGAGACCATGCAGGAGCCGCAGCTCAAATCCGCCAGCCCCGGGTCCGGGCCCACACCACAATTACAGATGAGAAGTGCGGCTGCGGACCAGCAGGTTGTCGGCCGATTCTACCGCGATGCCGGGTACGAAGGCGGATACCTGATCATCTCGCGCAGCGGGGGTTGCAACAGCGGAAACCACATTGCGGACCTGAGCGGTTACCCCGGCTGGAACGACACCGTTTCGTCGTTCGTAGCAGGATCGGGATGCCGAATCGGACTCTATGACGACTCGGATCTCAGCGGATCCTTCTACGGGCATTACCGGAGCTCGGGCTACGTCGGGTACCTCAATGACCGCGCATCGTCCGCCCGGTTCATCGCTGGCTGATGCAGGAGGACGGCCGCCGGACGGATGGTGCCGGGGCCGACCCGAGGACCGATGAGGAGTTGCTCCATCGGTGCGCGAAACGTGACGACGACGCCTTCGACGTTCTGTATGAACGCTACGCAAGCAACCTGCTCAAGGTCTGTCGCCGCATGTCCGGCGATATGTCGGTGGCTGAGGACATGGCGCAGGAAGCGTTCTTCACCCTGTGGTCCAAAGCCAGCAAGGTCACGATTGCGGATGGAACTGCTTGGCCGTGGTTATTCACCACGGCTAAGTTCCTGATTTACAACCACAATCGGAAAATGGGCAATCAGCCAACGCTCGACATCCATGAGCATGACGTCGAGCGTTACCTTTCGCACAGCCATGTGGAGGAAGCGGTGGCCTCCCGGGACGCCGTGCAACGCGTGCTGGAAACAGTCCGGACCATGCCTGCCGAGGACCACCATATCTTCGTCATCCACTTCATCGAGGGTGCTTCGCATGCCCGGATTGCCAAGGACCTGGGTATCACCCGGTCCGCGGCCAAGAGCCGCATCTTCCGCCTGAGGGCGAAACTCCAGTCCACTTTTACCGACATGACGACCAGCTGAAGGGGGTGATGGACATGGATGAAATTTCTTCCGCCAAGGACCGAGTGCGGAACCGGTTGCGGGCCCGCATCGGCGAAGACAAACGACGGCGGAAGCGCCGCAAGCAACTCGGCGTGTTCGTGGCCGCGCCCTTGGCCGTCGTGTCTGCCACCGCCGGGTTCGCGCTGCTCAACGTCACCGAGGAGCAGGCCAACTTCTCGACCTTTTGCTACGCCGGTTCCAGTCCCGACGCCCCGCAGGCCGAGGTATACACCCTGCACCAAGGCGAAATGACGGGCCGCGATGACGAAGGAAATCCGGTTTTCGACGACTCCGAAGCCATCGACTCCATCGAGCCAAAGGAACTCTGCGCAACCATATGGGAAGCGGGTTTCGACGATCCTGCCAACCCGGGCGAGCTGCTGCCGCCGGTCGATCCGGCGCCTCCGATGGTGACCTGTATCCGCGACGACTGGCGCTACGCCGTCTTCCGCGCCCCGGGCGATGAACCGGTCAGCAGCAAAGAATTCTGCCCCACCGTCGACATGCGGCCCAACACGATCGACGTCGCGGAGCTCCTGGAGCGGCAATAAATCCATGCTTTTGCCCCGGCCGGGAGCCATTAGTCAGGAGCGGGGCTGGACGAAGCCGGATTCATAGGCGGCGATGACGGCCTGTGTCCGGTCACGCACCCGGAGCTTGGCCAGAATTGAGCCGATGTGTGTCTTCACGGTCTCGACGCCAAGATACATCGACCGGGCGATCTCCTGGTTGTTATACCCCTGAGCCAACTGACGAAGGACTTCGGTCTCACGGTTGCTCAGCCCGGCATCGGCTACGAGGTCAGTGCGGCGGCCACCGTGCTCGACCACGAGGTTCCGCAGCATCGCTGGGAACATGATCGATTCGCCGTGGGCGACCGTCCTGACGGCCTGGATCAGTTCTTCCGGCCGGGCGCGCTTGAGCAGGAACCCATCGGCGCCGGCTTTGAGGGCCTGGTAGACGTAATCGTCGCTTTCGAACGTCGTCAGGATCAGAATCCGCGGTACGTGTGGCAGGCGCCCGGCGTTGTCCAGCAGCTGAGTCGTCGCCGCAATGCCGTCCAGTCCGGGCATCCGGACATCCATCATGACCACGTCCGGCTCCAACCGCCGCACCTGCGGCCAGACCTCCGTGCCGTCGGCGGCTTCGCCGACAATCGAAAAGTCCGCCACCTGTGAGAGGACCGCGGCGAGGCCGGAGCGGATCAGTGGTTCGTCGTCGACCACAAGGATTCTGATGGGTTCACTCACGGGCGCTCCTCCTCGAGCGGAAATTCGGCTCGCAAGATCCAGTTGCCATCGTGCAGCGCCGATTGTGCCGTGCCGCCCACCAACCGTGCGTGCTCGGTGAGACCGTCCAGTCCACGGCCGCCGCCCAGCACCTGACGCGGGACGGCGACAGGGTTGGTCAGCACAAGATGAAGCCGGCCATGGACGTCGTCGATCTGCAGGATGGCTTCCTGCGGCTGGGCATACCGGAGCACATTGGTCAGGCCCTCCTGCACCACCTTGAACGCAGCCGCGGAAACGGCACCAGGAAGGCGGCCAATCAAATTGGGGTCAAAGTGGCGGTCGATGACGAGTCCCTGCTCCGAGAGCCGATCCAGACATGGCTGCAGCAATCGCAGATCCGGGGCACCCTCCCGTCCGGGGTAATCATTCCCATCGGGATTACGCAGCATGCCGATCACATGATCCAATTCCGCCAAAGCTGCACGTCCGGTATCGGCCACCGCCTGCATCGCCCGTTCAGCGGAATCCGGATCATTGCGCAGGAGCGACTGGGCCGCGGTCGCCTGCAAGGTGGTGACCGTCAGGGCGTGTCCCACGGAATCGTGAAGTTCGCGTGCCAGCTCATTCCGTTTCGCCGCGATCCGTGCCCGGTGTTCCTCAAGGGCACGCAGTTCGGCCCCGGAAGGGCCGAGCATCACCTGCGCCCAGTGCGGCAGGGCGATGCCGGTCAGCACGGTGAACACAACGATTCCAGCGCTCAGTCCCAACGACCACAGGATCGCCGTCGTACTGTCCACGAAGGGGGAGAGGACGTTGGTGATCTGCTCCGTCGATTCCGTCTGACCGGTCAGAGTCAGGACGGTTAGAGTCACGATAACCGGAATGGCGACGGCGACGGCCACCAGCGTCAGCCCTCCCGCCGACAGGTGCACCAGGTACCAGAGTCCGCCCCGCCACGCCTGTACCCGCCACCCTCGGGGGTTCCATAAACGCACGCGCCTTGGATGCCTGTGCCCGCCCCGCGGAAGGGGGTCGGGCAGCTCCACTCCCAGCAGTTCCCGGACCGCCGTCCGTTCCAGCGCCCGGGTCACCGACAAGGACGCCGGAACCGCGAGCAGGAGGAACAGCAGGAAGAAGACGACGACGGCGGCCATAGGGTGCACTCCAGCGGCACCGGCGACTTGGGTTCCCCAGATAAAGAAGGCGACATAGGGCACGGCCAGCAGGGCGCCGATCATCATGAACACGCCATGCCTGAAGACCTTGACTGCCCACTTGACCGGGGCGCCGCTGCCGTCTGCCATAGGCCTATTCTTACTCATCCCCGCACCCGGTCAGCCGTTGAGGCCACAGCGGCTGCAGGTTCGACGGCGCTTGAGGTAGTAGGCAATGGTTGCCGCACCCAGCAGTGGCCCCCAGAGAATCCACAGCGCAGTAGGACCGACCGTGCCCCAATTGGTCCAGTCGAAAGGAATGCTTCCCAGTTCCGAGCTGAAGGCCAGCCGGATCATTTCTGCTCCCGCCGGCACGACGATGACGGAAACGAAGCCGGCAGGGATCACCGCCAGCAGGACAGGAACCGGGTGGCCGCCGAGCATTGGCAACCAGCGCGGAAACACCGAACCCCATCGAAGGAGAAGTCCCAGCGTCAGGACGCTTCCCAACAGGGCCATCGCGGCCAGCCCGAGTCCGGCATAGACCATACCGTTGGTCTGCATGGTGGCCAGGAACTCTGTACTGATGCCGAGCGGGATTCCAGCGAACCAGGCCAGGCGGATGAAGGCGTAGAGAGCCGGGATGACTGCGGCCGCGATCGTTACCGGCGCGGCCCACTTCCGGGCAGCCTCGGCAGTGAACCAGCCGCCGTCGTCGTTCCTCCTGCCGCAGCTGAGACAGGCGGCCGACGCCTTCCGCGCCGCGGCGGTGGCGGTCAGGATCCACAAGCCGACGCCGGCCAGGGTCACCAGTTGATGCAGCATGACGGTCCAATCCAGGTTCATGCCCTGAAGGGAGCCGGGATCGGTGACGGCTTTTACCGCCAGGAATGGTGCGTAACCAAGAACAGTCAGGATCCGGCTGTCCGCCACCAATAGCAGGATCAGGGCGGAGTAGACAGCGGCGAAACCAACTGAACCATAAACGAAGGCCTTGCCCGGTCGGCGTACCCGGTGCACACCGGCAGCAATCAGCGCGCCTATCATGGCCAGCGACGGAAGGGCGTAATGGAGAACATCGCCGAGCGGCCCATTTAAGGGGTTGTACCCCGGCGGCGCGTCGGCATTTCCCAGTGGAAGTTCATTGCCGGTCAGCAGCCCGACGGCCGCAATTGAGCCGTAAAGCAGGGCGGCCGCGGCCGTAACCAGCGGAAGGGCGGACATGAAACTCCTCTTTCGAACCGAAGTGATGTCCGGAACAGAGTGTGAATTGATAGTCATGGTTTCAGTCTGCTTTTCCGGTACCGCCGGTTTATCCCCCTGCCGGGTCTACCATCTCCCCCAAAAGAGTGGGTTTTTTCGACATACTAGGCTCAGCGATGTAGAGACGACGTCCGTGGCATCGACGTACCAAGTGTCATGGCCGCACGGCCAAATCACTCCAGGAAGGCCAAACCCATGAAATTCGTCATCCTCATCCACTCCAACCCGCAGCCGTGGGGGCATCCGACGGGTGACTACGTCGCCGAGCATCAGGCTCTCCCCAAGGAACAGCGCGAGCAGATGAATACCGAGTTCGAAGCACTGCTCACACAGCTCCAGGCCAACGGCGAGTTGCTCGGCGGCGAGGCGCTGGGCGACCCCGCGACGTCCACGCTGTACCGGTGGGAGTCGGGCAAATCCATCGCGACGGATGGGCCGTACGCAGAATCCAAGGAGCAGTTCGCCGGTTTCTTCATGATCGATGTTGCCACCCGCGGGCGTGCCGAGGATATCGCGGCGGCCTTCGCCGGTCCAAGCGAGACGATTGAGCTGCGCCCCGCCATGTGGCCCGGCGGCGACGATCAGTGAATCCTGATTGCTGCGAGGATGTGTGGCGTTTCGAAACTCCATACATCCTCGCAGCGCTGCTGCGCCGCAGCGGAGACTTCGAAACGTGTGAAGACGCGGTCCAGGAAGCATTGCTGGCCGCGGCAGCTCAGTGGCCCTCCCAAGGAACACCGGACAATCCGCGTGCGTGGCTCATCCGCGTGGCCTCACGAAAGCTCATCGATCTCCAGCGCAGCCACGCCGCCCGCACCCAACGCGAGATCGACGCCGCTGTCCAAGCGCCGGCCGACACCCGGAACGTCGAATCAGCCGACAGCGCGGCTCTGCGCCATGGCGGAGACGACACGCTGCAGATGCTGCTGCTGTGCGCGCACCCAGCGCTCAGCGAAGCTTCCCAACTCGCCCTTACTCTGCGCGCCGTCGCCGGCCTGTCCATCGCACAGATCGCCGCGGGATTCCTCGTCCCCGAGGCGACCATGGCGCAACGCATCAGCCGGGCCAAGGCGACCTTGCGCACAGCAGGAGCCCGCTTTCAGCCGCCGACATGGGACGGTCTGCCCGGCCGGCTGCGTGTGGTGCGCCATGTCCTGTATCTCGCTTTCAACGAGGGATATACGACATCCAGCGGCACGATCCTCGTAGACACCGGTCTCGCCCGTGAGGCAATCCGCCTCGCGGAGCGCTTGCACCGCTCGGTGCCGGATGACACCGAGACCAGCGGGCTCCTTGCACTCATGCTGCTCACACACGCACGTACGTCTGCCCGCATTGGCGCCGACGGCGATCTGGTCCCACTCGCCGAGCAGGACCGGACAAGGTGGGATCGCGACATGATCGCCCGCGGCACCGCCCTCATCGAGGAAGCCCTTCCCGCCGGCGACGTTGGCCCGTTCCAACTCCAGGCCGCCATCGCAGCGGTCCATGGTGAAGCAGCCACCTCCGCGGCCACCGACTGGATGCAGATCACCATCCTCTACCGCATGCTTGACCATTGCGCGCCCTCGCCCACTGTGACGCTTAACTTGGCCATCGCCGTCGGCATGGCACATGGGCCGGCGGCTGGACTTGATGCCCTTGCGCCACTCCTCGAACGGTCTGACCAGCAACGGAACCACCGTGTCCACGCCGCCCGCGCACACCTGCTGGAACTGGCAGGGGACACCGTGGCCGCCAAGGACGCCTTCGACTTGGCCGCCCGGCTGACAAGCAGTATCCCTGAACAGCGGTACCTCAACCGGAAGGCTGGCAGGTTGCGTCCGCTGCCAGGCGGTCCGGCTCTGCCATCGGACGCTTAAACCACGCAGAATTCGTTTCCTTCAGGATCGGCCATAACCACGTGGTCAGGTATCCCACCGATAGCATGCTCCTGGATGGTGGTGGCACCGGCAGCAGTCAGCCGCACGACTGCAGCAGTCACCCGGGACCATCGGACTTCAGACGGCTCACTCCGGCCCCCGCCGACCTGGATGTCCAAGTGAAGCCGGTTTTTCGCCGCCTTGCGTTCAGGCACTTTGAGGAAGGAGATGCCGGGTTCCACGCCGGCCGGATCGGCCAGCGCCGCCCCGTCATTCCATTCGAACTCGGGTACTTCGCATTTAATGAACCAGTCCCTCCAGCTCTCAAATCCCTCCGGCGGCGGGGCATCGACGTATCCCAACGCCTCTCTCCAAAACGCAGCCAGCTTGCCAGGGTCGGAACAGTCGACCGTTAAGGTCCATTTCGCAGCCATTGATCCTCCGATTTGAGATGTGCGAATGACGATACTGGATCCCACTGACATTGATGGATGCTGACGGCAGCCGGGTGGGAGACAATCGGAGCATGGTCTCCTCAATCACTGACGTCCCCGGCATCCGCGTCGGCCATGCCCAACGGACCGATCCAGGTTGGCTGACCGGTGTAACCGTCGTACTGCCGCCGCCGGGAACGGTCGGTTCCGTCGACGTGCGCGGGGGAGGTCCCGGAACGCATGAAACCGACGCGCTCGATCCCACCACGCTGGTCCCTACCGTCGACGCCGTGGTGCTCACCGGCGGCAGTGCTTACGGGCTCGCAACCGCGAATGGTGTGCAACGTTGGTGCGAAGAACAGGGAAGGGGGTTTCCGGTCACCGGGGGAGTCGTTCCGATAGTTCCTGCCGCCGCCATCTTCGACCTGGGCCGCGGCGGGGAGTTCGGAAACAGACCCGACGCCGGTATGGGCTATGAGGCTGCGGTTGCGGCTGCTGCCGAAAAGGACGGGCACGACGTCGGCCGCGGCAATGTGGGCGGCGGCACCGGGGCGGTACTGGCGCAGGGAAAATACAAGGGCGGAACCGGAACGGCATCGATCCGCCTTGAGGGCGATAACGCCGGGATCGTCATCGGAGCCATTGCGGTCGTCAACGCCGTCGGTTCACCGATTGGCGGCGGGGAAACGCAAGCGTCCGGGAACGCGGGTGAACCGGTGGAGAACGTCGACCAAGGCCGGAACGACGGTGTGGATGGCATCGGCACCGTCGGGTCGCTCAACACAACCCTCGTCGTCGTAGCCGCCAACGCCGTCCTTGGCCCAGCCCAATGCAAGCGCACCGCCACTGCAGCACATGCTGGTTTGGCCAGGTCGCTCAACCCCGTCCATACGCTTGCCGATGGCGACACCATCTTCACCCTCGCGACGGGGGAGCGGGCGCTGTCGGGCGAGGGTGCCGCCGTCGTACAGTCAGTCATGCAACTGCAGGCAGCGGCCGCCGACGCCGTCGAACTCGCGGTGCGGGACGCCATCGAACATGCCGAAGCCGTCGACAACGGGGTTGTCGACTTTCCGCCTTGGCCGGACCAACGTTCTTCGCGCCCGTGATGAGCCGGGTTCGGCGAAGGTGATAGTGGATAGGAAGGTCCGCTAGTGTACACCGATTTCACTTATCCCGGTGCTTAACGTAGAGTTGTCTGTTGGTTGTCTATGCTCTTGCGCCCATTCTGGCGGCGCGAAACAGGCAAGTATTACACCAAATCAGTAGTAAATACGCTCTTCGCGTCAGCGGAGGCAACAAAAAGTTAGCGGAGGATATGGCCAAGAAAGACGGGGTCATCGAGATTGAAGGCACGGTCAACGAGGCGCTGCCCAACGCGATGTTTCGTGTTGAGCTGAGCAACGGACACATTGTGCTCGCTCATATCTCAGGCAAGATGCGGCAACACTACATCCGGATCCTTCCCGAGGACCGGGTGGTTGTCGAGTTGAGCCCGTACGACCTGACCCGTGGCCGGATCGTATACCGCTACAAGTAATGCTCTAACCAAGCACACCTGCAAGAACGCAAAGGAACCCCATGAAGGTACAGCCGAGCGTTAAGCCGATCTGCGAAAAGTGCAAGGTGATTCGCCGCAACGGGCGCGTCATGGTGATCTGCGACAACGTGCGTCACAAACAACGCCAGGGCTAGATCAACTCTTAGCCCACGCACAGTTTGTGCAGTAGTAACTCAATAGAAGGCAACGCACCAGCCGGTCCGCAAGGACCAGAGTTGGAAACCCCCGGTCGGAGGCCGGGGCCCTGCTGAACGCAGGGATGTGATTGCTTACGACCTCCGGTTTATCCAAGGAGTGAGGCCATAATGGCTCGTCTCGCTGGCGTAGACCTTCCCCGCGAAAAGCGGTTGGAAGTAGCGCTTACATACATTTACGGCGTGGGCAAAACCCGTGCACTGAAGACTCTTGCAGACACCGGCATCAGCGCCGACGTCCGCGTCAAGGATCTCTCTGACGATCAGCTCGTTCAGCTGCGTGACTACATTGAAGCTACCTTCCAGGTTGAGGGTGACCTTCGCCGCGAGGTGGCAGCCGATATCCGCCGCAAGGTTGAGATTGGCAGCTACCAGGGTATCCGCCACCGCCGCGGACTGCCGGTACGCGGACAGCGCACCAAAACCAATGCCCGCACCCGCAAGGGCCCCAAGCGTACGGTCGCTGGCAAGAAGAAGTAGATCCCGTGAACCCGTTATTCCCAACGGGATCCGATGACCTTTTGTAGGAGATGTAATGCCCCCAAAGACTCGTGGAGCGGTTCGTAAGCCGCGTCGCAAGGATAAAAAGAATGTAGCGGTCGGACAGGCCCACATTAAGAGCACCTTTAACAACACCATCGTGTCCATCACGGACCCGTCCGGTGCTGTCATCTCATGGGCCTCGGCCGGTGAAGTTGGCTTCAAGGGCTCACGCAAGTCCACCCCATACGCTGCGCAGATGGCCGCCGAGGCCGCTGCCAAGCGTGCCCAGGAGCATGGCGTCAAGAAGGTTGACGTTTTTGTGAAGGGTCCGGGGTCGGGACGCGAGACCGCAATCCGTTCGCTGCAGGCCACTGGCCTCGAGGTTGGCTCCATCTCGGATGTCACCCCCAGCGCCCACAACGGTTGCCGTCCCCCCAAGCGCCGTCGCGTCTAACTGACCAAGCCGCCGCAGCCGCCTGATGACGGGCCGGTTCCGCCGTCGAAAGATGAGCGTGAACCACCGTACCGATCAGGCGGCCTGCGCTGGCTAACGGCCGGGCTATTGGCCGGTCAGTCAAGACGTTTGTTTCAATCCCTGTGTTGCGTCATATAGCGGATGCTCGCCGAAAGGAAACCTAAGTGCTCATTGCACAGCGCCCCACCCTATCCGAAGAAGTAGTTGCAGATAACCGGTCCAGGTTCGTCATCGAACCACTGGAGCCCGGCTTCGGCTACACGCTGGGAAACTCGCTTCGCCGAACCCTGCTGTCCTCCATCCCCGGAGCTGCTGTCACCAGCATCCGGATCGATGGCGTACTGCACGAGTTCACCACCGTTCCCGGTGTGAAGGAAGATGTCACCGAGATCATCCTGAACATCAAAAACCTGGCTGTGTCCTCAGAGCACGACGAGCCCGTCGTCGCCTACCTGCGCAAGCAGGGACCCGGCGTCGTCACGGCTGCCGACATCGCTCCGCCGGCCGGTGTGGAGTTCCACAACCCGGAACAGCACATCGCCACGCTGAACGAGAACGGCAAGTTCGAGGTCGAGCTGACCATCGAGCGCGGCCGCGGCTACGTTTCGGCTGCTCAGAACAAGTCCGCGGATGCAGAGATCGGCCGTATTCCGGTTGACTCCATCTACTCGCCGGTCCTGAAGGTGACCTTCCGCGTGGAAGCCACCCGTGTTGAGCAGCGCACCGACTTCGACCGCCTGGTGGTCGACGTCGAAACCAAGGAAGCCATGGCACCGCGCGACGCCGTCGCCTCCGCCGGCACCACCTTGGTTGAACTGTTTGGTCTTGCCCGTGAGCTGAACACCACGGCCGAGGGCATCGAGATTGGTCCGTCGCCGACCGACGCCGCACTGGCAGCGGATATGGCACTGCCGATCGAGGATCTGGACCTCACCGTCCGTTCCTACAACTGCCTCAAGCGCGAGGGCATCCACTCCGTGGGTGAACTCGTGGCCCGCTCCGAGGCAGACCTCATGGACATCCGTAACTTCGGTGCGAAGTCCATCGATGAGGTCAAGGCAAAGCTGGTCGAGCTTGGGCTTTCGCTCAAGGATTCGCCCCCAGGGTTCGACCTGGCACGCGCCGCCGAAGAAAAAGACGACGAGGCCGACTACAGCGACGAAGACGACCAACTCTAAATCGCGACAGACGCTCTGAGAGAAGATTCCCTCGCAGAGCACCATTTGAGGAGAAACTACAATGCCTACGCCCACAAAGGGTAAGCGCCTGGGAGGCGGAGCCTCACACGAGCGTTTGATGCTCGCGAACCTCTCCGCTGCTCTGTTCGAGCACAAGCGCATCACCACCACAGTTACCAAAGCCAAGCGCTTGCGTCCTTTCGCGGAGCGCATGGTGACCTTCGCCAAGCGCGGGGACCTGACCAGCCGCCGCCGCGTGCTGGCCCAGATCCGCGACAAGTCAATTGTGCACGAGCTGTTCACCGACATCGCGTCCGCAGTTGAAGGCCGCGACGGCGGTTACACCCGGATCACCAAGATCGGCAACCGCAAGGGCGACAACGCCCCCATGGCCGTCATCGAACTGATCCTGGACCCGGTCAGCCCCAAGCAGGCAACTGTTGCTGAAGCCGAGACCGCCACCAAGTCCGCAGCCCCGGCCCCCGTTGCCGAGTCCGCAGACAGCGGCGATTCGGCCGACTCCGCTGATTCCCCGGAATCGGCAGACAGCGCCCCGTCCGCCGATTCGGCTGACGAGACCAAGGACGAGTCGGCAGCCGCGGAAGCCCCCGCCGTCGACGTCGAAAAAGGCAACGAAGAAGACGAGCCCGAGAAGAAGGCCTAGCTTCACCTGTTGATATGACAACGCACCAGCCCGCTGTACCCCAATCCGGGGGCGGCGGGCTTTTGCGTGTCAAAATGCGGGTGGCCTACGACGGCGGTCCCTTCTCCGGGTGGGCCATACAGCCCGGCCGCATCACAGTACAGGGTGTCCTGGAAGAGGGGCTCGCCACGCTGATCCGCCGTCCCGTCCGTGCCACCGTCGCCGGCCGGACCGACGCCGGAGTCCACGCCCGGGGCCAGGTGGTCCATTTCGATCTGTCGCCCGATGAGTGGTACGGACTCAGCCGCGGCAAGGACCTCGAACCGGGGGAGGCGTTGCAGCGCCGGCTCCGCGGTGTCATGAACAAGATTCTGCATATCGGTTTCTCGGGCGCCGACGTCCGGACCGACAGTCTCGCCGCCGACAGCAGCGTCAATGCCATCCAAGTGCACGATGCCGTCCTGGCGCCGGCGGGCTTCGACGCCCGTTTCTCCGCACTCTGGCGCCGCTACAGCTACCGCATTGCCGACGACGCCGGCAGCTGGGACCCGCTGACCCGACACCTGACGCTCTGGTACAAAGATGCTCTCGACATCGACGTCATGAACAATGCCGCCAAGGCGCTGCTGGGCCTTCAGGATTTCAAAGCATTCTGCAAACCCCGCGAGGGCCGCACAACCATCCGGGAACTGCAGCGCTTCGAATTTGTGAGGAACGACGACGGCGTCATCGTCGCCACTGTCCAGGCGGACGCCTTCTGCCACAACATGGTCCGTTGCCTGATCGGTGCGGCCCTGCTTGTCGGATCCGGCGACAGGTCGGCCGAATGGCTGAGCGAACGACTGCTCGCCAGGAAACGCGATGCCCAGGCGAAAATGTCGCCGGCGCATCCATTGGTCTTCGAAGAGGTCGGCTACCCGGGCGACGCTGAAATGCTGTCGCGCGCGGAGTCCACGCGCGCCCGCCGCGTCCTGCCTTGATCGAATCTTGAGCTTGGGATGAAATTTCCTGAATCCTGAGCGCTTCTTTCTTTGTAAACAAACGTTTCTTGAGGATGCTCAGGCATTGTTGCAGATGTCAGCCAAAGAGGCTGAAGAGATTCGGTTCCCGGTTCCACCCCGTTGGGGGGATGGGGTGGAACCGCCAACTGAAACGAGACTCTAATGCGTATCAACATGAAGACCACTTCCGGCAAGCTCCTCGCATCGGCAGCGCTCCTCGGTACCGCCGCCGCCGTCGCAGGACTTGGAACCTACGGAGCATTCACTGACTCGACCGCGGCCAACGCGGATGTCAGCCTTGGGACTGTCGATATCAGCCTGGGAGATCCCGACGACGCCGTAGCAGTGGCCATCGCGGATGTGCTGCCGGGTGACACCATCGAACAACTAGTCACCTTGTCCAACACGGGCGTTTCTGACCTTGCATCCATTAGCCTCACGACGACCAGCACGGCTACGGCAGGGCTTGACCTCAGCAGCGTTGTCAGCTTCACCATCGACGCCTGCTCCGGTACCTGGGTATCCGTTCCGAGTGGTGCGGATACCTGTAGCGGCACGACCACACCCATCGTGAGCAGCACTACGCTTGCCGTTACCAATCAGGCGCTCACCGGACTGTCAGCCGTCGATTCCGGGGAATCCGACCAGTTGAGGATTGCCGCGACCCTGTCTGATGAGGCCGGCAACGAGTACCAAGGGGCCATGAGCGACATCGCGTTCACGTTCGACGCTAGTCAGCGCACGGGCTCGACCAAGTAAGCCCAGGCTGGCCGGGGGGAGGGACGGGAATCATGCGGACAGTGTTGCGCTACTCAGCCACAGCCCTGGTATGGGGCCTCTTGACCACGGCAGTCCTTGCGTTCCTGTTCCTGGCCATCGGACCGAGGGTATTCGGGTATCAGACCTACACCATGCTTACCGGCTCGATGGCGCCGCTGATCAACTCTGGCGACGTCGTCGTAAGCGTCCCAACCGACGTCGAAGATGTTGCAGTGGGGGACATCATCACGTACCACATCCCTATCGACGATCACCGGGTCGAAACCCACCGCGTTGTCGAGGTCATCGAGAAGCCGGATGGTTCGACGGCTGTACGGACCAAGGGTGACGCGAACGAGAGCGTGGATCCATGGACCGCGGTTCTTGAGGGCGACCAGGTGGACCGGCATGCTCTGACCCTTCCCTACCTTGGAACAGCAATCCGGACCTTCCAGCAGCCCGTATTAATGAAAGTCCTACTGTACGGCGCACCCACGGTATTGGTTGCCGGCATGCTGATGGCCATCTGGCGCAAGAACCCTGAGGAAACCGACGACGGCAGCACGCAAGCGGCGAGGAAAGCCAATGTTTCCGCCGCCTAACGTGGCTCTGGGAGCCCTCTCCCCGGCAACTTTCTGCAAGTTGGCCGACGAGCTGGACAACATCTCCGGTGCAGTGAATTTCATAACCACGTTTTTGGAGCTCCTGCCTCGGCGGGTCACACGGATACTTCAAGCGGTTCAGAGCAGTAACGACTTGGAAGCCATGGAGGCAGTCCTGAGCCTGAAGGTAACGTCCGCTATGGCTGGTGCGCACAGCATGGAAGAGCTATGCGTGCTGCTGGAGACCGCTTTGAATTCGGGCAATTCGGCCGAGGCGAGTCGTGCAACAGCCGAACTTAGCAACGCCACAAGGTCATTCGGTTTCGTACACACTGACTCGCCGGGCGGGACGCCATGTTGACGCAACAGCCGCCTGTACTCCAGGAATCGTACGGATCAAGGTGGTGTAAGCGAGCCTTATGGCGCATGACCCTGGGGTTAATGCTGCTGGCATCGATGCTGTTTACCCCTACCGTGGCTGAGGCCGTTTTTTCCGGAACAGCCAGCCGCGTCATGACTGTCACCACGGCCAAGCTGGCCGCACCTGATGCGGTACAAACCGTTTCAACGGCCAGCTGTGAGAAAGCCGGAGGAGACTCGAAACTGACCATCACAGTGGGATCCTTGGCTGAGGTTCCAGGCGCAAACCTTCATGAACTGACAGTTTTTAATCCCGCTGGCGAACCCATTGAAACCGTTGTTCTCGACGCTGGCGGCTATGTGTACCCCAAGACAGACCAATGGAAGACCATGATCGGTACATGGACGTATGAAATCCATGGTTCCTATGCCGTTCCCGGGTCAACCAATGTATGGGAAGGCCCACCGCTCAGCCGAACGGTAATCTGCCCGGACAGAGCAGGGAAGGGCGGCTAGATCTCGACCGCTGGCTATACCACGATCGCTGGCGCCGTACATTGCCTCAACGCCGGAATTGCTTGGTACACCTACTCCGCGTAGGTGTACCAGCCCTGGCCGGTCTTCCGCCCGTAATGACCAGCCTCGAATAGCTCGGTCAATGCCGGATGCGGAAGATCGGCGGGATCGCCGGTTTCCTCGAAGTGCGCCTGCCTGATCAGGTGGACGACGTCGATACCCACCAGGTCCATCAATTCGTAAGGCCCCATAGGGTGGCCGAGCGCGGTTTTCGCTGCGGTGTCGATGTCCTGGAAACTGGCGATCCCGTCGTCGTAGAGTTTGAGGGCCTCTGTCCGCAAGGCGCCCAGCAACCGGTTGGCCACGAAGCCCGGGATCTCACGGTTGATCAGAATGGGGGACTTGCCCATTCGTTCCGCCAGACCCATGGCTGTCTCCACGGTTTCCGGTGAGGTGTTTTCGTGCCGCACCACCTCCACGCACTTCATCACCAGCGCAGGGTTGAAGAAGTGCATGTTGCATACCCGGTCGGCGCGGCCGGTAATATCGGCAACCTGCGAGGACCCCAGCGTGGATGAATTCGTGGCGAGGATGGCATGTGCGGGTGCATGCCGATCGAGTTCCTGGAAGATCTCCCGCTTGATCTCCAGCTTCTCGACCGCCGCCTCGATGACGAAGTCGGCCGTGGACGCCGCTTCCTGAAGACTGGTCAGGTAATTCATCCTTCCCAGGGCGGCGTCCACGTTCGCGCGCTCCATTCGGCCCTTCGAGACGTTGCGGTCCATCCGTTGCGCCAAGGCAGCCTGCGCCTTGGCCAGCATGTCCTCTGAAATGTCCTGAATGGTGACCTGGTATCCGGCCAGCGCGCCAACCATACCTATCTGCGAGCCCATCGCACCGGCGCCCACCACCAGGATGCGCTTGACGTTTTCGAGAGTTGGTGTTGAATTCATAGCTACTTTCCTTGGTAATTGGCAGGACGTTTCTCCAGGAACGCCGAGGTCCCTTCTGCCTTGTCCTCGCTGGTATACAGCAGGGATTGCGCGAGCCGTTCCAGCAGCAGGCCGGTTCGTTGGTCTGTTTCAAATCCGTGCCTGACCACCAGCTTTGCCATCCGGACCGCGAGCGGTCCTTTGGCCAGGATGGTTTCGGCCGTGGCGGAGACCGCCTCCATCAACTCCGCCGCAGGCACGACGTCGGTCACCAGCCCAATGGCTTCGGCCTCGGCGGCTTCGACCATACGGCCCGTGAGGATGAGTTCCACCGCCCGGCCCTTGCCGACCAACCGCGATAACCGCTGTGTTCCGCCGGCCCCCGGTATGATGCCGAGGTTCGTTTCCGGCAAGGCAAACCGGCTGCCCTGGGCAGCGATCCGGATATCGCAAGCCATCGCGAGCTCCAGCCCTCCACCCAAGGCATAGCCGTTGATGGCCGCAATGGTCGGCTTCTCATACTCTTCGATGGCGTCATACAGTTGCTGCATCTTCGGTGCCAGGCCGTCGAGCATCGTCTTGCGGACCAGCTGGTTAATATCGGCGCCGGCGATGAAACTCTTCCCGCCAGCACCGGTGAAAACGACGGCGCCCACCTGCTCATCTTCGGCAAAGACTTCAAGAGCCTGGGCAATTTCGTCCAGAACCAGCTGGTTGAGGGCATTGCGGCTCTCAGGCCGGTTAACCTTGATGATTCCCAACCGGCCGCTGACGTCTGCCTGGATAACTGAAAACTCCATCATTCCCCTTACTTGAATGCCGGGATGCCGGTGATGTGATTGCCGAGGATCAGGGTATGCACTTCGTCTGTGCCCTCATAGGTGCGCACACTTTCCAGATTGTTGGCATGGCGCAGTGGTGAGTAATCCAGCGTGATGCCATTGCCGCCGAGAATGGTTCGCGCCTCCCGCGCAATGGCGATCGCTTCCCGCACGTTATTGAGCTTGCCCACGGAAATCTGTTCAGGTTTCAGCGCACCTGCGTCCTTTAGTCTGCCGGTGTGGATCGCCAGCATCGTGCCCTTCTGGATTTCGAGCAACATGTTTACCAGCTTCTCCTGCGTGAGCTGGTAGGAGGCAAGTGGTTTCTCGAACTGCAACCGCTCCAACGAGTAATCCAGCACCGCTTCGTAACTATCCCGGGCCGCGCCCATGGCGCCCCAGATGATTCCGTACCTGGCCTCGTTGAGG
This sequence comes from Arthrobacter monumenti, assembly GCF_054511255.1. Lineage (NCBI taxonomy): Bacteria > Bacillati > Actinomycetota > Actinomycetes > Micrococcales > Micrococcaceae > Arthrobacter > Arthrobacter monumenti. The sequence goes on along the minus strand of NZ_JBTNCY010000005.1, from coordinate 83,690 downwards.
CAGGAGAAAGGGCCGCGCAGGCCCTTCGCCCCGGGAAGCAGCGCAGAATCCGGAAGACGAACGTCCTCTAGCTCGATGTCGCACTGGACCGAAGCCCTCATGGACAGCTTCGATGTGATCGAAGTGGCGGTGAATCCGGGGGTGTCCGTGGAAACCAGGAAGCCGCGGACGCCGTCGTCGGTCATTGCCCAAATCACCGCAACCTGCGCAATGGTGGCCAGGCCGATCCAGCGCTTGGCACCATTGAGGACCCAGTCCTCTCCATCCTTCCGGGCGAAGGTGTTCATGCTGGACGGATCGCTGCCGGCGGTGGGTTCCGTGAGGCCGAAGCATCCAACAGTGTGCCCGGTGGCCATGGACGGCAACCACTGGTTCTTCTGCTCCTCGGATCCCCACTTGTGGATGGCGCTCATGGCGAGGGAGCCTTGGACGCTGACCAAAGTACGGATGCCCGAGTCTCCGGCCTCGAGCTCCATTGCGGCGAGGCCATACTCGACAGCCGACCGTCCGGGACAGCCGTAACCGGATATGTGCATGCCCAGAACTCCGAGGCTGCCCAGTTCGCGCATCAGGGCGACCGGGAATGTGGCGTCCTCGTACCATTCGGCAATGTTCGGCTTGATCCGCTCGTCCACGAAGTTCCGAACGCGGGCCCGCACGGCCAACTCATCATCCGTGAGCAGACCGTCAAGGTCCAGGATGTCGGACCTATTGTCCTGCCGGACCGGTTCCGGGCTGGCCGGACGGGCGCTTGCCTCCGGGGACAGTTCCAAGATTGCCATGTGTTCCTCCGGGTTTGGCCCGCCGGTTCCTGCGGGCGTTGGGGTGATCATCTTCACTCTTGCAGGGTTATTAGGTTCGTTCCAATACCAAAAAGGTGTCCCATTGATGCATGCAACCGACGTAATTGGGATCAGTCCCTGAAAACGCGCGGTCTTTGAAGCCGACGGCGCCCTGGGTATCAATCCCATCCGGATAAAGTATTGGATTCAGGGCAGTGGCCTCTGTAAGAGTGACGTGGATAACAAATCACGCTACGACGTCCGCAAGTCGCCGAATACCGGTGGAAGCGGAACGCGAGGGGCTTCAATGAAGAAATTACTGACTGGCGCTGCTATGGCTGCAATTCTCGCCGCAGGGATCGTCACCGGCGGTGCTCCGGCAAAGGGAGACCTGGATTCCCAACTCGTTATGACGACCTACGGGGTGGGAACCGGAACCTACAACGACCTCGCCGCCGTCGCCGACAGCCTCACCCGTGTGCAGGGCACCCAGGTTCGCATACTCCCTTCCGACACGATGATTGGCCGCGTTGCACCCATGCGGGCAGATAGCGCCCAGTTCAGCCGGATGGGCGATGAGTACTATTTCGCATTCGAAGGAATCCAGGATTTTGCCAGCGAGAACTGGGGCCCGCAGGATCTTCGCATTGTGTGGGCGCCGATGGGCAACTATGGAATGCTCGCCCGCGAGGATGCCGGGATCGATAGCTTCGAAGACCTGAAGGGCAAGAAATTTCCCCGCATCATTGCCAACAACTCCATCAACATCAAGCTGGAGGCGTACCTTGCCTACGGCGGATTGACATGGGATGACGTGAAGCCCGTGGACATGAGCTACAGCGATCAGACGGAAGCGCTGGAAACAGGACGGATTGATGTCCTCTTCAGCAGCGCGTACGGCTCCAACCTCGAGGAGCTCGCCAGCAAGGTCGACGTCGACTGGATGAGTATGGACAAAAAGTCACCCAAGAGGATGAAACGCGTGCATGAACTGGCGCCCATGGTCACAGTGGGTGAATTCTCCGGCGCACCGGGAATGGAGGAGGGCGAGTCCGCGAAGAATTTCGCCTATACCGTCCCCATCTCCACCTATGCGGATACCGACGACCAGACGGTGTATGAACTGGTAAAGGCAATTGATGAGAATTACGACCGATACAAAAACACGACTCCATCGGTCAGCGAATTCGCGCTGAAGGAAGTTCTCCATAAACCCCAAGTGGTTCCGTTCCATGAAGGCACCGTCAGCTATCTGAAGGAAAAGGGATTGTGGACCAAGGAAGCCGAGCGGAAGAACAACCGCCTTATTGAGCGCCAGTCCCGCCTCCAGTCCGGCTGGGAAGAATTCATAAAAACAGCGGATAAAGACAAACTCGCGCAGGAATGGATCGCGTGGAAGGAAGAGAACCTTGACTAATTTGATGCGGTCCTTCCGGGGCAGCTCATCGCACCCCGGGCAGGCCAATGAATCCGCCGGTCCGCGCCTCAACAGCTTATGGCGCACCGTTGTAGTGCTGATGACGATCGTCGGCATATTGCTGTCCATGAACCAGGCATTCATGTGGGGACTCTTCGGAATCACCCTGCTGACCCATGCCTACCTCTACTTCATGCTGACCTGCTTCCTTTCGATTACCTTCATCATCTTCCCGGCAGCAAAGGTTGCCCCCGTGCCGGCAGTGAGCACGCAGGGACAGGCGCTGCCCTCCAGCCGCCCTCCGGCGCTCGCCTGGTACGACGTCGTTCTCTTTGCCGTGACGATTCTTGTCACCTTGTACTTCGGAACGAATGCGAAGACCATCCTTACCTTCGGCTGGGACTATGCCGCGCCTGCGCTGGCCACCGTCTTCAGCGTGATCCTGTGGGGACTGGCGCTTGAGGCGCTGCGCCGCACTGCGGGCTTCACCGTGACGGTCATTGCATTCCTGTTCTCGGTCTATCCGATGTTTGCCTCCCGGATGCCGGTCGACTTCCTGCAGGGAATTTCCCATGACTTCCGAACCACGGCGCAGATCCATGCGGTTGGTGTGGAGAGCATCATGGGCCTGCCATTGCAGGCGGCCGCAAGCATTCTCATCGGCTTCCTGCTCTTTGGCGTAATTCTTAAGCACACCGGCGGATCGTCCTTCTTCCATGATCTGGCACAGTCCCTGTTTGGAGGCGCCCGTGGTGGCGCGGCCAAGGTGTCCGTGGCCAGTAGCGCCTCCATGGGGATGATGAGCGGAAGCGCAGTTTCAAATGTGCTCACCACCGGCCCGATGACAATTCCGGCAATGATCAGATCGGGATTTGCGCCGCGTTTCGCGGGAGCCGTCGAAGCTACGGCGTCCTCGGGCGGATCGATTACTCCGCCGGTTATGGGTACAGCGGCCTTCCTGATGATCTCCTTTGTCGGTGTTCCCTACAAGGAAATACTCATCGCGGCGGCCATTCCTGCAGTGCTCTACTACGTCGGCATCTACCTGCAGATTGATGCGTACTCAGCCAAAAAGGGCCTCACCGGACTGGACCGCTCTCAGCTGCCCCGGTTCAAAGCCGTCCTGGCTTCCGGCTGGCCCTATGTGGCGGCACTGGTGCTGCTGACCGGGTTACTGATCGTCACCACGGAAACCCAGGCACCCTTCTGGGTCGCCGGTGCGCTGGTGCTTTACGGAATGTTGAAGCGTGCGGACCGGCTGACTCCCCGCGGACTGATTGAGATGCTGTTCGACTGTGGCAAGACCATCAGCGAGATACTCGGAATCATCGCCGGTGTAGGCCTTATCGTCGGCGGGCTTAGCATGTCCGGCGTGTCCCTTTCCCTCGCCCGGGAATTGCTCGTTCTTGTGGGCGACAATGTGGTGCTCATGCTGATTGCGGGAGCTGTCACGTGCTTCATCCTGGGCATGGGCATGACTGTTTCCGCCGCTTACGTGTTCCTTGCCATCGTGATGGTGCCCGCCGTCGTCGAACTTGGTGTGAACCCGATCGCAGCCCACCTTTTCGTGATCTACTGGGCCGCCGTTTCCTACATCACGCCTCCGGTGGGGCTGGCGTCCTACGCGGCGGCGGGGGTTGCCGGCGCGGATCCGATGAAGACCAGTATCTCTGCGATGCGGTTGGGCGCCGTGAAGTACATCGTGCCGTTCGGGTTTGCGCTCAATCCGGCGTTGGTGGCACAGGCGCCACTTCCAGAAATTGTGACGGCATTCCTGCTGAGCCTGATCGGCGTCTACGCCCTGGCCTGTGCTTTCGAAGGCTGGTTGCTCGGCATGCGGCGGCGGATTCCAATCCTGCTCCGGGTGCTTTCCGGGGTGGCCGGTGTCAGTTTCCTGATGCCCGGGTTCATCGCGGCAGCCATTGGTGCAGTATTGCTCGCGGCGGTGGTGCTGCTGACACTGCTCCTGCGCCGCAAGGATGAGAGAACGACGACGGCGCCGGCTGCCGAGCGCTCGGAACCAAACGAGGACCCGGTCCTTGTATCCAACGAGTAGCCAGCGGAACCGGCCGGACCGCCTGTAGCTAGGTGGATCCGGGGGTTACAGCCTCCGGATCCGCTGCCGGGGAGGGGAACACGGCGTCGGAAAGCCGAAGCACTTCGCGCAGGGCAGGACTGCTGTCATCGTCGCGCCAGATGAGCTGGAGTTCTATGGGATCGACTGGGTCCGAAAGGTCAAGGAACTCCACGCCGGGGTAAGACACATTGGCCGGTACCGAGGAGACAGTGAGCGCGCATCCAATCTCCGCCGCAACCAGGGACAGCAGGGTGGAGGTGTCCGGAGCAACTTGAACGATCGACGGAACGAAACCTGCCTTGTGCGAGAGCCTGTCCAGATGGTCCCTGAGGACGGCACCCGGGTCCGGAGGCAGCGCCACCATTGACTCGCGGGCGAGATCGGCCATACTGACGGATTCCCGTCCCACCAGGCGGTGGTTCGCCGGAACGGCAATTACCAGCGTCTCGCGTGCGACCGTCCTGGACTCGATTCCGGCAGGAAGGAAATTCCAACGTCCCAGACCGATGTCCATCGTGCCCGCAATGACCTCGTTCAGCGCCGGGACTGCGTAGTAGGAGCTGTAGAGTTCCATGTCGATTCCCGGATGCGTCTGGCGCACCAGCTTGGCAAGCTTGCCCACCATAACGTGCGAGGATACGCCGGCAAAGGCAAAACGCACCCGGCCGGATTCGCCCTTGCCCGCAGAAGCCACGGCCGCCTTTGCCCGGCGGCAGGCCGCCATGATCTCCTCGGCCGGCTCCATCAGGGCCTGGCCCGCCGTCGTCAGTTTCACGTTCCGGGTGCTGCGCTCAAACAGCAGTGCGCCCAACTCCCGTTCCAAGTTCTTGATGGTGCGGCTAAGCGGAGGTTGGGCAATATGCAGGCGCTCCGCAGCCCGGCCGAAGTGGAGTTCGTTGGCCACAGCCAGGAAGGAGCGGATCTGTTGAAGTTCCATGAGACGGAATTATTGCCGTAAGTAAAGCCATTCGTCAATGATTGCTGAGCCCGAGGACATGAATCACGGTCCGCCTCCAACGAACAACCGCCAGGCACGCCCATCTTATCCATACTCTCGAAGCAATAATCAGCTACCCAATTTGTATTGGACGCCACGTAATAGCTCTGGAAGTCTAAGTGATACGCAGCACACCAATGGAGGGATCTAGCAATGACTGCATCTGCATCGGCCAAACTCAACGAGTTGTTTGGACGTACCGGTACCGGCCCCTTGAGCGGTCTCGTTGTTGCCGATTTCAGCCGGGTGCTTGCCGGCCCCTACTGCACGATGCTGCTGGCCGACATGGGTGCCACTGTGATCAAGGTGGAATCGCCGGAGGGAGACGACGCGCGGACGTGGAAGCCTCCGGTGCACGACGACGAAAGTACCTTCTTCCTGTCGGTCAACCGCAATAAGCACTCCATTGCACTGGACTTCAACGATGCCGCGGACCTTGCCTTGGCACAGCAGCTGGCCGCCCGGGCGGACATCATGGTGGAGAACTTCAAACCAACCGGACTTGAACGCTATGGCCTCGACTATGCCGCCGTCGCCGAACACAATCCGCAGGTGGTCTACGCCTCCATTACCGGATTCGGAACTGGCGCCGGCGCCGGACTGCCTGGCTACGACCTACTCGTGCAGGCGGCCTCTGGAATGATGAGCCTTACCGGAGACCAGAGCACCGAACCGTTCCGCGCAGGGCTGGCGATGTTCGACGTCATTACCGGTTTGCATGCAAGCACCGGAATTCTGGGGGCACTCCACCACCGGACCGTCACGGGGGAGGGGCAGCACGTTGAGCTGAACCTCATGTCGTCGGCGCTGTCCGGGATGGTGAACCAGTCAGCCGCCTATGTCACCGGAGGCGTCGTTCCCACCAGGATGGGGAATGAGCACCCGAGCCTCTATCCATACGAGCCGATGCTGACCGGGGATGGACGGCTGGTTATCGCCGCCGCGAACAACGGCCAGTTCGCACGCCTCTGCAATGCGCTCGATATCCCTGAACTGGCCGACGATCCCCGCTTCATCACCGCCGAGCAGCGCAACGCCCACCGCACTGACCTCCGGGTTCTGCTGGAGGAGCAACTCGCCGTCCGTTCTGCCGAAGAATGGTTCCCCATCCTGTCCGGAGCGGGATTGCCCTGTGCGCCCATCCAGGATGTCAAAGGCGGCGTCGAGTTTGCAGAACGACTGGGACTGGAGCCGGTGGTGCTTCCCGGTCCATTTGAACGGCAGATTCCCACCGTGCGGCACCCCGTCGAATTCTCCCGGACACCGGCCACCTACGAACTGGCGCCGCCGGTCCTGGGTTCGAGTTCGGAACTGGTGCGGGGCTGGTTGGCGGCCCAGATGGCCGGTGCACGGTGAGCGCGGGATTCCGGACGTCGTCGTACGTCCGTTGGTCCGATATGGACCTTAATGGGCACGTGAACAATGCCCGCGTGGTCACGCTTCTCGAGGAGGCGCGTATCCAGTGGCGTGCCCAATTGGAGAACATCGCGCCCGTGGACCGGGAGAACCAAACTGTCGTCGCGTCCCTGCAGCTCGACTATCTGGCGCCAACTGAATATGGCAGCGATGTGGATGTGGACATCACCGTTACGCGCATTGGAACCAGGTCCTACACCCTGAACTATGCCGGCAGCCAGGTCGGGATGCAGGTTTTCAAAGCCTCAACCGTCATGGTGCCGATGGAACAAAGCGGTGCCGGCGCCCGGCCGCTCACCGCTATTGAGCGGCAGGAACTTTCCACCTACCAAACGACCGGCCTCAACAGCGCAGACATGGCGACAACCAACGCCTGATCTGTCCGTTTTACATTTTTCGAGAAGGAGAACCATGAGCATCGACGCCATGAACACAGACATCGTCAACACCGATTACTACCTCCTGGATGAACTGCTGTCCGAAGAGGAAGTGCTGATCCGCAAGAAGGTCAGCGGCTTTGTCAACGAGTCGGTCCTGCCTGTGATCAATGACTATTGGGAAAAGGCCCAGTTCCCCTTTGAGCTGTTGCCGGGTATAGCGGACCTGGGCATCATCGGCTCGACCATCGAAGGCTACGGCTGCCCGGGCCTGAGCAGGCTCGCCTCCGGAATGGTCTCGGTCGAAATGGCCCGCGGCGATGGAAGCCTCAACACCTTCCTCGGCGTGCAGTCCGGGCTGTCCATGGGCACCATCAACATATTGGGCAACGAGGAACAAAGGCAACGCTGGCTGCCCGGTATGGCCCGGTTGGAGAAGATCGGCGCGTTTGGGCTGACCGAACCCGATCACGGATCTGACTCCGTGGCTCTGGAGACAACCGCCCGCAAGGAAGGCGGTCACTATGTGCTCAATGGCCGCAAACGCTGGATCGGCAACGCCAGCATCGCCGACGTCGTCATCATCTGGGCCCGCGATGAAAGTGACGGCAAGGTCAAGGGCTTCATCATCGAGAAGAACGACGACGGCAGTTACCCGGACGGCTACAGCACAGAGTTGATCACGGGGAAGATCGGCAAACGGGCCATTTGGCAGCCCGACGTCACCATCGAAAACGTGCGGGTTCCAGCGGAAAACAAGCTTGCCGAAGCCCATTCGTTCAAGGACGTCACCCGGGTCCTCACGGCCACCCGCAGCGGTGCTTCCTGGGAAGCTGTGGGCCATGGAATTGCCGCCTACGAAGCGGCGGTGACCTACGCCAAACAGCGCGTCCAGTTCGGCAAGTCAATCGCCGGGTACCAGCTGGTGCAGAACAAGCTGGCCAACATGTTGTCCGAACTGACAGCCATGCAGCTGATTTGTTTCCGGCTTGCCACGCTCGCCGATCAGGGCAAGATGACCAGTGCCATGGCGTCCCTGGCAAAGATGCACACCGCCCAGAAAGCGCGGTGGATCTGCTCCGAAGCACGCGACATCCTCGGCGGAAACGGGCTGCTGCTCGAGAACCACGTGGCCCGGCACATGACCGACATGGAAGTGGTGCATACCTACGAAGGCACCGATTCCATCCAGTCCCTGATCATCGGCCGGGACATCACCGGCATCTCTGCTTTCGCCTGAGAGGAAGGCCGGATCTTATGAACGAAGCATTCCTGGTTGGGGGAGTACGGACACCCGTTGGGCGCTACGGCGGCGCACTCTCCTCGGTACGCCCCGACGACCTGGCCGGCATGGTGATCAAGGAGGCGGTCGGCCGGGCCGGCATCGATCCCGAAGTCGTCGACGAAGTGATTCTCGGCTGTGTAAACCAGTCTGGCGAGGACAACCGCAACGTCGCCCGGATGGCCACCTTGCTCGCCGGCCTGCCGGATACAGTGCCCGCCATGACGGTCAACCGCCTCTGCGCCTCGGGACTCAGCGCCATCATCACGGCATCCCAGATAGTCAAGACCGGCGCGGCCGACATCGTGGTGGCCGGAGGCGTCGAATCCATGTCCCGCGCACCGTGGGTGATGGCCAAACCTGAAAAGCCGTTCGCTCGCCCGGGAGAGGTTGCGGACACCTCGCTTGGCTGGCGCTTCACCAACCCACGGTTCGCCGCACAGGAGAAAACCACCTTCTCCATGCCGGAAACCGCGGAGGAAGTCGCCAAGGTGGACGGTATTTCACGTGAGGACGCTGATGCCTTCGCTGTCAGGTCCCATCAAAATGCCCTCGCTGCCATTGAGGCAGGGCGGTTCGCGGACGAAATCCTACCAGTTCAAACCAAGGCCGGAGTCGTTGACCGTGATGAGGGGCCAAGGCCAGGCACATCAACGGAAGCGCTCGCCGGACTCCGTTCAGTAGTCCAACAGGGTGGTGTCGTCACGGCGGGCAATTCGAGTTCATTGAACGACGGGGCTTCCGCCATCGTAGTCGCCAGCGAGCGGGCGGTGGAGCGGTTCGGACTGACACCCCATGCCCGCGTGGTGGACGGCGCATCCGCCGGTGTACCACCGGAGATTATGGGCATCGGTCCTGTGCCTGCCACCGAAAAGGTGCTTTCCCGCAACGGATGGACGATCGGAGACCTAGGCGCGGTTGAGCTGAACGAAGCCTTCGCCACGCAGTCGCTGGCCTGCATCCGCCGCCTCGGCCTGGTTGCAGAAACGGTAAATAAAGACGGCGGTGCAATCGCACTCGGGCACGCCCTCGGATCATCCGGTGCACGAATAACCATCAGCCTGCTCGGCAGGATGGAGCGGGAAAACGCCCAGCGAGGACTGGCGACCATGTGCGTAGGCGTCGGTCAAGGCACCGCCATGCTATTGGAGCGGGTCTAACCTTCACACCGGCGCGGCGACAGCCTGGACTTCCGCTGAATGCACAGCTTTGGTTCGGTAGTAGAAGAGGGGGTACGTGCCCAGGGTCAATAATGCGAATGCGAAGAGCACGAGAGGCAGATCCAAAGTAACGACAATGCTCATATGGAGCACTACGCCCCCAACAATTGCCCCTTTGACTAGCTTGCGGGACCACAATGCAAACGCGAGAAACAGTCCCATGACGACAGCCCCGACACTCAGCGGGACGTGGGCAAAGTCAGGTAGTGGTATCCACATTGCGGAGCGAAGCATCTCGCCGCTGAGGAAAACGGGATTGATCTTTGCGATGGCGGTGAAGAAATAGACCACCGAAATTTGCGTCATGATCAGCATGTCCGGCCAGGTCAGGTGCGACTCCTGATATCCGCGAACCTTGGCGTCCAAGGACCAGCTCGCGCCCGGATGTCCCATGGCAAGCTACGCGCTAAGGCAGAGCAAGAGTAGCTGATGGCTGCTATAGGTCTGCTGGTCCCAGAGCAAAACAAACGCTGTGACGGCAGCTATGGAGCCAGCCGCCGTTCGGGAACGAAATCCCGCAATGAGAGCGATTGACCCGATAATTCCCACTGTGAGGACAACGGCTATTGCCTGATCACCAACCGCGGGAAATCACCCAAAGAATGGAACGGCGATGCGCCCTCGAGACAATGAGGATTCAGAGCGCCGCCGATCGGGGTAACAGCCAGTGCGTGCGATTCGGCGAAGTTCGCCGTCATGAGTCACCTTCGAAAGACTGCTCCGCCTTAGCCCAATGAGGTCGATAGCGGCAGGGCAGGAAATATGCCGCAGCCATGTGCGGGGAGCGCCATCTGCAGTTTTGATTCTGATTTTTGGAAGTTGCCAATCGGGCTGGCCAGCTGCAGAACGACAACGCTGAAGACGAACGGCCGCACCACCGGCTTAGCAGAGAGCGTCGTGTCCATCGATTCTTCTCCGGTTCGCTGCTTAAGGCTGGCAGCTTATCCTCCGCCAAATGTTTCCATCGCGTTGATAACGGCAGGCCCGAGTATCACGATGAACAACACGGGAAAGATAAAGAACAGTAACGGGAACAACACCATCACCGGCAGTTTCATTGCCTTCTCTTCAGCCCGCTGCCGGCGCCTCACTCGCATTACTTTTGCCTGTGTCCGGAGTACCTTGCTAAGGGCGATGCCATAAGCGTCGGCCTGTACGATCGCCTTAACGAAACTACGTAGTTCCGGCACGCTGGTGCGGTCGGATATGGCCAAGTAGGATTCTCGTCGGCTTCTACCGACCTGCATATCCTGCAACGCTCGTACCAATTCCTCAGCCAGTGGCCCTCTGCCATTGCTGCCCGCCCGCCACATGGCACTCTCGAATCCCAAGCCAGCTTCGACGGAGATCAACATTTGGTCCAGAGTGTTGGGCAGCTCCAACTGGATGGCCTTCTGCCTTTCCTGCCCCTTGCTGTATAGCATCAGATCGGGAATGAAGTAACCAAGCACTGTGAGAAAAACCCCGATTACCACGATGGTGGGTCCCGGGTTGAGAGCGAAGAACAACAGTCCAACGACGGCACCGAGTATGGCCATCGCAGGTTTACCAGCCAGCAGCCGTGCAAAGGGCATCGAAGCCGGACGACCAGCTAGGGACAGCAACCTGTCAAGCTTTTTGACGTAACCGGCCGGCGTAAGTGTACGTCCCAGACGGTAGAACAGGCTCGGATTGCCTGTTCGGCCCTCCTCCGGTTTTTCGAAGCCGCGGTTCAGGTTCGCTTGGACGATCTTTCGCCCCTTCCTATCGGTCGATAGGGCAGTCCAAGCGAGATACCCAACAGGCACGGAGACCAGTAGCAGCGACAGCATCAACACGATGTTCATAACCACCCGGCCTCAGAACTTCAGGTCTATGATTTTGCGCAGCCAGAGGGCACCAATGATCATCATCACGAGTGAGACGCCTATCATCACCCATCCGAGTGGGTCCGTCAGCAGAACGCTTACGTACTCGGGGCTTAGAAAGCTCAGCAGCCCGACGATACCGAACGGCAACCCGATGAGGATGTACGCCGAAAACTTGCCTTCCGCGCTCAAAGCTTTGATCTGGCCCTTGATCTCGCTGCGCTCCCGGATCGTTCCATTGACATGGTCCAAGACCTCCGCGAGGTCTCCGCCGACTTCACGGTTGATCTGAATGGCTTGTGCGATCCAGGCGAAGTCCTCGTTCTGCATCCGGTGCGAAGTATCCGTGAGCGCGGCCAACAGGTCCTTGCCCAGGCTGGTCTCGGTCACGACCCGTCGCATTTCCTCAGACATCGGGCTGTCGGCTTCGGTCGCTGCTGCGTCGATGGCCCGCAGAACACTGTGGCCGGCCCGGAGCCCGCCGGTGAGCAACTGCAGGATGTCTCCGAGCTGGCCATCGAACTTACTGCGCCGGCGGCTCGTCAACCGAGCCAGAATCAGGTGCGCGATAAAGGGCGTCAGCATGAAGAGCAGGAGAGCCAACAACGGGCCGCCCAGTGTCAGACCAACCAAGACAGCTACACAACCGCCCGCTGAGACCAGGATGAACATATCCGCTTGACTGAGCTTGACACCGGCGGTTTCCAAAATTTCGCGCCGATACAGCCGCTGAGGGTGACGCTGCAGAAACCGGTCGACGCCACGGACGGCGGACCCGGCGAACCGCGATAGCTGGGAGACCGTGGCTTCCACTTCGAATGGTCGACGGCGGTCCAGCGGCACGGAGGTCTGCTGTGGCTTGAGCGCATACATCACCAGAGCCAGGGCGGCGAGACAGGATGCGGAACCGATAAGGAATAGCGGGGTCACGGTGTCGTTCACCTGCCCATTGGAATATTGGCGCCGAAAACCGATGGCGAGACGGTGATGCCCATGTCTTCGAAGCGCTCAATGAAGCGAGGGCGGATACCTGTGGGTATGGGCTTTCCGAGGAAGCGTCCGGCTTGGTCAAGACCAGCAGAGTAGTCGAAGACAAAGGCGTCCTGCAAGGTGACGATGTCTCCTTCCATGCCCTGGACTTCGGTCACGTGCGTGATACGGCGTGTTCCGTCCCTGAGCCGACCTATCTGGATGATTAGATTCACGGCAGAAGCCAGTTGTTCCCGGATCGCGCGCAGTGGAAGATCCATACCGGCCATGAGCACCAACGTCTCCAGCCTTGCGACGGCGTCGCGCGGGGAGTTGGCATGCACGGTGGACAGTGAGCCATCGTGCCCGGTATTCATCGCCTGCAGCATGTCCAGCGATTCACCGCCGCGGACCTCACCGACCACGATTCTGTCCGGCCGCATGCGCAACGAGTTGCGCAGCAAGTCCCGGATGGTGACGGCGCCCTTGCCTTCGGTGTTCGCTGGTCTGCTTTCCAACCGGACGACGTGCTGCTGTTGAATCTGCAGCTCGACCGCGTCCTCTATGGTGACGATCCTGTCCGTGTCCGGCAGATAGGACGAGAGCACGTTTAGCAGCGTTGTCTTACCGGTTCCGGTTCCTCCGGAGACGATGATGTTTAGCTTTGCCTTCACACAGGCATCGAGCAGTTCGGCCATTTCAGGCGTAAGGGTGCCGAAGTCAATAAGATTCTGCACGGTAAGCGGAGTCTTGCTGAACTTTCGGATCGTCAGTGAGGACCCATTGACCGCAAGCGGCGGAATCACGGCGTTGACGCGGGAGCCGTCTTCGAGACGGGCATCCACCAACGGAGATGACTCGTCAATCCGCCGTCCGACCTTCGAAACGATGCGTTCAATGACCCGCCGCAGATGCTCCTCCGAGCTGAACCGCGAGCCTGTCAGCTCAATTTTTCCTGCGCGCTCAACATAGATCTGGTCCATGCGGTTTACCATGATCTCGGTGACGGCTTCGTCATCGAGCAATCGCTGCAGGGGGCCGAGGCCCAGGACGTCGTCGGCGACATCGCGGATCAACCGCCTCCTCTCATCGGGGGTGAGCGGTACCTGTTCGGCGTCAATCACTTGGCTGAGTTCTTCACGCGCTGCCGTGCGCAGATCCTCTTCTGTGACTGCCGAATCGTTGAATCTGGATCCCATTCGTTCAAACAGCGCCGTTGCTGCCCGCTGCTTCAGCCCTGCGAATGCGTCAACTCGAGGCTTCGGCGCTTCGACCGGAGCGGCAGGTACCGATGGGGCCGCAGGTTTGCTAGTGAGCGTCACCGGAGGCGCACTTTCAGATCCAGCCGGGGCTGCCGGCTCGGGTTGACGTGACTGGATGGGTGCCCGTGTCTCCTCTGCTGGTGCCATACCTGGACGGGTCGCAAGACGTTCTGACAGCTTCATTACACGACCACCCTTCGATGTAGTTTGCGCTGAGATTTGGCGCGCCAACTCGGGTCGAAGCGCTTTACAAGGGTACGCAGGCCCTTCGTCGCAGGATCCCGAACCTCTTCCTGTAACAGTGGAACCCCACGGTTGGTCGCCACAGACAGTGCCCGGGATCTGGGAACGGAAACGTCCACAGGCGCCCCGAGCGTTGCTTCGATATCCTGGACGGATAGACCAGTCTTCGAATCTGCGAAGTTGAGGACGACATGCCGGTTTTCAGGGATCAAGTCCAGTTGGTTGAGCAGATCCATCCCGGTACGCAATCCGCGTACGCTTGGCACGTCCATCCCCGTGACCCAGACAGCATCGGTGCAAACCTCAAGGGCCGCCAGACTGTGTTCGGTTATTCCGGGACCGGTATCGACCACTACGTACTGAAATTCCATCGCCAGCTGTTGCAGTAGCCGGGATAGTTGAGGCACTGAAATATGGTCGGACTCGACCGGGCTCTTGGGCGCACACAGCGCATAAATTCCGGTCGGATGCGCGGTAAGGAACGCCTTCAGAACCATCGAATCCTGACTCGCTGAGGGGGTGACGGCGTCCGTCAACGTGTACTCAGGATTGAGGTAGAGACCGGATGCCACATCGCCGAACTGCAAATCCAGATCGACGAGGACGACATTCATAGGGGCGATTTTGCCGAGTCCGACAGCTATGTTTGTGGCGATTGTTGTTTTTCCCACGCCGCCCTTAGGGGAGAACACCCCGATGACCAGACTATTTTCAGTCCGCGTGGCGGACAAGGTGGCTTCAGACCGCTTCCGGCTGGCCGACGCTTGGCACGCGCGTTCCAACAGCATGCGGATATTGGCAACATCTGCTGTAGGGTTCAGAACGTCCCTAACCCCGGCACGCATTGCATGCATGATCAATTCCGGGTGACTTTCTGCGACGAGAATCAAGCTGATTTCCGGGTACTGGACGTCGAATACGGTGGCCAGTCGGAGCGCATCATCGAGGGGCAAATCTGGGCCAAGAATGAGTACTTCGGTTCGTTCCGCAGACAATTGTGCGAAGATTTCCTGCGGTTGCCTGTGGAGGGCATCAGCGGCCAAGGACTGGACGTTCCCAGGCAGTGATCCTGTGGTCGCCTGCCGTAACCGTCGCTCGAAATCTTGATTCGGGCTGATGAGGATAAACCGACTCATTCGTACACCTCAGTCGTGGTTATTATTGCGTTATCACTTTCGGATGCGTCGGAAGATTCCTTGGTCAGCCACAATGTACCGAACTCACTGCCGTGAACGATCCTGGCTGATTTGGCGTCGTCGACAGCTACCGTTACAAGTAAAGACTCAGTCGGTAGTGGAGCTCCGTCAGGTTCGGATTCGTCAGGGCTGGCCACTGGAGCCCGCTGAATATTGGTCAGAAGCACCTTATGAAATACGAATTTGGTAGTCGACTCTTCTACAGGGTCCACTGCATAGGAAATATGAATGCCGACATGGTCTCCCGGTTCAATAGTTCCTCCTACGGCCCTCTGCGGTTCCAACAGGAAGGACAGTTCCTGGAAGCCTTTAGGGACCTCAACCCTTCCGGAGGATTCGAAGTCTTTAAGGTCAATCAGTCGCTCAGCAACTAGCTGTTCGCCAGCCACCAGATCCACGGCGGTTACTTTACCGGTGGATTCTTTCAGGTCCCTTAAGGCCGACTCGGCGACTGCGGACGCTGGCAGCTTCTCAACGGCCAGGGACTCGGTCAACAGGTCGATATTCGTGCCCGCAGAGACTCTCTCTTGAACGACGAGAACCTCGACGGGCTGCAGCCCGGCCATCGCCCGCTTATCGGCCGCCTGGGCGTAAGTAAAGACCAACAGCGCCCCCACAATCGCGAGGACAACTGCCGCAAAACCTGCGATGAGTCTTGATTTCATGAGGCCCCCTCTTTCATGGTCATATGTACAACGCTTGCCCCAAAATCTTCGGAGGCGCCACTCGTGTATTCCTCGTCAAGGACGACGTGCTGAACAAACTTTCCGATTATGCCAATGCAGTGTCCAGTACAAGCAAAGCCGCCATAATTCGATCGAAACTCGTATTCACCGCTACCACCTTGCTTGAATTTCCACCCATAGATTTCGAAGGCGGCAAAACCAGTGATGTCGTAGCTGGCAGTGTTTCCCGTGCCGGTCACAGAGTCGTGAATCGGAAATAGAACGATGGGATTTTCCCCGGCCAAAATTGATGCTTGCCACGAAGCAAGAAGTGCAGTGCATTCCTTCGGACCGTCGTTTCCTGGGTCACTTCCCGCCGAGTTCTCATCGACATCAACGCGGGCTTCACAGTCCTCGCCGTCGGCATCGAGTTTAGAAAAGCCTCCCGGTGGCCCGCCTAGACAACTCGGCGCTTCCGAACTCTTCGCATAGTACTGGATGAGTTGCAATTCATAACCGTCCTCGATTTCACACTTAGAAAATGTAATCGGAAAAGGCGCCGGCCCCTCAGATGGGGTTCCCCACGCAGCACTTGCATGAGCTCCTATTTCGGCCGATTCAAATCCGAGGGCCCTAGCGAAGAAAAGAGAGATTCTGTTTTCGCCCCCGCCGGTTTCCTTGGCGCCTGTTGTCACGGATACAATTCTTGCTGTGGTATCGAGTCCGATATTTTGAACGTTAGTGAGCCCGTCATTGGCGTTCTCGTTGGCGAGCGTCTTGGCCAACGGCGACGTATCGGAGCAAACAGTTGCGTCCGTAGGGTCCTCGGCACAGGACTGCGCGATGCTGATCGCTGCGGCATCGGCGCCATTTTGAAGCTGTGCCCTCTCTGCATACATAAGTCCAACATCGATGACTAGGGCCGCAAAGCCGAGCAGGGCAACCATCAGGATCGCGACAACGATACTGACAGCCCCGCGATCGCTATTCTCGCTTTTGGTTAGCCGCCGCATAACATCACGCCCTTGCCGATCAAGCTAAATGGACCTGCTATACCCGTTATCGTGTCTAGCTCATATGTGATGGTCATAGTGACTTGGGCGCCTGGTGTGCATGTACCTGGGTCTATGGTCATTCTTGTGGGGTCAAGCGAAGCGGCTGCGTTCTTGGCGGCTGATTTAGCAGCCAAGGCTTCACTGCCTTCGGATATAGCCATGACTCGTACACCTTCGCGCGCTGCGTGGGTGACTGTGATTTGTGCATTGAATGCCCGCCCAAATTCGGCTATTCCAAGTACGAGTAGGAGTAGGACCGGCAGAAGGATGGCGAGCTCCACCGCTACGGCCCCACGCTCGGATGACTTCGGCATTGCAAATCCCTCCCCCATAAAGTGCCGAACGGGTGGTGACGACCAACAGTGTCGCCACCACCTGCGCGGAAAATGCCTGTACTTTTACGGGGCAAGCGGCGTGATTTTACCGCTGACTTTTCCGAAGAGGGCAGCGATGTCTGTTCCCAACGTCGTAACCGCCAAAATGATGGCGACGGCGATGAGCGCGACCATGATGCCGTACTCGACGGCGGTGGCTCCACGCTCGTCGTTGGTGAGGCGATCTTTGGCGCCCAGGAACATGGTTTGGATGGTGGCATAGAGGTGCAACATGAGTTTTTCCCTTTGATTCGAGTGCTGATGAAACGAGATCCCCCGAGTTACTCGTGTGACTGGTGAGCCTCGATGAGAAAAGAGTAGCGCCTGCCCACGGCGCTGTCTACAGGCTTTTTTGCAACTCTTCTAAGGTTTTGTTCAGGTTCCTGTGAGTTGCTCAGGAACGAATCAAGATATGCGCTTAATCTGCTTCAGATTGGGGCTGCATTGCGCGGAATCATGCGAAAGTTGGAATCTCAAAAGCTTAGGGAAAAACTGCGTTGACCAGCGGTCCAGTCCAGTAGGTAGCTATCAGTGCGCCGAGGAGCATTGGAGGCCCGAAGGGAATGGTTGAGCTCCGAGTGGCCATCCGTACGAGGATCAGGATGAGCCCGGCCACGCCTCCTATGAGAAACGCGCTGAAGAGCCCGACGACCCATGCGTTCCATCCAAGAAAACCGAGGAAAACCCCTAGAACGGCGGCAAGTTTGACGTCTCCCATCCCAAGCCCGGCCGGACTGATAAGTGCCATAATTAGGTACAGGATGAACATGGCAGCGCCTCCCAGAATGGCCCTAAGGAGGGCACCCCAGGCGTCGGTTCCCGCTGCCGCGAAAGTGAGTAAGCCGATAGCCACCGCCAGCGACGGAAGAACAAAACGATTGGGTAACAGTTTATTTTTTAGGTCGATAAATCCTAAAGCAACGGCCATTGCCGACATATAGGCATATGCTGGCAGCTCCCAGCCGATGCCGAACCGGCGCAGCGTCAGCACGGCCACCAGCGCTGCGACGACGCCAGCGGACACGAGGACTTTGTTGCTCATGGGTTTCATGAGACGCGCGGAAGTATGGCGACGATATAGACCACCAAATTACCGTCGTCGTACAACGGGCGGGCGGAACAGTGCATAGCGGTCATCATCCCATCTAATGTCAGTCGGTGGGCTCGCTAAGCCATGAAGAGCGGCAGCATAGCTGGCCCCGCGACGCATATAGCCACCATGATGGCCAATGCGCGTGCCAGCGCTATACGGCGGGCGCGAATCCCGGCCAAGCTGGTGAGATTGAGTGGCGATCGTGGCGCAGTCTCGAACAGGAAAGCTTCCCTGTCTTGTGTGGTTCCACCCGCTTCGTCGCTACTGCGTAGTTGATACTTTGCGAGAGTTCGAGCGCCCTGCAGGTGGGCGAGGACGGCTTCCCTTGGGTTGATTTCGAGGTAGGAGTGTTGGGTCCAGGTCACTCTGGCGCGATTAAGCTCAAAACTGAGCGGTAGGTCGGAACCATCCTGCTGGATTGCGAGAACCACTTTCGGGCCCAAGGGGATGATGCCCATAGATGCAAGATCATCGAGATCCGGGGCGTAGATCTCCGACACGTGCGACCAATGAAAAGCAGCAACGACGTTTGGGCGAACGCCCTTGCCGAGGAGCATAGCGCGGCTCTCGTCAAAGTACACCGTGAAGAGCCGGGGAAGACCCGCGTTTTTCGAGTGCTTGAATGCCGCAGGCCTTACACGCCGCAGGGCGTCCAAGAATTCTTTGCTGCGCCTGCCTTGCATCACCGTGTGCTTGCTCAGCTCTTCGGCTGATTCGAAGAAGGCTGTCGCTGGAAGGTCGATAATGGCAACAAGTCCGAGATAAATCAACCAGGCCATACACACTTCAAGCAGAACGAGGGTTAGGGCGCCAACCCACGCGGAGAACGGTGGACCAGTGAACAGCGTTTCGAGCAACGGTCGTGCTGCCCAAATGGACAGTGTGACTGCGGCAAAGGGGAGGAGCACCGACAGGAATTTCTTAAGCCGCACTATGCGGTCATCTGTGTCTGTCCTCGAAAGCCGATGGCCGAAAGCGGCTCCTGCTGTCGCGGGGTTCGTGGCGCTCGTGACAGCGAAACGGGATGTGCCGTCGTCGTTCATCCAACCTGATCTGGTTTCAGGGGTCGTCTTGCTCGGAGAAATGGCTCTTTCGAGTTTAGACAATTCCGCGCGGAGCTCTTCCTCGGTAAGATCCGCTGGTGATATTCCGAACTCGGACAACCGCCCCTCGCTGAGCATGCTCACAATCTTTTCGGTGTCAGGTGACTTCGTAAGTATGAACTGGGCGAATTTGACCGTCATACAATGGCAGGCAACTTTCGCGTCGGCATATGCATCAAGTCCTGAATATCCCATGCTCGCCGTGACGTGGGCAGAGGTTTTGCTCAACTGCAGTGACGCGAAGGAGGCGGCAATGTCGAATACCGCGAAGACTGAGTCGGAGCCATACCTTGAGGCGCCCTCGTTCGTGAGCGATTCGCCTCGTGCCAGATTCAGGACGCTTTTGACCTGGCCCATGCAGTGTTCGAACATCGAATTGCGATGGGACGTCAGAATGTCGCGGAAGGTTAGCATGTCGAGTAGATGGGCTTCAGCAGTTGCATGGCCCCAGGGGGAATTGCAAGTGCCGATAAGGAACTGAGCCGCACCACTCCCACACGGGCCAACGACAAAGCCGCGGTGAGTCGCTAGGCTGTCGGGCCGCAACAGGTCCGACTCGAGCGCCCTTAGGGTTCCAAGTCTGAATACTTGGAGGACATTCAACGAGCTTTCGAGTTGCGCAGAATTCTTCTCGTCAGTATTGACATAGCCTTCCCAGCGGGATGCGGGCCATTCTCGTCGGGAAACTGCTGCTTCGTGCTGCCGGCGCAGCTGATCTTCCCGGGACAAGGTGGCAATTCGTTCAATGATTGCTTCTTTTTCAGCCTGTTCAGGGCTGTCCATATCGTTCTACTTTCAAGGGGCAACACTTTGAGATGCCGCGTTCCCACCGGGAGCAGGCATAGGGGAGCAATCAGAGGGACTTGTTTGCGCCCATGAGGAAAAGCTTGTTGCCGGATGCGACGACGTTCGTAGCCAGAGGACAACGGCGCTAACCGATTCTCTGCTCAAGGCGGCTTTTAGCTTTCACATTGACGGTGAGACCTTTGGCAGCAAAAGATCGAGAAGGGCCCGCCTGGCGTCAGGCGGACCCTTCCCAAACCTGCCTAGAGTCGCAGGAGGTAATGCCTCAAATTAGTGCGGCCAGTTGCCGACCATGGTCGTGCTGGTGTCGGAGTGAGGCCAGTTGCCGACCTTGGTGATGCTTACAGTGGTCGAATCTGTATCGGACACCTTTTTGGCAGCCATTGCAGGAGCAGCGAAACCCCCGCCAACCAGAACGCCGGCCAACATTACAGATGCAATCAGCTTTTTCATGTAAATATCCCCATTTTCTACGGTGCTCAACCCAGTGATGAACAAACTAAGTATATGGAGGAATGCGCCAAATGGAATAGTTTCCACAGATTATTTTGTCGCCTTTGGAACAGCTTGTTGGCACACCTTGTGGATAATAGTGACATGTCCAACCCAATGAACGCGGCGACGTATGTGCTTGACGAGCTTAGGGCGCGTGAAGCCTGGACCAAGCGAAACTACGACCTGGCGTTCGAGAGCGCGAAAAATGCCGCCGAGACTGCACTTGAAACAGGAGACTCAGCCGCATGGTGGAACCTGACATATTTGCAGGCGGAGTGTCTTCGTGAGAAGTACGCCTACGATGAATGCGTAGTTTTGGCACAACACCTGCTCGAGCATCCGCTTGCCTCACAGTTCCAGCTCCTCGCGGTTCGGGCTTCGACAATGTTGGCCGTTGCGCTTCAAGGACTGGATAGACTTCCCGAGGCTCGGGAAGCGGCAGCTGGGGCCGTCGAGAATGCGGCTGCTGATGATCAGGCAGGTGGCTTAAAGGTGGAAGCGCAACATGCGTATATCGCTTCACTCGCAGAAAGTGGTGAACTGGACGAAGCATGGCTCCAGTGTCTTGAGCTAGATACCGCAGTAACCAACCAAGTGGATGATCAGACATGTGGAAAAGCCTATTGGGTGATCGGGAACGTGGCGTTTCTGCGGCAGCAAGTTTCTGAAGGATTGCGCTACCATTCTTTGGCAGCCAAGAAACTCTCGCCAACTAATGACGTCGACCTTTGGGCTAAGTTCAATAAGGCCTCGGCGGCGATGAGATTGAGCGCCGACATCCTTGAGCCCGAGACTTTGGAGTGCATAGAGCGCGCAGAACTTGCCGCGGAGATTGTAGGGGCGAGCACGTCAGAACTGTTGCAACTTTCTGCCACTAGAGCTCACTGGCTCTACTCGACGGGAGACGTTACAGCAGCCATCGAACTACTTCGTCCGATATGTGAGCAGCGGAGCTTGTTATACGCTCAAACAGCAGGTGATGCCTTACTACTGCTCGGCAAATCGCTGCTGGCACAGGGGGACCAGATGGAGGCGCTGTCTTACCTGAATATGGCTGCTGACCAGTTCACTAGCGCCGGCGCTCAAGAGAAAGCGGCGCTCACTCTCGCACTCATCGAGGGACTTCCAAGGAAGGATGTGCCGTGATCGGCCAGGGTGCTGAGGCGGGGTTGAACTTCTCACAGGTTTACCAGTGACGGAAGTAGTGGCTCGGAATCAGTGTAATGTGTGTCACACTGGCCTCGGAGGTGCATATGCGTTTATCATGAGGGCTACCGAGAGAAGGAACGTCACGGGTCTCAGCTTCGCTGGCGGGTCTTCTTATTGAGGAAACAACGACGGATTTTCTGCCGTTGCATTGGGTTGTGGGGGAACAATGCTGGATTTGCCCGTTATATCGGACCGGAGAAGCTTCACTAAGGTGCCAGAGCCGATTGCGCTTAGGGAGACTGCTGTACCGGACATTCGGTCCCGTACCGACGGTGTGATCCGTCTCCAACTTCCTCCTGGGATCCATATCAGTGAAGCTATAGCGCGTAAAACCATTGATCGCCTCCTCGAAATGAGCCGTCAACAACCCGTTCCGGTGCTCCTGCAATTAACGGGTGTCGGTTCTGTGAGCCGTGGAGCCAGGCGAGTCTACACCGCCACGGAATCTGCATCTGCTTTTGCATTGCTAGGGGAGACGCCCGTTGATCGGGTTATTGCCAGCTTCTTTCTGGGTGGGGAGGCTCCTAACTGCCCGACCAAGTTCTTTACGTCCGAGTCGGAAGCACTGACCTGGCTGGAGGGCTATGTCCGAGCAGAAGAAGTCAACTGATCACAGACTTGACTCACTGGTTGAAGGCATCGTCCGTCTTTCCTCCGGGGATCTGAAAACCCGAATTGATCCTTCCAAAGATCGTGACGAGATCGATGCTGTAATTACGGGCTTCAATCTCCTCGCAGCAGAACTTGAAATAGCCCAGCAGGAACTTGAAGAACGGGTCGAAAGCCGCACGGCAATGCTCCATGAGGCGCACGTAGCCATGGAGAGAATGGCCATGACTGATGCTCTAACCGGTCTGGCGAACCGAGTTGCATTCATGCGTGCCTTGGAAGACACCCTGGATGAAGCCGACGAGGGAGCGGCGCCTCCTGCCTTACTCCTGCTGGATTTGGATTCATTCAAGGCCGTTAATGACAGTCTGGGGCATGCCGCTGGCGATCATGTCTTAGCGACAGTGGCTGACCGGCTGCGGCGGGCGGTTCGAGAGACGGATATGGTTGCCCGTCTGGGCGGAGACGAGTTTGCCTTGCTGATTCGTCAATCCACCCCTGCCCATGCCCAACGGGTAGCAAGTGGAGTACTCAACGCACTGAATGAGCCGATCGAACTTGCCGAAATGCAGGTCTTCCCCCGAGCGAGCATAGGTCTTCACGTAGCGAGGGCGGGCGCCACAGCAGAAAACCTGCTGCTCGAGGCCGACACGGCTATGTACGAGGCCAAGGCGAGCGGCCGAAGCAACGTCAGAATATTTGAACCGATCATGCTTCACGCACGCCAGATGCGTAACACGCTCACGTCGGAGTTGCGCGCGGCCATAGCCGAGGATCAGTTGGTTCTCCACTATCAACCGGTTATTCACCTGGCTTCAGGACGAATCCAGGGGGTGGAGGCACTCGTCCGTTGGAATCATCCGACCCGTGGTCTTGTCATGCCGGACGAGTTCATCCCACTCGCCGAGGACAGCGGGATCATCGTCGACCTTGGCCGCTGGGTCCTCATGACAGCTGCGAGACAAATGCGGGCATGGCAGAACCAGCTGGATCTGGCCAAGGACATCAAGATCGGAATCAACCTCTCGGCGGTTGAACTGCGGAGGATCGACTTGGTGGAAGACGTTCGAAACGCTCTGCGTACGACCGGGCTGAACCCTGCGAATCTGGTTCTCGAAATAACAGAGACCGCGCTTGTCACCAGAAACGAAGTTGATCGCTATGCTCTTACAGGCATAAAGAAACTCGGTGTTGGGATTGAAATCGACGACTTTGGCACTGGGTATTCCTCAATCAGTTACCTCCGGGAGCTGCCGGTGAACATGGTCAAAATCGATCGTTCCTTGATGGGCGACGTTGCCACCTGCCCAAAGCAGCAAGAGTTCGTTGCGGCGATTCTCCACCTCGTTCGAGCATGTGAATTGGAAGCGATTTTCGAAGGTATCGAAACTTGGGAACAGGCTGAACAGTTGAAACGGCTCGGCTGCTCTTCAGGCCAGGGATACTACTTCAGTCGGCCTATGCCCGAGTCCGAGATGACGGCATTATTGGCCAGAACCGCTCGCAACGGTGGCAGTTCGGAGAATATATCTCTTGCTAGTTGGATGGCGGATGAAGCGGTGAAATTCGACTCTTCTTTGACCTCCGCGGAATGAACCAATCCGCGTCAGTTTGCCCCGGAGGCCTCCGCCGGGCTACGATTTATTGTCGTTGTGCGTGTCCTGTCTCGATACGCTGCGCTCCGTGGAGGTTCAGTTGCAGAACCGCTAATTCACAGGGGTCAGTCGAGGCCCGAGGGATCGCCGGTTACATTTCAGTCCTCACCTGGAGTTCCGGTACCGCATAAGTAACCGGCGTTGCATAGGAACACATGCTCCGCCATCGAAGAACACTCAAACGAAGGCAAACACCGTGCGTACGTACACCCCGAAGCCAGGCGACATCAACCGCCAGTGGCACGTCATTGACGCCACCGACGTTGTCCTAGGCCGTCTTGCCAGCCAGACCGCAACACTGCTGCGCGGAAAGCACAAGCCGACCTTTGCCCCCCATATGGACATGGGCGATTTCGTCATCATCATCAACGCTGAGAAGGTCGCCCTCACCGGCGCCAAGCTCGAACAGAAGCGTGCCTACCGCCACTCCGGTTACCCGGGTGGTCTCTCCTCCATGAACTACGCGGAACTGCTCGAGAAGAACCCGGTCCGCGCCGTGGAGAAGGCCATCATTGGCATGCTGCCCAAGAACAAGCTGGCTGCCCAGCAGGTATCCAAGCTGAAGGTCTACGCCGGTGCCGAGCACCCGCATGCGGCCCAGCAGCCCAAGACGTTCGAAATTAACCAGGTCGCCCAGTAGTCCTGGCCACCAACACAAACTTTTAACTAAGGAGAATCGTGGCTCAGAACACTGAAGAGCAGACGACGACGGAAACCACTTCCGAGGAAGTACCCACCAGCTACACGTCCGAGAGCGCACCGGAGTCGACCGAGTCGGCCGCGGCACGTGAGCGTCCGGCCCTGACCGTTCCCGGTGGAGCAGTTGGCCGCCGCAAGGAAGCCATCGCCCGCGTGCGCCTGATTCCCGGAACCGGTACCTGGAAGGTCAACGGCCGCGAACTGGCTGACTACTTCCCGAACAAGCTGCACCAGCAGGAAGTCAACGACCCGTTCCGCATCCTCGAGCTCGAGGGCGCCTACGACGTCATCGCGCGCATCAACGGTGGTGGCCCATCCGGCCAGGCTGGCGCGTTGCGTCTGGGTGTAGCTCGTTCCTTGAACGAGATCGACCGCGAAAACAACCGTCCGGCGCTGAAGAAGGCCGGCTTCCTGGCCCGCGACGCCCGTATCATCGAGCGCAAGAAGGCTGGTCTGAAGAAGGCCCGCAAGGCTCCGCAGTACTCGAAGCGCTAAAGTCCCGCCCGCCGGGATCAGCGCGAGTATTACAGCAAAGCCCGTCTGGATCCGCTACGCCGGTTCCGGACGGGCTTTGTTTGTATCCGGAACGTGACCAGATCCGACGGGGTCGTGAAATAAGATTGGGTTCAATGTCTAGATTGTTTGGGACCGATGGGGTTCGAGGATTAGCTAACGGTTTGCTCACGGCAGAGCTGGCGCTGGAGCTGGCTCAGGCCGCTGCAGCGGTGCTTGGCCATGACAAGATTTCTGATGGACGTCGTCCGACGGCGGTCATCGCCCGGGACCCCCGGGCCAGCGGAGAGTTCATCGCCGCCGCCGTCGAGGCGGGCCTGGCCAGTGCCGGCGTGGATGTTTTCGACGCCGGTGTGCTCCCCACTCCCGCGGCGGCATATTTGATTGCGGACCTGAACGCTGACTTCGGTGTGATGATTTCGGCTTCGCATAATCCCGCGCCGGACAACGGCATCAAGTTCTTTGCCCGTGGCGGCCAGAAACTGGGCGACGACGCCGAAGACGCCATCGAGGCGCAGCTCAGCAAGGATAAGCTGCGGCCACTGGCCGGCGATGTTGGCCGAATCTCGCGCTTTGCCGACGCCGAGGACCGCTACATCGTCCACCTGCTTTCCACGATGCCGTCCCGCCTCGACGGGCTGAAGATCGTCATTGATTGCGCGAACGGCGCCGCCAGCGGTTGTTCCCCGCAGGTGTTCAAGGATGCCGGCGCAGACGTGATCGTCATCGGCGCCGAACCGGACGGCCTCAATATCAACGACGGCGTCGGCTCGACCCATATGGACCAGCTGAAGAAAGCCGTCGTCGGACATGGCGCCGATATGGGCGTTGCCCATGATGGCGACGCCGACCGCTGTCTCGCGATTGACCATGAGGGCAACGAGGTCGACGGCGACCAGATCATGGCGATCCTGGCAATGGCACTGCATGCCGCCGGCGGGCTCAAAGACAACGTCCTGGTGGCCACCGTAATGAGCAACCTTGGACTGAAGCTGGCGATGTCAGCCGCGGGAATCCGCGTCGAGGAAACCGCCGTCGGAGACCGCTACGTGCTCGAGGCTATGCGCAAGGGCGGCTACAGTCTCGGCGGCGAACAGTCCGGCCACCTGATCTTCAACGAGTACGCCACCACTGGCGACGGCGTCCTGACCGGACTTCAGCTTGCGGCGCAGGTCGCTGCCACGGGCAAAACTCTGGCCGAGCTCGCCGCGCAAATGACGAAGTTGCCCCAGGTGCTGATCAACGTCAGCGATGTCGACAAGTCCAAGGTCAAGCTGCACGATGGACTGCAGAGCGCCGTCCTCGCCGCCGAGGAGCAGCTGGGGGCCACCGGACGCGTGCTGCTGCGGCCTTCGGGTACTGAACCCCTCGTTCGTGTCATGGTGGAGGCCGCGGACCTGTCCACGGCCGAAAAGGTTGCCAATAACCTGGCGGGGGCAGTCCAGACGCACCTTGCGCTGACCTAAAGACTCGTGTTCAAAAGCATGGCTAATTAGCGCGGCACTCTGATGGTGGCGCGGTTGACGGTGATACTTCCGTTGAGGGAGATGAGCCGGCCGGTCAGGTCGGTCTGGCGGTCGATGGCGGCGGCGTTGGTCGCGAGGAAGTTTCCGCTGGTGACGCTGTCGCGTATCAGGTTGATGGTGCCAGTGGCCCTCCAAAAAATGTTGTGGGCCGAGGCGCCGTTGACGAGCTTGATATGGCTGTCACGCGCAGCGGTGATGGTGGTCCCGGTAAAGATGAAGACTGCGTCGGCGTTTCCCTGTCCGTCGAGGGTGAGTGTGCCGTTGATGATGAAGTCGCCGGTGCTGCTGCCGTAGATCCCAGGGGCGATGGTGCCGGTCAGGGTCGGTTTCAGGGTCCGGGTGGACTGCCTCGCGTCGACGGCGGCGTAGAGGGCGGCGGCGTCGGTTTTAGCGTTTCGCGCGACCTGGTTGTTGCGGTCAACGCCTCCGGAAATCTGCCAGAAATTGAAACCGGTGATGGTTGTCCCGGGACTCGTCCCGGCGCTGCCGTCGATAAAGGTGGTAGGTCCGTCGTTAGTGATACTGGCCGCGGCGAACAGTGCGTAAGGCGTGAGCCTGCCCAGCAACAGCGGCGGGGCGGCCGCAACGCTCCAACTGTTCTTTACATTCGAAGTCCGGGCGGTAAAGGCTGCTGTTGTCGCCCCACGGGGAAGAGCCGTGAGACCGGCCGCCACTGATGCAATGGCCAGGGCCAGAATCGTGCGGCGGCCAGCATCGGCTGGCTGACCTTCGGCGGGGGAGTGCTCCGGACTGCCAGGGTCATCTCCCGGGTTCTCGTCGTCGTGGCCGGACCGTTTCAAGGGGCCGAGCCCAAATGCTGCTGCCGCTATGGCCAGCAGGGTCACTACGGACCAGACTGCCAGCGGCGGATAGTTGGCGGAACCGATCCACAGCGACGGCAAGCCGATAAAGGGAATGAGGAGTCTGGCCTGGGCAGTGATCCGTTCCCTGGTAATGGGGGTGCTGTCGACTTCAGGGTTGGCGTCACCGGCGGTGACGTAGGTGCCGTCCTCATTATCGTGGACGATCCGGTGCAGAATGGTCGTGAATCCCGAACCGTCTGATTGCGGCCTTTGGAACTCTACGACCCCTCCCACAGGGACTGGTGACTCATCGGGAAGTTCGGTGGACAACACCACATCGCCGGGTCGAATCTTCGGCTCCATCGAACCACTTTGTACTACTGAGCCCTGCCATCCTAAGATCATCGGCACTGTTGCGATCACAGTCAGGGCAAGGACGAAGATCAGGTAAACCTGCGCGGCAGCAGTCAGCAGAAACCAGACCCAGCCGTCTTTCGAGAAAAATTGACGTGGGCCCGTTTCCCTATTCTGCGCCGGCACTGTCATCAGGATGCCGTGCGTGGGCCACAGCGCAGGGCTACGGTGTGGCGGTGCTGTCGCCGACCTGCAGCTCCCAGACCAGGTCGACGCTGACGCGGGCGCCCTGCAGGGCGTCGATCTGCTGCTGGCTCATCCCGGTCGTATCGAACGTCCAGGTCCCGCGGTAGGTTTTCGACTCACCCGGTGTTCCCTCGGTGACCCACGCGGCGCCGCCGCTAGCGTAGTTGTTGTTCACCTGCGCCAGGGTCGACAGCGGCAACGGTCCCGGCGCGTCCGGGCGGGCTTCGGGAACGAAGCCTTCACAGTTGGCGAAGCTTCCACCTTCACCGATTTCGACCTCGAATTCGATGTGGTCCTCCAAGCCCTGCGGCGAATCGGCCAGGTTCGCCACATAGGCGCGTACTTCGCCGGCGACGGTCGAATTGGAGGTGACCTCCAAGCAGCGCTGACCGGTGTCGCCGGGGACCATGTTCTCGACTGTGAAGCCAGCGACGCCGTTATCGTCGTCCGTTAGTACTACCTGGCCGGTGCTCCATGCATTGCCGGCGTTGCGGGTGGTGGCCGTGAAAGCAGCCTGCGAACCCTGCCACACCATCGCCCCGGCAAGCAGGACTGCAATCGGACCGGCGCTGAATGCTGTGATTTTTCGGATACGGGCGGAAGGAGTATTCATGGTGGGACCTCATTGAATTATGTGCGGGTGAAAGAGGTGCTGCGCCGGGAAGAAAACCTGACCGCCCCAGACAGCTGTACATGGCCAGATTTCCCGCGCCCCGGTGATACGTATGTTACTAAAGTGACTGCTTATATACCTAATTCAGTATTCTAGGCAAATTTTGTGACGAATATTACCCGCGGGTAACCGCCATCCCCGACACGACATCTGAGCCGATCCAGTGCCTCTACCTCGCTACCCGTCTTTGTTTCCTTTTCGTGGGCTGGATGAGCAGTTCCTGTTGCCGACCTGTTCCCCGGCGCTGCATAACGTTTGAGATATCAGCACCGCACTCTTTCAAATGTCACAGGAGCATCCCATGAATAGCACTGCCACCGTAATCAGATCCGCTTCCCGCCGTCGTCGTCTTCTCCTTGCGTTAGCAGGTCTTCTCGCAGCCACGGCACTGACCATCGGCTCGGGTGCGGATTTCGTGTCCTCCAGCGTCAACACTTCCAACGCCTACACCTCGGGAACGCTCACCCAGAGCAATTCAAAGGCCAACGCCGCGATCTTCAACCTGAGCAACGTGAAGCCGGGTGACACTGTCAACGGCACCGTCACCATTACCAATACTGGCTCGCTGGCTTCCACCTTCACGCTGAAGGAAACGGCCACCAATGGCTTCACCAACAAGGCCAACCTCAAGCTCACCGTTACGCAGGAAGGCGTTACCGCTCCCATCTGGACCGGCACCTTCGGTGAGCTGGCGTCCGTGAACCTCGGCACGTTTGCTGCCGGTGAAGCCCGTACCTTCACCTTCAGTACCAACTTGGCCCAGTCGGCAGGTAACGATGAGCAGGGCAAGACCGCCACCGCCGTGTACACCTGGGATGCCGTCCAGACCGCAGCCACCACCACCAATCAGTAACATGCCCGCACCCACGACCTGACAGCGCAGAGCACGAAGCCAGTCCGGAAGGTATTTCCATGAGCAGCAGCGAAGCAGCCAGCCGCGGCGTACTACGCATCATCGGCAGGGTGGCCACCAATGTCGCCGTCGTGGCTGGCTTCGCTCTCGCCGCGCTGTTCCTGGTCCCGGGCCTGCTGGGATTCGAACGCTATGTCATTACCGGCGGCTCCATGTCCGGAACGTTCGAACGCGGTTCCTTGGTCTTCGAACAGACAGCGCCCGTCGCCGAACTGAAGGTGGGGGACATCATCACCTACATGCCGCCGCCGGAGTCGGGTATCAACGAACTGGTCACGCACCGCATTGTCTCCATCAAAGCCACAGAGCAGGGCCCGCAGTTTCGCACCCGAGGTGATGCCAATGCTGTCGTTGACCATTGGACGTTCATGCTCGAGGGGCCAACTCAAGCCCGTTTTGAAGTAGCGGTGCCCTATGTTGGATGGGCGCTGATCGCCCTTGCCGATGACGACCTGCGCATGATCATTATTGGCGTCCCGGCCGCAGTGATCGGGCTCATGAGCATTCTTGAGGTGGTCCGCGTGCTGCGTGAACCCAAAGTCGACGGCCAGCCGCTACCGGTAGCTGAAATGGGTGCCAAAACGTCCATTTGACCGCCACTGGGAAAAGCAGGGCGAGTGCCCTCCCTCGATGAAAGGGGGCACTCGTGTGTCCGGAGGTTGTTACCAAATTGTGGAACTGACATCCGGCGCCTGTTGCATTCCTGTTGAAGGCCGTTTCCTACCGTTGATAGGGACAGGCGTAAGACCACCAACCCCGAAAGTCCAGCCATGAAAGCACGCACGATGCTCGCCCTGATGGCGCTGCTCGTTGGGCTCGTGACACTGGACCTGCCGGACTTCTCCACAGCAGCCTTCACCTCATCCAGTACCAATACGGGCACCGTGCGTGCAGCGGCTGACTGGACTCCGCCGACCGTCAGCATGATCAACCCCGGTTCCCCAGTGAAAGGCATTGTCACCGTCACAGCCAACGCCTCCGACTCCGAGACCGGCATTGCCAGCGTCACCATCCAGTACCTCGCGGCAGACGGCGCGTCGTGGGTCACCCTCTGCACAACCACAGTCCCGCCGTATTCGTGCTCCTGGGACACCAAGACCGTGGCCGACGGCGGTTACAGCCTTCGCGCGATCGCCACCGACAAGGCCAACTACACGACGACGTCGGAGGCCTTGTCCACCACTGTCGCCAACAACTTCATGGTGACCCTGTCCAATCCGGGAGAATTTGCTCGCGGTTCCGTCACGCTGACCGCGTCTCTGGTAAACGCAGGTCTGGCCGTGTACACCACCCGCATCGAATATGCGGTAGCAGGCACTGGTCAGTGGAAAACGCTGTGCAGCAATCTGCTTCCTCCCTACAACTGCACCTGGAACACCGCTGGTTTCGTAAACGACTATTACGATCTACGCGCAGCTGCCACTGCCAACGGCACCACTACCTACTCGGCGATCATCAACGATGTGCTGGTGGACAACGCATCGCCAAGCGTCACCATGACCGACCCCGGCACCCCACTGAGCGGCTTCCGCACCTTCGCGGCCACGGCCACTGATGCCCACTCCGACGTCGCTCAGGTCACCATCCAATACGCCGGCACCGGCACGACATCTTGGACCACCCTCTGCACCATCACAGTGTCACCCTTCTCCTGCCGTTACGACACCGCACGGATCGTTGATGGTAGCTACAGCTTCCGTGCCATCGCCATCGATTTCGCCGGCAACACTACGACGTCGGCCGCCGTCACCAACCGGCTCATCGATAACACGGTGTCTTCGGTTTCCATGGAAGACCCTGGTGAATTCCTCGCCGGCACCGTGCCGCTGACGGCAAATGCCGCGTCGACGGCGGGAGTCGCCTCGGTGCGCATTCAGATGGCGCCAAATGGGAGCAGTTCCTGGTCCACGCTCTGCTCCGTGGCCGCCTCGCCGTACACCTGCAACTGGAACAGTGCCACCGTAGCCAACGGCGTGTACGACTTCCGCGCAATCCTGGTGGACGGCGCCAGCAGGGAGACCATCTCTACGGTCGTCGCCTCAAGGAGGGTGGACAACACCCCGCTGCGCGGAATTGATGTCCAGGCCCTGAACGGTTCCACCACACCGGGCCGGATGGAGGCAGGAGACACACTGACCCTCACCTATAGCCAGCAAGTTAACCTCGCCACGATCACGCCCGGCTGGAACGGAAACGCCCTCCCCGTCACCGTCCGGGCACAGGACGGGAACCTGCTGGGCCTTGGAAGCGCAGGCGATACCGTCGATGTGCTCCGGACCGGAAGTACCGTCAATCTGGGCTCGGTGAACCTGCGCAAGAATTACATCCGCAACAACAGGACTGTGAACTTCAACAGCACCATGACCGCATCCACAGTCTCGGTAAACGGTGTGCAGCGTACCGTCATCACCATTACCCTCGGCGCCACGTCCAGCGGTAACCTCCGCACGGTGAGCACGGGCGGATCGATGGTGTGGACACCGAACGGCGCTGTCACCGACCCGCTCGGCAACCGCACCTCGACGGCGCCCGCCACCGAAACCGGCGTCCTGGACCGGGATTTCTAATGCGGGATCGTTCTCGTCCAAGAGTCTTGGCATCGGCTGCGCTTGCCTTGGCGGCCGTACAGGCGATCGAGGGAGTGAGGTATCTGGACGACGCTCAGTACCTTTCGGTGCTGCTGTTCATGGCGTCATTCTTAGGGGTACTTGCCAGTCTGAAGATGTGGCGTGGCAACAGTTTCGGGTCACGTTTTACCCTCGCGGTGATTGCCGTGGCTGCGATCGTGGGACACACGCTGTCCCTCATCGTAGGACTGCCAGGGTCCACAATGGACCCCTGGACCAGCGGGCAGGGATTGTTTGATGTCGTCGCGTTGGCAACGGCAATCGTGATCTTAGTCGTGCTGCTTCCTCATTTCTTTCCGAACCGCACCGAGCCGGGCAGCAGAACCCGGTATGATGCCTGAAATGCCGCACAAAATACTTTTGATCGAGGACGATGACGGGATCGCCCTGCCTTTGATCCGCACCCTGGAGCGGGAGGGCTACGACGTGCAGCGGGTAGCCGAGGGCGTTCCCGGTATCGAGCTTGTGGCGCAGGAAACCTTCGATGTGATCGTTCTTGACCTCGGCCTTCCCGACGTTGAAGGACTCGAAGTGTGCCGGCGCGTACGGGAGTCCGGCTACCTCGGCAGCATTCTCATCCTCACCGCCCGCGGCAGCGAAATTGATCGCGTGGTTGGGCTCGACGTAGGCGCCGACGACTACATGGCCAAACCGTTTGGCCTGGCTGAGTTACTGGCACGCATGCGCGCACTGCTGAGACGGTCCGGCCCCCGGATCCAACCCACCCCTTCGCCGGCGCCCGATGCTGCTTCGCCAGCCTTCTGCATTGATGTTCAGTCCCGGCGCGCCTTCACCGAAGGCACCGAATTGCCGCTGACTGTGAAGGAATTCGACGTCCTGGCAATGCTCGACCAGAACAGGGGAGCAGTAGTCACCCGGGAACGGCTGATGGACGAGGTTTGGGACGAGAACTGGTTTGGTTCCACCAAAACCCTGGACGTGACGATCGGGCGGCTGCGCCAGAAACTTGAGGAAACTGGAGTGCGGGTAGTCACCGTGCGTGGAGTGGGGTTCAGGATCGAGGACGGTATAGGGGATGCGTGAGCGGCTGATCGCCGCCTTTGCGGGCCTGGCCGTCATCGTCGTCGCACTCTATGGTGTGCCACGTGCCTACATCGTCGCTGACCAAGTGTTGGAATCGGAGCGTAGCAAAATTGAACGCTCCGCCGAGCTTCTGGTGAACCTCCTGCCGAAACTGGCAGCCAATGGCGAAATCTCCGACTCCGACCTCGCGGACCTCGTGCAGGACAGTGAACGAATCGAATACAGGGACGCGGACGGTGATGTCATTGCTTCGGCTGGTCCACAACTGACCAGCCATCCGGACGACATCAGCGTGACCCGGCAGACCGACGACGGCTCCACGGTCACACTGCAGCGGTCCGGAAACCTCGTGGCCGGCCGCGTTGCGGACGCCGTCATGCCCGTGGTACTCACCGGAGTCGCCCTGACTCTATTTTCCGCTCTCGCGGGATTCATCCTCGCGCGACTGCTGTCACGGCCCTTCCAGGAGCTCGCGGAGGCCGCCGAACAACTTGGCACCGGAAAGTTCGACCTCGAGGGAAAAAAATACTCGATGCCGGAGGCCCAGGAAATTGGAACGGCCCTGCACACCAGTTCCCAAGCCCTCGCCGAGCTCGTGAGGCGCGAACGTGAATATGCAGCCAACGCCTCACACCAGTTGCGGACACCGATTACAGCCCTGCGCCTGGAACTGGAAGACCTGTCCTACTGGGAAGAAACTCCGCCAGCCGTCGCCAGACAGTTGACACACTCCCTGGGCGAGATCGACCGCCTTTCCACGGCGGTGAGCGAACTACTTGAGCTGGCACGTGGACAACGGCTCACATCCACCTGTGAACTGGACTTGGGAATTATCGCGGCCAAAGCCGAGGCCCGGTGGGAACTGCAGGCCCGGGCGAAAGGCAAGGAAATCGTGAGCCACGACGGAACACTGCCCGCAGTCATCAACCCGGGGCCGGTGAACCAAATCCTCGACGTCCTGATAGAGAACGCAATCAACCATGGCACCGGAACCATCCGCGTGGCGGCCGCCGACGCCGGAACACATTTCAGCCTGACCGTGAGTGACGAGGGGTCCCGGCCGCCAAGGAACAGTATCTTCAAACGCCGTGTCTCCGAACAATCAGGCGGCGAGGGGATCGGGCTGTCAGTCGCCACGGAGCTGGCCGATGCCATCGGCGGTCACTTGGTCCTCGGAGCCGAGGATCACACCACGTTTAACTTGATGCTACCGAAGCGGGACCGCCCCCATATATCTGAAACCGGACGCGTGCCGCAGACAATGCCCGTTACGAAAATGGACACAAGCAGCAGGACTGTGGACTGAAGACTCGTTGCACCGCCGAGGTGCCCGGTCGAAAAGAGGGCGGCGCTGGCAAGAATCGCCCTCAGCACAGCGCGAGCTTCAGGCCGAGGTTAAGGCCGCGCTCAGTCGCGGCTGGCCGGGTGCTCCGGAACTGTGGCTGAATCGCTGTTCAAGCATTGAAGCACCTTCTTGTGGTTTCAGAATGGTGGGGTTTGGTCGTGGTCGCCGGTTTCGGTGTTGTTTGCGGTGTTGTTGTTGTTTTTGGGGTTCCATGGGTCGAAGTGGTGGCCGTTGCCGGTGGCGTAGCGTTGGGCGTCTTTGCGGCTGGTGAGGACGGGTCCTTCGGGTTTTGATGTGTAGGTTCGTCCTGCTGGTGATGTGACGGTGATGGTGCCGTCTTTGTCTTGGGTGTCTTTCCATCCGCAGGCGGTTTTACGGAGATGGTGCATGGGGCAGTAGCCTTTCAGTGATTCGTAGTCTGTTTTTCCGCCTTCGGCCCAGGGCGTGGTGTGGTCGAGTTCGGTGAAGCGTGCGGATCGGTTGCAGCCCGGTGCGCGGCAACATCGGTCGCGGATATTGATCATTTTTTTCAGGTCGGCGGGTACTTTGTAGGTGGTTCTGCCGAAGGAGATCATCGCCCCGGTTTCCGGGTGGGTGAGGATCCGTTTGAATGAGGGGGCGTTCGCGCATAGTTTTCGGGCGGTCTCGTCGTCCATGGGTCCGAAGCCTTCAAGCTCAGCCGGCTCCTCGGAGAGGCCGAGCAGGGTGAGGACGGGGACGGTGACGATGACTTCGGGTTTGATCTGCTCGTAGTTGGGCAGGTGTGGTTCTGCCACGGCCTGACCGGAGGAAGCAGTGCCGGTTGAGCCGGGTGCGGGATTCCCGCCCCTGCCACGATCGTTGTTGTTGTCGTCGTTCAGGCCCGCAATTGGTCCATCTGGGATCGGCCCGGCGCCGAGGAGGAGGTCGGTGAAGACGTCGGCGCAGAGTTGGGCGCCGGTTCGTTCCTCGTCCGGGCCGCGGAGGGCCCGGGCGGCGGCGGTGATGCGGTTGAAGGCGGCGGTGGCTGCTTCGGCGGGCAGGTAGGCGCCGAGCCAGGCCATTCCGTCTTCGGCGGGCTGGAACCAGGCCCTGCGGTCGCAGGCTGCTTTCTTTTTCCGCCGGGCGCCGGATTCGGGATGCATGCGTTCGCGCAGGCGCTTGGCCTTGCCGGCCAGTTTCGGCCGTGGCAGGGACGGTGCGTCGGCGAGCAGTTCCTGCTCGAATTCGGGTTGGGCCTCTTCGGGGAGGGTTTGTGCCTGGTCGATGATGACCATGGCCTGGTCCCGGTTCAGTTCCCCGGCTTCGAGGCGGTCGAGCGTGGCGGGGAAAGAGCCGACCAGTTCGGTGCTTTCGAAGATGAGTTTCTGCGCTGTCTTCGTTGCCAGGGTCAACGCCCCGCTGACTTCGCCCTCGACGTTCATCCGGGCCAGGCGTTCGGCGTTCCGTGACGGGCCGGCCGGATCGGGCTGCGGGACCGTGCCGGCGGAGGTTTCACAGAGCCGGGTGACCAGGCGGGCTTTGAGCCCCTCCGCCCACGCGATGAGCTGCCCCGCCGAGACCAGGGCCATGGTCGCTTCATCGAAGGACAAGACCCCGGGCACCACGTCGCCGAGTGGGCCGGCCAGTTCCGGCAGCTCAAAGGCACCGGTCGGAGCGCCGTCGCTGTCCCCGCCGCCTGGTGCTTCCTCGTTTGCCATGTCTTTAGTACATCAGCCGGTACCGACAATATTCGAAACCCTGTACGCTACCGGATAACGAAAAGGTAACGAAGGAGAGGATGGAATCTAAAGGTCAGCAGCACAAGCCCGAGACGCTGGACTTCCGGCATGTCGTTCTGCCGTTTGGCGACAGTCATTTTCCAATTGTCGTCACTCCGGTCGAAAATAGATGCCCCGCTCTGATGTGACCTATGTTACTGGTGATCATTGCGGTGTAATATTTGCGCATGGGGAAAAGGCGGTTTCAGCGGGGGGTCGGTCTGGTCATAGCAGCCGCTGTGATCAGCGCGACTGCGTTGATCTGGTTTACGGTTGCGGCGGAGCGGCCGGCAGCCGGTTATGCGCCAACCGAAGGCGTCGCCTTAGGTGTTTGGACCGTCCTTTATGATGTTGAAGCGCCGCCATTGCGGGCGCTTCTCGCGGCCGTCGCGCTTGCACTTTTGCTTGCCGCCGGCGTGGCGCTGCTCGAGCGGCGTATCGCCAACACATCAAGACGATCAGTCGACGCTCTGACAACCCCGTTGGCGCCGAGGGTTGTGATGGGAGCCACGCGTGGAGTCTATGCCGGGCCGGTGTCCGTGACCGTGCTCATTCCCGCTCACAACGAAGAATCGTCCTTACCCTCGACCATCGCCTCGCTGTTGAACCAATCGCACCGTCCGGAGCGTGTCATCGTTGTTGCCGACAACTGCACGGACTCGACGGTCGCGGTGGCCCGGCGGGCCGGAGTCGAGGTCCTCGAGTCGGTGGGAAATACGCAGAAGAAGGCCGGAGCTCTGAACCAGGCCCTTAAGCAGGTGCTCCCACAACAGGGTGATAACGACGTCGTCATGGTGATGGACGCGGATACCAGACTTGATGACGGTTTCCTCGAAGCAGCTGTTGGCCGCTTCACCGATGACCGGGCGTTAATGGCGATCGGCGGCCTGTTCTACGGGGAGGAAGGGCATGGGTTGCTCGGCCTTTTCCAACGCAACGAATACATCCGCTATGGCCGCGAAATCCGCCGCAGACGTGGGCGGGTTTTCGTCCTGACCGGCACCGCTTCGATTTTCCGCCCAGCCGCATTGAGGACCGTCGCAAAGAACCGTGGCACATCGATCCCGGGACAGCCCGGCGACGTCTATGACACCGCCGCGTTGACCGAGGACAACGAGCTAACGATTGCGCTGAAATCCTTGGGCGCGCTCATGATTTCCCCTGCACAATGCACCGTCGTCACGGAATTAATGCCGACGTGGTCGACGTTGTGGGCTCAACGGCTGCGCTGGCAACGGGGCGCCTTGGAAAATCTCGGCGCCTACGGCATCACTGCCCAGACCCTGCGTTACTGGGCGCAGCAGTTCGGGATCGGCTATGGCGTCATCGCTCTGGGATCCTATCTGTTGCTCATCGCTGTCATGGTGCTCTCGCTTGATGTCTGGATCTGGTTTCCGTTCTGGATAGGACTGGGTGTGCTGTTCATCATCGAACGCGTGGTCACGGTGTGGAAGGGCGGCTGGCGTTCACGCATGCTGGCTTTTCTGCTCTTCCCCGAGCTGCTGTTCGACATGTTCCTCAACGTCGTGTACGTCAAGGGAATCATCGACATCTCTTTGGGGCGCCAGGCCAATTGGAAGCACGTCACCCCTAAGACTCCTGTAACCGTTCCTGCAGAGGGAGCGCGGGTATGAACGTTCTGACTGGCGTAATGCCGCCCACCGGAATCCTCTTTCCCGAGGCGACTTTGCAGTCCGAGTTGTTCGCCATCATGGCGGCGTTCGTGGCGCTGAATACCGTCATGTACGTGGCATTATCGGTCGCCAAGATTCTGCCCAAGGTGTACTTTGGCGACTGGATCAGAACGCATAAGGCACGTTCCGAGACACGCAGCATCCATCCAGACGCACCAATACGTTAGCGACCGCTGACGATTTGTGCCGAGGCACAGCCGATGACCATGCCACCTCAAGCAGCCAGGGGAGGTCTTGTTCACGATCGACACGCTAGAAGTCGATGATCCGATATTCGGGGACCGTCGTGTTGTTGACCATGAGCGCCATATACGGATGCAGATGGTGGCCGGTCACGTACACCGGCCTGGGGAGTCGTTCAAACTCGTTGTCGGGGAAGCAGTGATTCCCTTCGAGGCGAGCGAAGAATTAGTCGAGGATCCCGAGCCTGGTGAATCGTTCCTTCTGAGACGCTTTGAAACCTTTGGCACTAGCCCTACAGCGGCAAGCTACGCCGGGATTCAGCCTTACCGTTTCAAGGATGAGGCAGCAAAGCGGCAGATGATGAGGATAGCAGCCGAAGCGTTGCTAATTTACGGATATTTCTACGATGGCGATCAACAGCCAGATGGTTTCATTCGCGTCGAACTGGACGGTGAGATGTTGACGCGTGGGAGCGCGTCGTAGGCGCCTTGGCTACCGTGATGCAAACCACCCGATATCCGCAGCCCTGACGTAGTCCTCGGGACGAAAACCTGGGTGTTCCCGCTCCAACCGCGAAGCTGCATCGATTTCTGAAAGATCACATTGGGACCCTGCCTTGAGTAAACAAGCAGCGGATAGCACCGCTTCACGAATGTCTTCAATACTATGGAGATCGTCGAGTACATTCTCGACGTTGATGGGGCCTAACCGATCATGCCACGCTCCCGACCGGCGTGACTCCCGCAGCAAGATGAATGCCGCCACCAGCAGGGACTCGGAGCGTGCTTTGAGGATAAAATCATCGCGGTTACGTTGGTTCTCGGCTTGGTCTTCGCGTGCACTAATGAGGCCGGCTTCGACTGCTTCGCTGTATTGCCTATTAGTGAAGCTGGGGATGGTGATTCGCAACCTTTCGACCACAGCACCAAAACTCTCGCCCTCAAGGAGAAACCTGGCCTGAATCCGAGCGGCACTTTCAAGACGATCTAAGCGTGCCGTGGCCGCTTTTGGCCGAGTGTACTGTCGATCTTCTTGGGTCATTCCTTGTCCCCCCGTTGATCATT
Organism: Arthrobacter monumenti; assembly: GCF_054511255.1. Taxonomy (NCBI): domain Bacteria; kingdom Bacillati; phylum Actinomycetota; class Actinomycetes; order Micrococcales; family Micrococcaceae; genus Arthrobacter; species Arthrobacter monumenti. The sequence goes on along the minus strand of NZ_JBTNCY010000005.1, from coordinate 44,120 downwards.
GATGATGCATCAATGGTTCCAATTTACGGGGTGCGGTCCGACGCGGATCCAGTTTCGCTTACCATGCTGTCTGCACGTCCGGAGTGGCTCGTGCTGTTTGTAGAAGCTTGATCGTCGCGAGCGGTAGCCGTGTCGCCAGCGGCGTCCGTACCGGCGTCGGCCTCTGGATTTACATCGTCCTTCATCTGGTGAACTTCAGACTTGAATATCCGCAGGGACTGGCCGACGCTGCGTGCCATGCCGGGGAGTTTTGGTGCTCCGAAGAGCAGCAGGGCAAGGATAACGATAATGATGAGGGGCAGTGGATTGTCGAAGAGTCTTGCCAAGGGAGAACGTCCTTTCTGGTTAGGCGGCGTTGCTTGGACGCCCCCATGGTCCCGTCACGGCGAGCGTGAATCCCGGGGACTGGATGTTGACGAACAGCGTGTTGCCATCCGCGCTGAAGGCCGGTCCGCAGAACTCGCTGTTGTTGTAGTCGTTTCGTGCCAGCGGATAGGCCTTGCCCTGGGATGTGACACCGACCAGGTGAGAGATGCCGGAGCCGTCTTCGGCAAGGATCAGTCCGCCGTGGGGAGAGACGGTGATGTTGTCCGGGCCGTCAAAGTTGTCGTTATCCTGCTGTGGCTCGGTATTGATGCCGAAGATGGTCTTGAGCGTGATGGTCTCGCTGGACGGATCGTAGAACCAGACCTGGCCGTCGTGGTCGTTGGCGCTGCCGTCCTCGGTACGGGCGAAGCTGGAGACGAAGAAAGCGCCGTCGTCGGCCCACCACTGGCCCTCAAGCTTGCGTGCGCGGGTAATCTGCCCGTCCTCAAACTGATTGCGCACCGATTCCGTGGCGGCACTGCGGTCCGGAACGTCAACCCATCTGACCTTGAGCCGGGTGCCGACGTTGGTCGCCTCCGACAGGTCAGAGATGTGCTGGCTGCCGAGGAAGCAACTCATCGCCTGAAGCCGGCCGGCGGTGTCACCACCCGGCAGTTCAGCGAGGTTACGCAGGGCGTTCTTTCCGGGTATGAAGCCCACCGGCGGCACCCAACGAAAGTAAAGGCCGTTGGGGTTGCTGGCGTCCTCGGTCAGGTAAACCTCGCTGGTGGCGGGATCGACTGCCACAGCCTCATGGGAGTACCGGCCCATGAATGTCAGTGGAGCGGGACTCTTGCCAATGTTGGCGGCGCGGCTCTGCGGATCGACCTCGAAGACGTAACCGTGGTTCTTGGTGTTTCCGCCTTCGCCCGCGCGGGACTCGGTCTCCTCGCAGGTCAGCCAGGTGCCCCAGGGGGTGATGCCACCGGCGCAGTTATTGTCCGTACCTGCCAGCGATGTGTACTGGCTTACCCTTCTGCCATTCTTGTCGACGAGGATGGTGGACGTGCCTCCGATGGCGCCGGGGTCGTACGTCATCCCGTCAATGGCCGGGACGGGGAAGTCCTCCTCGCCGCTGTTCTCGTGGTCACCAGGATGGAACCACCGTCACCGGCGGCGAAAACGCCCATTCCATCCGGATCGCTGGGGTGGACGCCGTCGTCGGTTGACGTCTCTCCGGACCGGGCAATCAGTTCATAGGAGAAGCCTTCCGGCAGCGCAAGGATGCCTCGCGGGTCCGGCACCAGAGTGCCGTAGCCGGTGGCGGTGCCTGTGGCGGCAGAGGCGGGCCGGATGAACGCATCGAGGCTTCCGGATCCGGCGAAGGCGAAGCCGAGCCCGGTGGCGGCGGTGCCGCCCAGGAACCCGCGGCGGGAAACAGATGAAGTCACGAAACAGCCTCCTAAAGGGAAAGGGCCGCGTAATTGTCGGCCGAGTCGACTCTGACTGGCCTACATGGTCAGGAAGGAACCGGCGGCTGACATTCAGGTGAACTCTCACAGCGGTGGAAACTCAAGCTGGCTCCGGTAAGGACAATTGACAGCCTGTCATCGGCAGACATTTCCGTCGGGTGAACGTCGGATGACATGTTCGCGCAGAGCCGCTTTTGGCCCGTTCCGGCCTGCTCATCGCCAGTAGCCTTGGAGAGATAGGCGATGTACGCGTAGGAGGCTTGGTGGACACGGTGACGTATCTCGGTGGCGTGGCGCGCCGGATTCCACGGCTCAGGGACGTCATTGCCGAACGGGACTACCTGCGTCGGCGGAATGCGGAAATATGCTTGGAAAATGAGCGGCTGAGGGGTGCACCCCGAAGCGACGGCGCAGGACTGAAGTACCTGTTTGTGGTGACGTACGGACGTTCCGGCTCCACATTGCTTCAGGGGATCTTGAATACGATTCCCGGCTACCTGATCCGCGGCGAAAACCGTGGCCTGATGGGCGACCTCTACAAATTCCACCAGCGGGCCGTCAAGGACCGGGAGCAGCGCAGGAAAGCGGAGCCCATCCCGGTGACACATCCGTGGTTCGGGATCGACGGTTACCCGGACGATGTCGCACTTTCCGGCATGCGGGAGCTGGCGTTGAGCACCTTCATCCGGCCGGAGAATGACTCACGGGTGGTGGGATACAAGGAAATCCGTTGGCCGCAGAATGATCTACCCGAATTCATCGATTACCTCCGCAGCGTGTTTCCCGGTGCACGGTTTGTCGTCAACACGCGGTCCCTCGAGGAAGTGAGCCGCAGCAAATGGTGGGCGGACAAGCCGAACGCGATCGCTGAGCTGAAGGCGACGGAAGAGAGGTTCCTGGCGCTGGCGGAGAATATCGGAGATGCCGCCTTCCGGGTGCACTTCGACGACTACGTGGCCAACCCGTCGAACCTGTCATCCCTCTTCGATTGGCTCGGCGAGGAGTTCGACGAAAAGGGCATCCGCAAAACGATGGAGCAACGGCACTCCTACTGACGGACGGGTTGGCGCGCGGATTGCGCCAGCTTCGACAGCCGCCGGGCCAGGTTCAGCGCCGGCGTGGGGAGTGCGGTGCGGAGCCGTAGACGGAGCCGACGACGGCGCGTATGGGCCGACACCGTGGCGGGGACTCCGAGCGTCCCGGCCCTGGCGCCGACGGCGTAGCTTCCAAGCAAGTAGGACAGCTTGTCTTCGGGTTCATGGAAGTAGTTATCGCGCAGCCATGGCCGTTCCGGATGGAAAAAGGTGCCGCGCTGTAGATCATCCAGCGAGCCGATCAGGCCGCTGCCGGTGAAGACAGCGTTGAGCAATTCGTCGTTGACGCCGAAGTCGCCGAGGATGAGCACCGGAAGTCCGGCGTCGACCGCTTCCAATGCCGCGGTGGAACTGACCGTGACCAGGGCCGCTCCAGCGGTGAGGAAGCCGGTCAGGGAGCCGGTCCCGAAGTTGAGTTCGTCACCCGCGACGGCGCCGTCAGCCGTCAGTTTCCGCCATAGCCGGTCATAAGGGTGGTGTTCGAGGTGTGTTTGCGGTTCGCCGTCCCATGCCCGCAGCTTCACGGTGACTTTGAGTTCGGGACGCAGCCGTGCCAGTTCGGCCAGGTGCTGCAGGATACGAATCCGTTCCTCCCGCCCGGCGGGCACCTTCGCCTGTGGGGCGAAGACGACCGACCGGAGCGGGGCATCGGCGGGTCGGGGCGGCTCCGCAGAGTGCTGGCATGTTGCGCCCTGGGGCAGCCTTCCGCGGAGAAACGGCAGCCGGGAAACGAGCATGGTGAGATCGACTCCGAGCGCGTCGGCCAGCACGCTGTAGGCGCGGCGTTCCGCGTGGCTGTGCGTGACAAAAGCATCGCTCATGGCCCGGTATCGCATGCCCTTTTCTGTTGCCGGCAGGGCCACTCCGGGCAGGGCGGAAATCAGCGCGGGCCGGGGGCGCAGCCGCGAGGCTCTGAACAACACTTCCTCGGCGATAGGCCCGGTGGCAGCGGCGAGGACGACGTCGGCCTGATCGACGACGGCGGACAGCTTACGGGCGGGGACGACGGGCACAGGGACGTCCGCCATGAAAGTCCCGGAGGTGGCGGCGCGGACCTGCTCCGTGGTGGGCAGCACGGGAGAGCGGACGACGACGACGCTTCTGTCCCACTCCGGCATGCCTTCGAGGGTGGCACAGGCAAACTTCAGGTAGGAGTCGCTGTCCACCACTGCGACGATCCTGAAGCCACCGGCGCTTTCGTCGATCCGGGCAAACCCGCCAGGTCCGCCAGCGCCGCTCACGCGGCAGATCCCAAACCATCCAGGGAACTGCTCAGGTGCCGGCGTAACTGTACCGTCGTCGTCGGCGTCCACCATGATGGGGGCACCGGCTGGCCCTGCAACCGGACACCGGCCGGGGCGAGGAGCAGGCCGAGTGAGGCCAACACCGTAGAGGGCAGGCAGTGGACGGTTTGGGGCGGGCAGAGGCCGCGCAGCCGCATCTCCACCGGGACTGTGTGTTCCTTCATGCGGATCATCGGGTTGGCGGCAATGCGGGCGAGGAGTTCCGGCGTTTCGCGGCGGTGCGGAAAATAGCCGACGGGTCCGTCCTCGGTGAGTTCGTGGACCCAATTGATATAGGGATCGGCGTGGATCAATCCGTCGGCTGGCATCGCCGAACCCACCATGATCATGGGTTCATTCACGATTTCAGTCACCGGTTGGGTGCTCAACCATTCGAACCGGTGGAACTCGAGGTGGCCACCGAGGCGTTCAAAGTCCGCATGAACTTGGGCGTCGATGGGCAGGGCGGTGAAGACGACGAGGTTGCCGCGTTGTGCCAGCTGGCGCAGCCGGAACCACGCGGCTAAACCCAAGGCGTCGCGGGCGGGGGTGCGCTTGGCGCGGGGACGGAGCAGCGGCGTCGGAATATCACGTGTCAGCCCTGACAGCAGCTTCCGGGTCGCCAAACCGTCGTCGAGCACGACCACCTCGTGCGCTGGCGGGTGCCGCAGCAACTGACGCTGCACCTGTCCGGAGAAGGCGTCGCCGATCACCCATTTGTCCACACCGGCAGCCCTGATCGAGGGGATCTGTGTCCTGGCCTGACCGAAGCTCACGCCGGCGGGCACCTGCGACATCATCGAACTCAGGATGCCGGACATGCCCACCGCTCCGGCCCGGGGATAAATCGTGGTGTCGCGGCCGAGCAAGCCCGCGCCGTGGCCTTCGACGGCGCTGAGGAGCTGCAGCGGAGATTCCGTCCATACCACCGCACTGCCGGACCTGGGCCTGGGAAGAGTGCGCAAGCCCACGTTCTTCAGGTCCATGTCATCAACCCGAGACAGACGCCAGGACCCGGCGTCCGAGGACATGGCCGGTCAGGACGCGGCGCCCGAGCTTGCGCATTGGCGGTGGGAGACGCTTGGCCAGTACCACTGCCTGGCGGCCGGCTGGCATCGACCCGGGAAGGTCGAGGGCGGTCAACCGGCGTCGCTTGAAGTACCGCAGGTTTTCCGTGCCGGCCGCGGTGCTGAGATAGCGCATTGCCATCGGTCGCAGAGTGGCGAGATTTACCGGCTGCATGCAGTAGGCGACCGCTTCCACCAATGGCTGAAGGTGCTGCCCGGCGTCCTCGGGCGCAGTCATTCCGCGAACCAGAACCGCATCGATGATGGTGACCGGAATCCGGTTGCTGTTTTCGTAGGGTGTCAGTCGTTCCAGCATCAGCTCGGTGCCGACTGCCACAGTTTCAATACCGAACAGGAAGCGTGCCGTTGCCATCGCGGTGGAAAAGGTTCCGACGACGGCGTCCGGACTCAGCAGCGCCAGAACCACCTCGGCCGGTACAGCAACGTCAAGAACGACGAACTCAAGGCCCAGTTTCGTGGCGGCTTCGGCCAGCTCGTGCGTTGCCTTACGGCCGGCGGACGGATGCGGTTTGAACACACAGCGTTTGATCCCCAGCCCGGCGGCGGCTTCGAGCATGCCGCGGTGCAGCTCCGCCTCCTCGTCGCTGTCGATGAGCCGCAGCTCAGTCAGGTATTGGCCCAGGATCAAGGCCGTCCGGTTCACGTTATCGGTGAGGTTCCCGGTACCGACCCCTGTGAGGTTCCCGGCACTGACCTCGCTACTGGAGAGGTCGACGGCACTGCCTTCGGCGAGCTCATCGATAACTGCACGCAGGGCATCCCGGGGGATCGCCGTCGTCGTAATTCCATGCTCACGCAGTAACTGGGGCTGGAGGCCGGGGACCAGATCCAGATACAGCAACTCATCCAGGCGCTGGCTGATATCCAATCCGAGGGGCGTGCGGGTGGGGCCGTAAACCATCAGCCCGTCGGAATGGACGGTCAGGGTTGCGCCGGTAAAGATCCGCGCCAGCGCGATGCCGGGATTGACGTGTACGGAATCGAGCACCAGCCGGATCGGTTCCGTACCGAGGGACCAGTGGCTGCGAAGCAGTGTCTGCCACATCCGCAGGTCCTCGTGCGCGGGGGAGAACTGCTGCGGCCGGCGCGGGTAGATCAGTTCGGCGAGGTCGAGGACGCGGTCGAACCGGGCGGCCACCAGCTCGAAGCCGGGCGAATTCTGCAGGCGTCCGGTGACTTCAGGTACCTGCGAACTGTTGGCCAGCACCAGGATCCGCTCCTCGCCGTCGGCTGTCAGCTGGCCTGCGTCGGCGGCCGCGGCGAGCGACATGCACTGGTACATGGTGGAGGCAACTATCAGCACCGTCATGCCGCCGTCCTCCATTTCCGGGCCGCTGTGGGCACCAGCGTCCGCACCCTCCGGTACCGGCCGGCGTCGAGGTTCCGCAGGGCGGTGGCCAGGACCGGCGTCGGTATCATTTCGAGGGTGTCCTCGGCGCGGGTCCGCAGCTGGTGACTGTCGAGCGAAGTCATGCCGTCCGAGCGGCCCAGATGGTGGGTCAGCACAGCCAGGAACATCCGTGCCGCCTTGGGCCAGAACCGGCCGGCCTCCCGGTCGGCCTCGACGAGGCGGAAAACCTGCTCGAAGGAGGGCAGGAAATCCAGCTGCCGCGAATCGTAGATTGAGGTCAACGACGACGGCAGCCCCCTCCGGTACAGGATGCCGGGGGAATCGACGACGGCGTAGGACTCCGCCTCGAGGTGCAGCCGCCACGCCCAGGGCCTGTCCTCGGCGGTGTGCAGTCCGTCCGGGAACTCAAGCAGGCCGGCGTCCGCCAGCCGGCGGTCGAAAACACCGGCCCAGGCGTAGCAGTAATCCACCATGGTGGCCGTCGTTTCCGGAAGGATGGATTCCCGTGGGTCCAGCACGACGGAACGGCGGGCCTGCGGAGCGCGGTGGGTGCTGCGCTTATTTCCTGTGACCCGCACGTGGTCCACCCGGAGGAAGTCACACCCTAAACGCTGGATGTTGGCGGTGATTGACGCCAGGTGTCCCGGCGCCAGCCAGTCATCGCCGTCCAGATAGGTCAGGTAGCGCCCACCGGCGGCAGCCAGACCCTGATTGCGTGCCGTGGCCAGTCCCTTCGGCGTCGCGTTGTGTATGATCCGGAGGCCCGGGAGGCGGCCGGCGTAGGCAGCGGCCACCTCCCGGGTCCCGTCGGTGGAGCCGTCGTCGACGACGATGACCTCCAGGGCGGAGGCGTCGTCAAACTGCCGGGTGAGGCTGGTGAGTGCGTCGGGCAGGTAGTCGAACTGGTCCTTGGCCGGCACGATAACGCTCAGTAATGGTGTGTTCATTGGGGAACGTTCCGTTATGCAGGCCGGCCGGCTGTAGCATTCTGGCCATCCACGCGGCGCAGGCGGGACAGCGGCGCCAGCTCGCCGGGCATGACGCGCTTCTCGCCGTCGCCCATGGCTTCACCGAGAATGCGGATGTCCCGGATCAGGTGCTCGAAGCCGGTCGGCTCCAGCGAGGAGGCCTGGTCGGAGCCCCACATGGTGCGGTCCAAAGTGATGTGGCGTTCGACGGCGACAGCACCGAGTGCCACCGCTGCAAGCGAGATCTGCAGACCGCGCTCGTGCCCGGAATATCCGACCGGTACGCCGTACCGTTCGCGGAGCGTTTCGATGGTCCGGAGGTTGGCCTCCTCCGGCGGAAGCGGGTAGGTGGAGGTAGAGTGCAGCATGATCAGCCGGGAAGTACCGAGGGTCTCGACCGCGGCGTCGATCTGTTCGATCGTGGACATCCCGGTGGAGAGGATGATCGGCTTGCCGGTTTCGGCCAGCACCTTGAGCATTTCGATGTCGGTGACCGAGGCCGATGCCACTTTGTGGGTGACGGCGCCGAGATCCTCCATGAACTGTACGGACGGGATGTCCCACGGGGATGCGAAGCATTCCAGTCCGAGCCCGGCGGCGTGGTTGATCAACTTCTCGTAGTCGGAGCGGCCGAACTCCACGCGCTCCTTATACTCCAGGTAGGTCATCTCGCCCCATGGGGTTGAGCGCATCTTGTTCTTCATGTCCGCCGGGGTGCTGATTTCGGGGGTGCGCTTTTGGAACTTGACCGCCTGGGCGCCGGCTTCGGCCGCGACGTCGATCAGCTGCTTGGCGATTTCAACGTCGCCATTGTGGTTGATGCCAATCTCGCCGATCACGTAGACCGGCTGGCCCGGGCCGATGCTCTTTCCACCGATACTGACTGGAGCGGCCTGGTCCCTGGTGGCGGCACCGTTGCCGGCGCCCGCCGTCGTGGTTAATGTTCCTTCAGCGGTTGTCATGGTGCTCATTTGGTCACTCACTTTCTCAATCACACTGTTTCCGGCCGGGCGGGATTGCCCTGCCGCGGATGGTTCTTGACGGATACGGGTTGGAAGGGAGGCAAGGATGCGCTCGCAGATTTCCCGTACCGCACCGTTCCCGCCGTTGTGGGCCAGCACTGTCCGTGCCGCGGCGAGGACGTCGGGATGGGCATCGGCGACGGCGATGGGCCAGCCGACGGAGGCCATCGCTGCGAGGTCGTTGACGTCGTTGCCGACATAGGCCACCCGTGCCGGATCGAGCCGCTGCACGGCCATCCATTGCCGGAGTGCGGAGGCCTTGTCGCTGACGTCCTGGAGCACGTCGACCCGCAGCTTCGCCGCACGGGCACCCACCACTGGATGCCGCTCGGTGGACAGGATCAGCTGCGGAATTCCCGCCGCGCGCAGCAGTGAGACGCCCATGCCGTCGCGGCGGCTGACCCGGACATGTTCGCCGCCGTCCCCGTCGACGAGCGCATGGTCGTCGGTGTGGACGCCATCAAAGTCAGTGACCAGGGCGTCGACGTCCACCGGTTCGACGGCCTCGTTGTGGCGCAGCTGCTGTTCTGAATCGTCGTGCCGCAGCTGGCCATGCGCGGGGCCAGACGCATCAACGATGGTCCGGACCATCGCGCGAACTGTGGCCAGATCCGCGGGTGTATCGATTTCAATAGCCGTATCCTCGGGAACTATCTGCAGTCCCAGGCGGCCGAAGAAACGGTGCCCGGAAGACTTCAGTCCGCGGGTGCGCATGACGTAAAAGGCGCCGGTTTCGCGATACTGCGGCTCCCGGTCCTGCCTGCGCGGGCGGAATGCGGCATCGTGGCCAACCGCCGTGACGCCGTCGTCGCCCGTGGACCAGAGGAAGTTGTGGTTTTCGGCCGCGGAGAAGACGCAGTCCTCGCCGCCGTGCAGCACACGATCAACTGCCTGATCCAGGTGGACGTCGGAGATGAACGGCGAGGTGCACTGGATCATCACTGTGACCGCGGGTTCTGGATCCAGCTGCTCGAGGGTGTAAATGAGCGCTGATTCGGAGGTCGCCTCGGAACCGGAAAGAGATTCCGGACGGTCGATGACGATTGCGCCCATCCGCTCGGCTTCGGCCCGGATGAGTGGGTGGTCAGTGCTGACGACGACGTCGGTAATTGCGTTTGCCTGCTGCGCCGACTCGATCGCCCGTGCCAGCAGGGTCTGTCCTGCGACCATTTCGAGGTTCTTCAGCTTGATGCCTTCTGAACCGCCGCGGGCGGGGATGATTGCGGTCACCCGGCTGGCGCCGTCGTCGTAATTTCCGGCTGGTGTTCTGCTCACACCAAGAACGTTAGGAAGCCAGAGTGGACGGGCCGTATGGATTAGGTAACGGGGGAGTGACTACCCGATGACGATCTCGTCAGTGCCTCCCGAGGTCGCCTCATAAAGTGTGGCGGCGTGTTTAGTTCTTACGTTTATCCCGCACGAATACCGTTAGATTCTGCCGTCTAACGTCGAACAGCCCAGTCGCCGTGAACAGCTTGCTTAAATTGCTGTGTCCATAGGCGCTTCTATCGAACGACGTGTCTTTGCGTATTTGCGTTCCCACTTCGCCCAAATGCGACCAGCCATCCTTGTTCTTCGATGCGTCCACGGCATTGCGCAACATCTCCTGAACCCGTGGATCCTGGAGATCCTTGGGATTGCCGGCCTTGGGAGCTTTCTGTGGCTCACTGATGTTGACCGTCTTTTTTGTTTCCGCAGTCTTTGCAGCGGCGTGTTTGGGCGCGGCATGCTTGGGACCGGCCGGCGACTTCCCCAGCTCGCTGAGATAGGTGAACTGTGTGCACGCATTGACGAATGCCGCCGATGTTTTCTCCTCGCCAAAGCCATACACCTTCACGCCATTAGCCCGGATACGCGTTACCAGCGGCGTGAAATCCGCATCGCTGGAGACGATGGCGAAAGCGTCGAAAGAATGCGCGTAGAGCAGGTCCATCGCGTCGATTACCATCGCTATGTCCGTGGCGTTTTTGCGTACGGTGAAGGCGAACTGTTGAACTGGCTGGATCGCGTGGAGAGGTAGCTTCTCTACCCACGGTTGAAGGGTCTCAAGTTTCCAGTCCCCGTAAGCTCGCCGGACATCGGCAGCACGCCCCCGGATTGCAAGTTCCTCCAGTATCAATTCAATTTTCGACGCCGGAGCATTGTCGGCGTCTATCAACAGTGCAATTCGTTTCTGATCCCCAGTCATCTCCTGATCATTCAGGCAGGCATGCAAACCGTCAATCCGCGGCTGCGGAAGATGCTGAATAGTTACCCGGAATTATCGTTGCCGTGCCCGCAACTCGTCGCGGATCTCGGTCAACAGCGCGATCTGCGGATCAACTACTTCTTCTTCCTCGGTGATTCCCAGCCGGGCATTCCGCCGCTCGACCATCTTGTTCATGGGGACAACAATGACGAAGTAAATGGCTGCGGCGATCAGGAGGAAATTCACAACCGTAGTCAGTACCGCTCCGAAGGAGACAATATTCTGGGGATCGGAACCGACCTGGAAAGCCAGAATCTTGTCGAAATCCGGGGCTCCGAATATGCCTGCAATAAGCGGCATAATCACTCTGTCGACAAGTGCTGTAACGACGGTGCCGAATGCGCTGGCGATAACGACGGCTACGGCAAGGTCAACGACATTGCCTTTCATTATGAAGGCCTTGAATCCCTGAATCATGGCAATAGACTACCTTTGACCGGACCAGCACCTGCGGAATTTCCTCATGGCAGGGAGTTCCTAACTGGAAACGGCTACGTGATTAGCGTGGTTCCCAAGCATCTTTGTCCGAAATGCGGTTCGTCACCTCGGGCGGCAGCTTCCCAGTGGCAAGGTCCGCAACGGTGACATGTTCGAGCACGTCACGCAGGCTCGTGCGTGCTGCAATCCAGACCTGTTGCAGACCATCCGCGGCAGCGTTGTAGCTGACGGCTTCAGGACGGATTCCGTAAACACTGACCAACGGTCCATCAACAGCGCGGATCACGTCCGCAACGCTGATACGGTCTGCCCCTACTGCGAGACGCCAACCGCCCGATGGTCCACGTTGGCTGCTGATAAAGCCCGCGCGGCGTAAATCCGCGAGGATGGCTTGCAGGTAACCGTGTGGAATGTCTTGTCGCTGTCCGACGTCCTCGGCTGATAGTGGACTGGCGCCGGTGTGGGCGGTTATCTCGATCAATGCCCGGAGCGCGTAGTCGGATTTGGTGGAGACGCGCATGGCTTTCAATCTATCAGAGCAGCCACTGCCAATCGACGCTGCTGAGGCGTTGAGCCAACCGATCAAAGCCGGTCACCTCCGGTTGATGCGAGTGCCTTCTCAGCGTGTCAAGGCGGGTTCGGGAGTGCGCTCGGCCTGATTCTCTGCGCGATGGGCTCTAACCGCACGAACAATCAGGTAAATCCAGCCCAGTGCCAGTGCCGCGACTATGAGCCAGAGAGTTGGAGAAGTCGGTTCGAAACCAAACCAGCTCTCCAGGACGGTTTTGGAGTTGGTGACGACGATCCATCCTCCTGCGCCCACGCCCAGGATGCGTGGGGCCAAACGCTTGACCACCCAAGCGGCTATTGGGGCAGCGATCGCTCCACCGATCAGGAGGGCGAGCGCCCATGCCCAGTTGATGCCTGCGCTGCCAAGGCCCACGAGAAAACCCAGTGAAGCGGCGACCGCGACGACGAATTCGGAAGTATTGACGGTGCCGATGACTTTCCGGGGTTCCATCCGTCCGGAGGCAAGCAGCGACGAGGTCCCCATAGGTCCCCAGCCACCGCCACCGATGGCATCCAATGCGCCTGCAACCAGCCCAAGCGGGAACAGGAAGAAGGCAGAGGGCCTCGCCTTTAGTTGCGGACGCGCCCCTCCCAAGCGAAGAAACCGGTAGATCACGTAGACGCCGAGGCTTAGCAGCAATAGGGCAACCCACGGTTTGGCTGAATCGCCGGGCAGGCCCACCAGGAAGGTGGCCCCGGCAAAGGCACCGATAGCACCGGGCAAGGCCAGGATCGAGACCACCCGCCAGTCTACGTTTCCGAACTTCCAGTGTGAAGCTCCGGAAACCAAGCTTGTGCCGACCTCCGACAAATGAACGACGGCGGATGCAGCAGCCGGAGCGATGCCCACTGTCAGCAGCAGCGTCGACGAGGTAACTCCATACGCCATACCCAGCGACCCGTCGACCAGCTGGGCGATAAATCCCACGATCCCAATCAAAACCAAACTTCGCATCACACACTCCATGTCAGCTAAATAAGTCTACTAAGTTAGTAGAGTAAATGTATTTACTGCACTATGCAAGAGTGCTTCGCCGATGAGTTTCTGTTGATTGGGTACGGTGAAACCATGATGACCACTCCGCAGGATGCTGTGGTGCTCGACTTTCCCTTCCGGGGCAGTTGGCGGGTGGAAAACAGCCCAGCACGACGGGTACCCAGCCATGGCACATACGCTTTTGGCACGTCGCATGCGATTGATTTCGTTGCCGTCGATAGTGCCGGCCGGTCGGGACCGCGCACGTGGCGCACGTTCTTGACCTCAGAACCGGCCGGGATTTTTATTGGGTTCGGGCAACCGATCCTGGCGCCGGCGTCGGGGACTGTAGTTGCCGTCCATGACGGCGAAGCTGATCATCAGGGGCGCCGGTCACAGCTGACTCTTGTGCCATACATGCTGGGACAAGCAGGTCGGATACGTGAGGGCGTAGCTGCCATCGCCGGTAACCACGTAGTGATTGCTGTGAGCCACGGCGGCCCCTATGTGCTCCTCGCACATCTGCGTCAAGGCACCATTGAAGTACGCCCGGGGCAGGCCGTGCAGACTGGCGAAATGGTCGCCCAATGCGGCAACTCCGGCAACAGCACCGAACCACACGTGCATGTCCAAGTCTCTGATTCGACCGATTGGAACCGTGCCCGAGGCGTCCCCATCGCCTTTCGTGATCGCAACGGGAACGCCTGGCTGCCGAACGATTCCGACGTCGTTAAGATCTAAGCCCTACGCGCACTCTGCTTAAGCTGGCTGAGTTTCAGGGAGCGGCACGTTTTGCAGGCGCAGCTGTCCGCGCGCCAACACCTTGGCAGTTTCGACGTCGGTAATCACTACCTGCCACAGCTGCTGCGTGCGTCCCTGATGCAGGGCTTCGGCTTCCACCGAGGCCCGTCCTCCGGTTGAAGGGCGCAGGAAGTCAGTGGCGTTGTGCACGCCTACCGCGAACTGCCCCCGCTCGACGACGGCCTTGCTGGCACCGATGCTGCCTGCGCTTTCGACGATGGTCGCATACACGCCGCCATGCACGACGCCCCATGGCGTGTGGTGGTCCGCGCCAAGGTCGACATATCCGCGCACACGTGTGCCTGTTGCTTCCTCGACGACGAATCCCGACGCCGCGACAAAACGGCTGGAGGCCGCGAGGGACACATCGGGAACGTGAGGGTCGTTTGCCGCCATACTCTGAACTCCTCAATACTGACTTCGATTGTTGAAGTCAGCCTAGACCAGCGTTTGGAGTCAGAGGGTGGGCAGAACCTTCGTGACGCGGCGTTCGTGCATTGCGAGGGCATGCGCGGATTGCTGAAGTTATGACGGCAGCACTGGCCGGTCTCCCTTCACAGTTTCATTAGTACCGCGGAGCGGGTGGAAGGCCGAAGTATTCCTCCAGGGTGTGGATTCCCCGTTCCTTCATCGCGGTCGCATCCTGCACACCGATATACCGCAAATGCCACGGCTCCGGGTTAAACCCGGTAATGGCGTAATAATCGGGCTGATAGCGCACGATGTAGCCAAATTTGTGCGCGTTCTCCCGGGCCCATTCCGCAGCCGGAAGTTTGGCGAAGCAGGGCTGCAGTGAGCAGGCACCGCTGGCGACGCCGATATCCAGTGCCAGCCCGGTTTGGTGTTCGGAGTAGCCGGGCCGTGCTGAGACCCGGTCCGCTTCAGCGACCGAGCCCAGCCGGATGACCCACCTGTTGTAGGTTGTCAGCTGAGTGCTGTAGGACCGGTAGCCGCTGAGCAAGGTCAGGTTGATTCCGTCCGCGGCGGCGGCTTCGAACATCCTGTCTGCGGCCGCAGCGGCATCGTCCCGCAGCAGCGCGTTCTCGCCGGTGACAGCAGAAGTGACCGGCGCCTTCACCAGCCCCGAGGGCGCGTAGTCGAGTGGAAACAGCGGACGTTGCTTATTGACGACGACGGACAGGCTGGACGGGTTGTCGACGGTGACGAAGCGTGAGTTCGCTTCGTCATTCCGGAGCGGGGGACCGGTGCTGCGTCCGGTGGAGCCTGGCGCCGGGGGTGGGTCGGGTGCCGCCCGGGGCTGGCTCGGCGCGTTCGCATCCGTGCCGCGGGAGGGGGAGATGCCGTGCGGTCTTTCCCTTGGAGCGGAGCTGGACGAGACACCGGAGGCTGAGTCGCCGGAGGTTCCGGTTCCGCCCTCAGCGGTGGAGATTCCGGTTCCGCCGTCAGCTTCGGAGTTCCCAAAGTTGTTACCCGGTGACGACGACGCCGTGGTGGGTTCCGCCGTCGTACTTTCCTCCGGTGGGACGGTACAGGCAGCGAGGGACAGGGCGAGTGCCGCCGTCGTCGACCATGCCGCGGTTTTTCGAAGGAAGGCAAGGAAGGCGGGCACGCCGCCTGGAGTGTCCATTACGTCTTCCGGAGCAACATCCGCCGGATTGAATGGTCGGCGTCCTTGGTCAGCACCAGCTGGGCCCGGCCGCGGGTAGGCAGCACGTTCTCCTGCAGGTTCGGCTCGTTGATCCGCTTCCAGATCCCGCGGGCGGTCTGCTCAGCTTCGTCATAGGACAGGCCCGCGTACCGGTGGAAGTAGGATTCGGGGGAGGTGAACGAGGACGTGCGCAGCGACTGGAAGCGTTCGATGTACCACTGCTCGATATAGTCCATTTTCGCGTCCACATATACAGAGAAGTCGAAAAAGTCGCTCAGCGCCAGCCCCGAGCGGCCGTCGGGACGCGTGCGGGCGGGGGCGAGCACGTTCAGGCCTTCCAGGATCAGCACATCCGGGCGGCGGACGACGACCTCGCGGCCGGGAACGATGTCGTAGGTGACGTGTGAATACCAGGGGGCGCGGACCTCTTCGGCGCCGGATTTCACTTCGCTGATGAAGCGCAGCAGGCCACGGCGGTCGTAGGACTCCGGAAAGCCCTTGCGTTCCATCAGGCCGCGGCGTTTGAGCTCGGCGTTCGGGTAGAGGAAGCCGTCCGTGGTCACCAGTTCCACGTTCGGGGTGTCCGGCCAGCGCCGCAGCAGTTGCTGGAGTACGCGGGCGGTGGTGGATTTTCCGACGGCGACGGACCCGGCGACCGCGATGACGAACGGGGTGCGGGTGGTTTTCTCGCCGAGGAAGGTGGTGGTGGCCGCATGCAGCTGACCCGCCGCGCCGACGTAGAGATTCAGCAGTCGCGAGAGCGGGAGGTAGACCTCGCGGACCTCGTCCATATCGAGCGGATCGCCGAGCCCACGCAGGCGGTTGATGTCGCCCTGGTTCAGGGGAGATTCGATTTCGGACGACAACCGCGACCAGGTTTGCCGGTCCAACTCCACAAAGGGCGTGAAATTGCTCTCACCGCCATTGCTGGTGCTCTTGGACTCTTGGCTCACTTAACGCATTCTGCCGTCTCCAGAGGGCAAACTCCAACGTGGGGCCGCCGACGCCGTGTAATAGCGGTACGGGAGACCCGGATGTCACAGGTACCCTTGATGACATGTGTGGAATTGTGGGTTACGTCGGCCGCGCCGGCGCAAATGCGACTGTTGAGAACAACGACTCCAGCCATGGCGCGCTCGATGTAGTGCTCGAAGGGCTGCGACGCTTGGAGTACCGGGGCTACGATTCGGCGGGTGTCGCCGTCGTTACCGACGCCGGTGTCGAGTCCCGGAAGAAGTCCGGCAAGCTGAGCAATCTACTCAGTGAGCTGGAGGGCAAGCCGTTGCCGGCAGCCGTCACGGGCATCGGCCACACCCGCTGGGCTACGCATGGCGGACCGACCGACCAGAACGCTCACCCGCATCTGGCGGACAATGGCCGCCTGGCCGTCATCCACAACGGCATCATCGAAAACTTCTCGGTCATCAAGGCCGAACTGCTGGAGAAGGGCTACGAGTTCCGCTCCGAGACGGACACCGAAGTGGCCGCCATCCTGCTGGGCGACATCTACGCCAACCAGGTCGCCGATCTGCCCAAGGCGATGCAGGTTGCCTGCCAACGCCTTGAGGGTGCGTTCACCCTGCTGGCCGTGCACGCGGACCAGCCCGACGTCGTCGTCGCCGCCCGCCGCAACTCACCGCTCGTGGTGGGACTGGGCGACGGCGAGAATTTCCTTGGTTCCGACGTCTCCGGCTTCATCGACTTCACCCGCCGCGCCGTCGAGCTCGGCCAGGACCAGATTGTCACCATCACCCCCGAGGATGTGACGATCACCGACTTCTTTGGTGCTCCCGGGCAGGGCAAGGAGTTCCACGTCGACTGGGACGCTGCCGCGGCCGAGAAGGATGGCTACCCCTCCTTCATGGCGAAAGAAATCAACGAGCAGCCCGGCGCTGTCGCCCAGACCCTGCTGGGCCGTACCGATGTGGACGGGCGTCTGATCCTGGACGAGCTGCGCATTGACGAAGCAGTGCTCCGCTCGATCGACAAGATCGTGGTCATCGCCTGCGGCACCGCGGCCTACGCCGGTTCGGTCGCCAAATACGCGATCGAGCACTGGTGCCGGATCCCCACCGAGGTGGAGCTGGCGCACGAATTCCGTTACCGGGACCCGATCGTGAACGAGAAAACCCTGGTGGTCGCGATCTCGCAGTCCGGCGAAACCATGGACACGCTGATGGCGGTCCGGCACGCCCGCGAACAGGGCGCGAAGGTGATCGCGATCTGCAACACCAATGGTTCGACGATTCCGCGCGAATCCGATGCCGTCCTCTACACGCACGCCGGTCCGGAAATCGCCGTCGCCTCCACCAAGGCGTTCCTGGCGCAGATCACCGCTACCTACCTGCTCGGCCTCTACCTCGCGCAGCTTCGCGGCAACAAGTACAAGGACGAAATCTCCGAGATCATGCGCGACCTGGCGCAGATGCCGGACAAGGTGCAGCAGGTCCTCGACGGCGTCGATGACGTCCGTGAGCTGGCCCGGTCCATGTCGGATGCCAAGTCCGTGCTGTTCCTGGGCCGCCACGTCGGTTTCCCGGTTGCGATGGAGGGTGCGCTCAAACTCAAGGAGCTCGCCTACATCCACGCCGAGGGCTTTGCCGCCGGTGAACTCAAGCACGGCCCGATCGCATTGATCGAAGAGGGCCAGCCGGTCTTCGTCGTCGTGCCTTCCCCGCGCGGCCGCGATTCGCTGCACGCCAAGGTGGTCTCCAACATCCAGGAGATCCGTGCCCGCGGCGCCGTGACGATCGTGATCGCCGAAGAGGGCGACGAGGCCGTGAGGGAATTCGCGAACCACGTGATTTACATCCCACAGAGCCCGACCTTGATGGCGCCGCTGCTGTCCACGGTCCCGCTGCAGGTCTTCGCGTGCGAGCTGGCGTCGGCCAAGGGTTACGACGTCGATCAGCCGCGCAACCTGGCGAAGTCCGTCACCGTTGAGTAAGTGAGACCGTGCGTTCGGGTCAGTCCCTCGGCTACGGCCCAATCGCTCGGGGTAGCCCCTCGGCTACGGCCCAATCGCTCGGGGTAGCCCCTCGGCTACGGCCCAATCGCTCGGGGTAGCGCCTCGGCTACGGCCCAATCGCTCGGGTCAGCCCCTCGGCTACGGTCCGAACGCTCGAGTCAGCCCCTCGGCCGCGAGGTAGCCCATTAGAATGGGCTACCTCGCGGCTAAGTAGCTGACTCAGTGTTGGAGCGACCGCAGTGGTGGGTCCACCCCAGGGGTGGATCGACCGTAGTGTTAGGTCCACACCAAGGTCGGGCCGGCCGTTCTCCATACCCGTGACTCCCAGCAAATTGCCAGCGAGTGAGTCGGGAACTGCCAAGGACAGAGGATACCGTCGTGTGCGGGCCTGAGGAGTAAGTAACTCCGAGGGAGCATCGTTCTGAAGGGACATTGTATTTTGAGCAAAAAGTGGATAGTAAGCTTGTGCCTCGCGGCATCCCTGTCAGCCGTCACCGCGTGCGGTGCCGGACCGACGGGAGAAGCTGAAGGAAAGCCCTCCACCCAGCAGGAAGCACCTGCCAGTGGTGGCAGCCAGGCGTCCGGCCCACAGAGCGGCGAACAGCCGAAGATGCCGGAACCCGACCTCAAGGGCATCCCTGCCGTAGTGGCCGAAGTCAACGGCGAGAAAATCGAGAAGAAGGAATTCGTCTCGGCCTATGAGGGGCAGTTCCAGCAGGCAGCCATGCAGGCGCAGATGTCCGGTCAGAAAATTGACCAGGACCAGATGAAGGAACAGACCGTCAACGGCATGGTCAGTACGGAACTCCTCATCCAGGAAGTCGCCGAACGTGACATCAAGGCTTCGCAGGCGGACATGAACCAGACGCTGGACGAGCTGGCCAAGCAGAATCAGCTCAAGTCCGGGGACGAGTTCATGGCGGCGCTGAAGAAGCAGGGCATGTCTGAAAAAGAAATCATGT
This sequence comes from Arthrobacter monumenti, assembly GCF_054511255.1. NCBI lineage: Bacteria > Bacillati > Actinomycetota > Actinomycetes > Micrococcales > Micrococcaceae > Arthrobacter > Arthrobacter monumenti. Next base: position 24,964 of record NZ_JBTNCY010000005.1, on the reverse strand, counting down.
CGCAGCTTGCCACGCAGGTAAAGGTCGAGCAACTCATTAAGGAAGAGGCCGGCAACACCAACGTGACCGAGGCCGAACTCAAGGCCGCCTATGAACAGGTCAAGGCGCAGCAGGCACAGATGGCTCAAGGCGGACAGGGCGGTGGCAAGCTCCCACCGCTGGAAGAGGTCAAGCCGGAACTTGAAAAGCAAGTGAAGAAGCAAAAGGAGAGCCAGGCAACCCAGGCTCTCGTCAAGGAGCTCCGCAAGGACGCCAAGGTAACTATCAATCTCTAATCCGTCTCCGGCGAGCACGTACGATGGAGCCATGATTGTTGGAATTGGCGTAGATGTCGTCGACCTGGCCAGGTTCGGCCGGCAGCTTGAGCGTACGCCCGGGCTGCGGAACCGGCTTTTCGTCCCCGCCGAACGTGAATTGTCGCTGCGCTCCTTGGCGGCTCGGTTTGCCGCCAAGGAGGCCGTGGCCAAGGCGCTCGACGCACCGGCCGGGATGAACTGGCAGGACTGCTGGATCGGCGTGGACGAAGCCGGAAGCCCGTTGGTCGAGATCAAGGGAACGGTGGCTGCCGCAGCCGAGGCGAAGGGCGTCGAGCGGTGGCATCTGTCGATCAGCCATGACGGCAATATCGCCACCGCAATGGTGGTGGCCGAAGGCGCCAAGCGGAATGTGATTGCCGCGGAAACGCCGTAGGCCGAAGTCATGATCCACGCCTATACCGGAACGCAAATCCGCGCTGCCGAGGCGCCGCTGCTCGGGATCGGCCAGGGCAATGCCTTGATGCAACGGGCGGCGTATGGTCTCGCCAGCACTGTCCTGCGCGAACTACGTCGGCTTGAGCGCGGGGTCTACGGCCGGCGCCTGGTCGTGCTGGCCGGCAGCGGCAACAACGGCGGAGATGCGCTCTTCGCAGCCGCCCGGCTGTCCCGCCAAGGGATGGGTACGACGGCGGTGCTCACCTCCGCGCGCGTCCACCCTGAGGCGCTGGCTGCCTTCCGCAAGGCCGGCGGTCGGGTGCAATCTTTGGTCGACGACACAAACGGTTCTGGACCGTCCCCTGGTCCGGACGCTGGTTTCGTGTCCGGACCAGGCTCTGTCTCCGGAACAGGCTCCGGCATGGAGACGGTTTCCGTTCCAGACGCCGCCGCACTGTGCCGGGATGCCGACGTCGTTATTGATGGAATTCTTGGCACTGGTGCCCGCGGCGGACTCCGCGAACCCGTGGCCTCGCTGGTTGAACAACTCGCTGGCGGCGGACCCGACGGACCGGGCAGCTTGCCCGGCGTTGTGACTGACCGGCCGACGGGGAGCCGCTTCCAGGCGAAGCCTTTGATCGTTGCCTGCGACCTGCCCAGCGGTATCGATGCCGACTCAGGCGAAGTCCATGGCCCGGTCCTGACCGCCGATCTGACGGTCACCTTCGGTGGAGCCAAATCCGGTCTGTTCCTCAACCCGGCTGCCGGTTACGCCGGGCGGGTTGAAACCATCCGCATAGGCATCGACGAATACCTCCCCGAACCGGCGCTGCGCCGGCTCGAGACCCGCGACCTGGCCCGGTTGTGGACTGCCCCGGACCCGGCGTCCCATAAATACAGCCGCGGGGTCCTGGGAATAGTGGCCGGTTCGGCCCAGTATCCCGGTGCGGCGCTGCTGACCGCCGGGGGAGCGCTCGCCACCGGCGTCGGCATGATCCGCTATCTGGGCCCGGAAGCCGTGGCCCGCCTGATCAATCTGAACCTGCCGGAAGTGGTGTGCAGCCAGGACTCCGTTTCCGACTCGCATGTGCAGGCCTGGCTTGTCGGCCCGGGAATCGGCGACGACAAACGGCAACTGCGGCGGGCCCGGGACGCCATCACCTCAGGATTGCCGACCGTCGTCGACGCGAGCGCTCTTCCACTGCTGCCCGCGGAGCTGGGCCCTCACGTTCTGCTGACCCCGCATGCTGGGGAACTTTCGGCCGTCCTCAAAGAACAGGGGATCGACGCCAGCCGGAAAGAGATCGAGGCGTCCGGTGCGGAGTACGCCAGACTGGCGGCCGGCCTGACCGGCGCCACGGTGCTGCTCAAGGGCGGCACCACACTGATCGCATCGCCATCGGGAGTTCTGTTCAGCCAGGCCGAAGGCACCAGCTGGCTCTCCACCGCCGGCAGCGGAGATACCCTCGCCGGAATCCTCGGCGCGCTGATGACCACCTTCGCCGAAGTCCCCGGGATAACGGAACGCGCGATGTTGGCCACATTCGCGGAAGCTCCCGGGACTGAAGCACCCGGCATGCCGCCGTCGTCGGGCCTTGCCGGGATGGACAAATTCGCTCTTCTAGGGGCGATGGCGGCGAGTATTCATGGGCGTGCCGCGCTGCTCGCATCGGGTGGCGGTCCTATTTCGTCGTCGCAAATCAGTAAGCTTATGAACCAAGTCTTTATTTCCATCCAACATGGGGATACTTAAAAGGCACGACAAGAGTTACCGACGGTACTGATAATGCCGCCAATTGTTGAGGAGCACGTGTGGAAGTTTGGCCCGGATCCGCCTATCCGTTGGGAGCCACGTTCGATGGCACCGGCACCAATTTCGCCCTGTACAGCGATGTCGCTGACAAAGTAGAGCTGTGCCTGTTCGACGACGACGGCGGCGAGGAACGCTTCACCGTCACCGAACTCGACGGCTTCGTCTGGCACTGCTACCTGCCGCAGGTCCAGCCGGGCCAGAAGTACGGCTTCCGCGTGCACGGGCCGCACGATCCGGAACAGGGCCAGCGCTGCAACCCGAACAAACTGCTGCTGGACCCGTATGCCAAGGCCGTGCATGGCCAGATGGACTGGAACCAGGCGCTCTTCGGCTACAACTTTGGCGATGAGACGTCGCGCAATGACGAGGACTCGGCGCAGTACATGATGCTCGGCGTCGTCGTGAATCCCTTCTTCGACTGGGACGGCGACCGCAAGCCGAAGACCCCGTACCATGACTCGGTGATCTACGAGGCTCACGTCAAGGGCCTGACCGAGTTGCACCCGGACGTGCCCGAGGAGCAGCGCGGCACCTACGCCGGCGTCGCTCACCCGTCGGTGATCTCGCACCTGCAGAAGCTCGGCATCACCGCCATCGAGTTGATGCCGGTGCACCAGTTCGTCAACGACAGCACCCTGCAGGACAAGGGTCTGGCCAATTACTGGGGCTACAACACCATCGGCTTCTTCGCCCCGCAGAACACCTACAGCTCCACCGGGGACCTGGGCGGCCAGTGCCAGGAGTTCAAGGCGATGGTCCGCGAACTGCACCGGGCCGGCATCGAGGTGATTCTCGACGTCGTCTACAACCACACCGCCGAGGGCAACCACCTTGGCCCCACAGTGTCCTTCCGTGGTATCGACAACGCAGCGTACTACCGCCTGGTTGAAGACGACCCGCAGTACTACATGGACTATACCGGCACCGGAAACTCACTCAATGTCCGGAATCCGCACTCGCTGCAGCTTTTGATGGACTCGCTGCGATACTGGGCCACCGAGATGCACGTAGACGGTTTCCGCTTTGACCTGGCCTCCACACTGGCCCGCGAATTTTACGACGTCGACCGGCTGTCCACGTTCTTCGACCTGGTGCAGCAGGACCCGATCGTCTCCCAGTGCAAGCTGATCGCCGAGCCGTGGGATGTCGGGCCCGGCGGCTATCAGGTCGGCAACTTCCCGGCACTGTGGACCGAGTGGAACGGGATGTACAGGGACACCGTCCGCGATTTCTGGCGTGGTGAACCGTCGACGCTGGGCGAATTCGCGTCCCGGTTGACCGGTTCGGCCGACCTGTATGAGCATTCCGGACGCCGCCCGGTGGCCTCAATCAACTTCGTTACCGCCCACGACGGCTTCACCCTGCGGGACCTTGTCTCCTACAACGACAAGCACAATGAGGCCAACGGCGAGGACAATAACGACGGCGAATCCCACAACCGTTCCTGGAACTGCGGGGTGGAGGGGCCGACGAAAAAGAAGACCGTGCTGGCCCTGCGAGCGCGGCAGCAGCGGAACTTCCTGACCACGCTGCTGCTTTCCCAGGGCGTGCCGATGATCCTGCATGGTGATGAGGTCGGCCGGACGCAGCGGGGGAATAACAACACGTACTGCCAGGATTCGGAGCTGAGCTGGATGCACTGGGACGAGTTGGACGAAGAGCTGCTGGAGTTCACCTCCCGGCTCACCAACCTGCGTGCCGAACATCCGACCTTCCGCCGCCGACGCTTCTTTGACGGACGCCCGGTGCGCCGCGGCGAGGGCGAGAAACTGCCGGATATTGTCTGGCTGGACCCGGAGAGCTCCACGCTGAGCCAGGAAGACTGGGACACCTCCTTCGCCCGCTCCATCGCGGTGTATCTGAACGGCGACGGAATCCACGGGCGCGACGAGCGCGGTCAGCACATTTACGACAACAGCTTCCTGCTGCTCTTCAACGCCCACGACGAGACGGTGAAGTTCACCATTCCGGCCGAGGAATATTCGCCGGAGTGGGAGATGGTCATCGACACCGCTGCCAAGAATGATGTGGTCGCCACGCGGACCATCAAGGCGGACGGGGAGGTCTCGGTCGCCGGCAAGGCCGCCGTCGTCCTGAAGTCTGTGAGCGCATGAAAGTTCCACAGTCGACGTACCGGCTGCAGATCCGTCCGGAATGCACCTTGCAGGATGCCGCTGCCTTGGTGGACTACATCAAGGCTCTCGGCGTCGACTGGGTGTATGTCTCGCCCATCCTGACCGCCGAGCAGGGCTCGGATCATGGCTACGACGTGACGGACCCGTCGGCCATTGATCCCGCCCGCGGTGGTCCGGAGGGCCTGGAAGCGCTCGCCGCCGCGGCGCATGGGGCGGGCATGGGGGTGCTGGCCGATATCGTGCCCAACCACATGGGTGTCGCGACGCCGGTCCAGAATCCGTGGTGGTGGTCGCTGCTGAAGGAAGGCGGCGGCTCACGGTATGCGGACGCGTTCGACGTCGACTGGGACCTTGGCGGGGGCAAGATCCGGATCCCGGTGCTGGGGGACTCGGCCGACGAGCTGGAGAAGCTCACCTTGGTTCCCGCCGCCGAATCGAAGAGCGGCGAACCCGAGCTGCACTACTACGACAACTGCTTTCCGGTGGCGGAGGGAACTTTCGACGACGACGCCGACCCGCAGAGCGTCCATGCCCGGCAGCACTATGAGCTGATGAACTGGCGGCGGGCGGATGATGAGCTCAACTACCGGCGCTTCTTCGCGGTCAACACGCTCGCCGGGATCCGGGTTGAGGAGCCGTGGGTCTTCGACGAAGCGCATGCCGAGATTCTGCGCTGGGTCCGCGATGGCATGGTGGATGGGTTGCGGATCGACCACCCGGACGGATTGGCCGATCCGGCCGGCTATCTGGACCGGCTGCGCTCCGAATCCGGCGGCATCTACGTGCTGGTGGAAAAGATCCTGGAACCGGGGGAGTCGTTGCCCGAAAGCTGGGCCTGCGAGGGAACCAGCGGGTATGACGCGCTGGCACAGATCGACCGGCTCTGGGTCGACCCCGCCGGTCGCGAAACGCTGGACGCGCTGGATTCGGAACTGAGAGGTGGCTCCGGACCGGTTTCCTGGCAGGACATGACGCGCGGCACCAAACGGATGATCGCCGACGGCATTTTGCACTCCGAGGTACTCCGCCTCGCCCGCTTGGTCCCCGCCGACGCCGGCCTCGAGCAGGACGCCGCAGCTGACGCTATCGGCGAACTCCTGACCTGTTTCCCGGTCTACCGCAGCTACCTGCCACAGCACCGCGAATACCTGGAGGAAGCAGCCAGACTGGCGAAGCAGTACCGGCCGGATCTCGCCGGCGCTGTGGACACGCTCCTGCCGCTGCTTTCCGACGTCGGGAATCAACAGGGTGCGCCGGCCGCCCCAGCGGCCGCGCTGGCCATCCGGTTCCAACAGACATCCGGCATGGTCATGGCCAAGGGGGTCGAGGACACCGCGTTCTACCGCTACACCCGGCTGACTTCGCTGAACGAGGTCGGCGCCGACCCGTCGGAATTCTCCCTCGACGTGGATCAGTTCCATCTGGAGACCGCCGGACGGCAGCAGGATTACCCCTGCGCCATGACGACCCTGTCCACCCATGACACCAAGCGCGGCGAAGATGTCCGGGCCAGGATCAGCGTGCTCTCCGAAGTGGCGCACCGCTGGACCCAGATCATGCGCAGCCTGCAGGACCTCGCTCCGCTGGAGGACGGCCCGCTGGCCAACCTGCTCTGGCAGGCGGTCATCGGCGCGTGGCCCGCTTCGCGGGAACGGCTGCACGCCTACGCCGAAAAAGCATCACGCGAGGCAGGCAACTCGACCTTGTGGACAGCGCCGGACGAGGAGTTCGAAGCCGCCATGCACCGGCTGATCGACGCCGCCTTTGATAATCCTGAAGTGAACCGCATTGTGACGGATTTCGTCCGGGAGATCGATGGCTTCGGCAAGTCCAACTCGCTCTCCGCCAAGATCGTCCAGTTGACCATGCCCGGGGTGCCCGACGTCTACCAGGGCACCGAGCTCTGGGAGGATTCGCTCGTCGATCCAGATAACCGGCGCCCGGTCGACTTTGACAAACGCCGGCGCCTCCTGGCACAGCTCGACGACGGGACAGGCGGTGGCAGCGCGACCGGAAGTTCAGCCGGTGGCAGTGTCCACACCAAGGTGGACGACGACGACGTCGGACTGGCGAAGCTGCTCGTCACCAGCCGCGCCCTGCGGCTCAAACGGGACCGGCCGGAATTGTTCACCAGCTACACGCCCTTCAGGGCCAACGGCGACGCCGCCGATCACCTCGTCGGTTTTGACCGCGGCGGTGCCATCACCCTCGCGACCCGGCTTCCTGCCGGACTGAAGAAACGCGGCGGCTGGGGCGATACCGCCGTCGCCCTGCCTTCCGCCATGCGGGACGAACTCACCGGCAGGTCCTATCGGGCCGGGGAAATTCCAGTGTTCGATCTGATGAGCGACTATCCGGTAGCCCTGCTGGCCGCCGACGCAGAGGAGGAAACCCAGTGAGCAAGCACCGCAGTTCGAGCGGAGTCAATGGTGCGGGCACTCCCTTTGCCGGCTACCCGACGCCGCGTCGCGACCCCGAGGCCGCCCGCAGGTTCAGCGTCTGGGCGCCGCGGGCTGAGCAGCTGCAACTGCAACTTGGCGATCAGCGGCACGTGATGAACAAGGGAACCGGAGGATGGTGGCACGCCCCCGACGAGGTGCTGATGTCCGACGACGGCGCTCCCGACGCCGCTGTTCCTGAAGCGCCGGACGCGGTCACCGGCGTCGAACCCGGTGCCTCGGCGGACCCCGATACCGGGACATCCGACTACGGCTACCTCATCAACGGTTCCGACACTCCCGTTCCCGACCCCCGCTCCCGCCGGCAGCCCCACGGTGTGCACCAGCTTTCACGCACCTTTGATCCCGGCGCATATCACTGGAACGACGGCGACTGGACCGGCCGTGCGCTGGCCGACGGCGTCATTTACGAGATGCATATCGGAACTTTCACCGAGGCAGGAACCTTGGATGCCGCCGTCGAACGCCTCCCGTATCTGGCGGAGCTGGGTGTCGATTTCGTCGAGGTGCTGCCGGTCAACGCCTTCAACGGGACCCATAACTGGGGCTACGACGGGGTGCTCTGGTACGCCGTCCAGGAGGAATACGGTGGTCCCGCGGCTTACCAGCGTTTTGTCGACGCGGCGCATCAGGCGGGTATCGGCGTGATCCAGGACGTGGTCTACAACCACCTGGGCCCCAGCGGGAATTACCTGCCGATGTTCGGGCCCTACCTGACCGAAGGAAACGCCAACACCTGGGGCGATTCGGTCAACCTGGACGGACCGGACTCGGACGAGGTGCGCGAATTCATCCTGGACAATTCGCAGATGTGGTTCAACGATTACCACGTCGACGGGCTGCGCCTGGATGCCGTGCACGCCCTGAAGGACTCCCGCGCCCTGCACATCCTCGAGGAACTCGCCGCGCGCACCGAGGCGACCGCCGCCGTCGTCGGCAAACCGTTGTTCCTGGTTGCCGAGTCCGACCTGAACGACCCGCGGATGATCACCTCCCGGGAAGCCAGCGGCCTTGGCATGGATGGCCAGTGGAGCGACGATTTCCACCACGCCGTGCACGTGAACCTGACGGGCGAGACGGCCGGCTACTACGCCGATTTCGGTTCGCCCGGCGCCCTGGCGAAGATCCTGACCGACGGCTTCTTCCACAACGGCACCTACTCGAGTTTCCGGAAACGGCACCATGGCCGGCCGCTCGATCCGGCGGCCAAGGCCTGGCGGCTGGTGGTCTGCACCCAGAACCACGACCAGATCGGCAACCGCGCCGCGGGGGACCGGCTCACCGCGACCCTCTCCTATGGTCAACTGGCGCTCGCAGCCGTGTTGAACCTGACATCACCCTTCACGCCCATGCTGTTCATGGGGGAGGAGTACGGCGCGACGACGTCGTGGCAGTTCTTCACCTCGCACCCGGAGCCTGAGCTGGACAGGGCGACGGCGGAGGGCAGGCTGCGGGAGTTCGAGCAGATGGGGTGGGATCCAGAGATTGTGCCCAACCCACAGGACCCGGAGACGTTCCGGCGCTCGAAGTTGGACTGGTCAGAGGCGGAGTCCGGCAAGCATGCCAAACTGCTGGAGCTGTACCGGGAGCTCATCCGCCTCCGGCATGAGCTTCCCGAGCTGCGGGGCGCAGCCGTCGTCGATGCCCGCGTGGACTACGACAATGACGACCGCTGGCTGCTGGTCAACCGCGGTGGAGTGCAGATCGCGTTCAACTTCGACGATGCGGCGCATACCGTCATCCTGGGCGACGTTCCAGGTGAAGAGGACTCAGGCGGGGCCACGGGCGGCGACCCCGTCGAATCAGGATCGGATGCGACGGAGCCGGCCGAAACAATCAGGCACCAACGGCTGTTGCTGGCAACGGACGACCACGTTCACTTCAGCGAAGGCAGCGTCCGGCTGCCCGGACACAGCGCGGCGATCATCGGGTAGAAGGGTTACTGTGCCCTCTATAGGGTGACCTGGCTCCCTCTGGCGAGACACAGATCGCTCGCGCAAAGAGAGAGACATCCTAACGGGACCTACGCTGCATTCGGATCGCTAACCAAAGGGCCAACAAAGCCAAAACGAGCACGGGAATAGAAACAAAGTAGATCAGTCCACCGCCTAATGGTGAATTATCCGAGGTCCCCCATATGGAACCGGGAATCAACCATACCGAAAGCAACAGGAAGAAAATGGTCACTACCCATGTGATCCTTAGCAAAATTTTCGACGGTTTTCGTTCCAGATTTTCCACTATTGACCTCATTCCGTGACACGCAAACCGACTGACCTCGGATCGCGGGGGTCACCCAACCCGAACACAATTACGTATCGTGATAGTAGCTCCAAACTGATCAGATATGGTCTATATCGTGTAGTGGTCGTGTCCGCAGTCGACGTGCTCAGCACCGCAAGGGGCCAAAGACAAGCTGAAACAGGCGCCTCAACCAAAAGCTGGATGGCATGATGTTTGTTATGACTTATCAACCTGCTGAAGACCGTTATGATTCCATGCCGTACCGCCGCGTTGGACGCAGCGGACTGCAGTTACCAGCTGTGTCGCTGGGCCTGTGGCACAACTTTGGTGATGACAAGCCCTTCGAGACGCAGAGGGAGACCTTGCGCCGCGCCTTTGACCTCGGCGTCACGCATTTCGACCTGGCCAACAACTACGGCCCTCCTTACGGAAGCGCGGAAACAAACTTCGGACGACACTTCGCCGACGATTTCAAGCCTTTTCGGGACGAACTGATCATCTCCTCCAAGGCCGGCTACGACATGTGGCCCGGCCCCTACGGCAACTGGGGATCCCGGAAGTACCTGCTGGCCAGCCTGGACCAGTCCCTGAACCGGATGGGCCTGGACTACGTGGACATCTTCTACAGCCACCGTCCCGATCCGGAAACACCGCTGGAAGAAACGATGGGCGCACTGGACACGGCCGTACGCTCGGGCCGCGCGCTGTACGCGGGCATCTCCTCCTATTCGCCGGAGAAGACCATAGAGGCGGCCCGGATCCTGCGCGAAATGGGAACACCGCTGCTGATCCACCAGCCGTCCTACTCCATGCTGAACCGCTGGGTGGAGAACGGCGAACCGAATCTGCTCCAGGTCCTCGACGACGAGGGCGTCGGCTCTATCGCGTTCTCACCGCTGGCGCAGGGCATGCTGACCAATAAGTACCTCAACGGTGTGCCATCCGATTCCCGTGCGGCGGCGCAGAAGTCGCTCTCGAAGGATCTGCTTTCGGATGAGAACATGCGCCGGGTGCGCGGACTGAACGAGATTGCGGAGTCGCGGGGTCAGACCCTGGCCCAGATGGCCATCGCCTGGGTGCTGCGCAAGCAAAGCAAGGGATCATCCATTACCTCGGCACTGGTCGGCGCTTCCAGCGTGCGGCAGCTCGAGGACAGCCTGGCCGCCGTGAACAACCTGGACTTCAGCGACGATGAGCTGCGGAGCATGGACGAGTTCGCCGTCGAGTCCGACATTAACCTCTGGGCAGCGGCGCTGAGGAGCTAACCGCGATACGGCTCCAGCTTGCCTCCTTGGAATTCGGCCAGCCCAGGAATGCAAGCCGCCGTCGTTGCGACGACGGCGGCACTCACCGCCACAATTGCCCGAGCTTGGGGAATGCTTGTTCGTAGCCCTCGAGCAACCTGCCGGCTAGGTTCGCGGAATTGATCAGGGGATGCAGCGTGAACGCTCTCAACGCTGCATCCCTGCTGCCTTCCGTGACGGCCTCAATAACGGATTCCTCGACCGCCTTGACCTCCGTCATGAGGCCACGTTGGTGCAGCGTCAGCGGCCGGACCGGCATCGCTTCGGCACCGGATCCGTCCACGATGCTGGGCACTTCGATGACGCACGACGCCGGCAGGCAGGCGATGGTGCTGCCGTTGCGGACATTGAGGATGAGGTGGGCGCGGGTGTCGGTCAGGACCGCGTTCATCACCGCCAGTGCCACCGCCTCGTAGCCACCGCCCGCCAGGTCGGACTCATCCCGCTTTTCCTCATCGGTGCGGGCCTCGGCCAGGTAGCCTTCCTCCCGCGAGCGGCGCGCCGCATCCCAAAGCTCATAGGCGGTTGGCGCGGTCGATTCCGTGCCAGCCCCGCCAATCATGCCGCCAAGGTTGGCGCTCGCTTCGTTGCCGTGTTCGGCACCCGCATGGCCGGCTGCTGCTCGGCCGCCGACTCCGCCACCGATCCCGGGACCTTCTGCGGTGTCAGCGGTTCCGGCGAGCCGGGCGTACAGTTCGTCCTGCTGGGCGGCGATGAATTCGCCGCGGGTCTGGCCGGAGCCGGTCAGGGCGCGGGTGGCTTCGGCCTCGAAGTAGTAATAGAAGAGGTACTCGTTTGGAATGGCTTTCAACAGTTTCAGCAGGCGCGGGCCGAACACCCGGCCTTCTTCGAAACCAGACAATTTGGAAGCATCGGCGAGCAGCGCTGGAAGCCGGTCGACGCCGTCGTGCTCCAATCCGCGCAGCCAGCCCAGATGATTGAGACCGACGTAATCTACACCGGACAGCGAACCCGTGGCAGGAATGTTGACCGCGCGGGCGGCACGGCGGACGAGGCCGATCGGGGAGTCGCAGATTCCGATCACGCGTTTGCCCAGCACCTGCTGGAGTGCCTCGGTGACCATACCGGCCGGATTCGTGAAGTTGATCAACCAGGCGTGCGGACTGATTTCCTTGAGCCGTTCGGCGATGCGGAGCATTTCGGGAATGGAGCGCAGCGCGTAGGAAATCCCGCCGGCGCCGACTGTTTCCTGGCCGATCAGACCCAGCTCGAGGGCGACGCGCTCGTCCGCGACACGGCCCGCCGTGGAGCCGGGGCGGATGGCCGCAAAGACGATGTCGGCCCCGGTCAAGGCCTCGTCGAGATCGGTGGTGACGTTCAGGCTGGGCTTGGAGAGGCCGCCGTCGGGCATTGAATCCAGCACATTGCTGACGGCCCGGAGCCGGACCGGATCGGTGTCGTAGAGCGTGACGTCGCTGATCAGACCGGCGTACGGCCCGCCGCTCAAAGCACGGAAGACGAGCGGGACGCGGAAACCGCCGCCGCCCAGGATAGCCAGTCGCATGATTCTCCCTTTGCTGGTAGCTCAATGTTCCTACTAGTAGTCTGCCGTACATGGACAGCCTTCACCGTTTTGATCCCCTCGCGGACAGCCGCGGCACCAATGACTCAGAGATTGACCTCATTCTGACCGGCAGTGTCTTCCTGGACATTATCTACACCGGGCTGGAGGCGCTGCCTACCCCAGGGACCGAAGTCTGGGCCGAGGGCATGGGATCAAGTCCCGGAGGCGTGGCGAACCAGGCGATTGCCGCCAGCCGCCTTGGCCTGCACACCTCGCTTTCGGCCGCATTCGGCGACGACGGTTATGGCGACTTTAATTGGTCCATCCTGCAGGATCAAGAGTATGTGGACCTGTCGCTGTCGCAGCGCTTCGACGGCTGGCATTCCCCGGTGACCGTTTCGCTTTCCGTTCACCGCGACCGCTCCATGGTCACGCATGGGCACCCCTCGCCGCTGACCGCGTCGGAACTGATTGGCACGCCACCAAGGGCGCGTGCCGCCATCGTTGGTTTGGAACCAGAACTGGAGCCGTGGGCGAAGGCGGCTCACGGAAAAGGGACCAAACTCTTTGGCGACGTCGGCTGGGACCCGTCCGGGCAGTGGTCCGAGGAGCTGCTGGACGGGCTGGATAACTTTCACGCGTTCATGCCGAACAGCGAGGAAGCAATGCGCTACACGCGCACCGAGGATCCGTGGGCGGCGCTGTATGCGTTGGCCGACAAGGTGCCGATTGCCATTGTCACCGCCGGTGCGCAGGGCGCGCTCGCGGTGGATTCGATCACCGGTGAAGAGGAATGGGTCCCGGCGCTGCCGGTGAAGGCCTGGGATCCGACCGGTGCGGGGGACTGCTTCAGCGCCGCGTTCGTGATGGGGACGCTTGCCGGCTGGAGCCTGGCGGACCGGCTGGGTTTTGCGAATCTGTGCGCCGCGCTTTCGGTCCAGGAGGTCGGCGGTTCGCTGGCCGCTCCGGGTTGGGGCGACATCGCCGACTGGTGGCACCGGGCGAACACCGAACGCGCCGGCATCCGCAAGCAGTGGCTGCGCCGGTATGCGTTCCTGGAGGACATTGTCCGCAACGTCCCGCCCGAAGCCGTCCGGCGTGCCTCGGCGACCATCGCCCACCAGTCCGACGCCGGCCCGTCGTAGGGGGAGCACGGATGTAGAATTCCAATTCACCTCTCCTGAGGGCAGGCCTGCGACCCTCGGCCTTAGAATCGGTAGCCAGTGGTGCCATGTCGTAAGCGGGACGGCTTACGGTGCGCTCGCGGCTGAGCGGACCCTGGCTGGCTTCTCTTAGCTCAACGCAATCGAGCGAGGTCCCGTCGGATGTAGCGCAGGTGCGCCCACTCCTCCTCCAGGATCACGCGGACGCAGTCCCCGACGCTGAGACGCCAGTCACCGCCGCCCCACGGGTTTTCGCGTTCCTCCGCGAGCAGCTCCGCGGTGGCCTCGGCCAAGAAATCGGTCACCATCTGCTGTCGCTCGGTACGCACCGCGAGGATCTCCTCGTAGGCCGGGTCCGCGCGGAAGATCGACATGTCGAAGCCCATCTCGTCGGCACCTGTGAAGATCTGGCCGATCTCGTGGAACGGCTGCTGTATCCGCAGGATTCCGCCGCGGAGCCAGGCGTCGGTCGCCAAGATGAGGTGCCGCAGGGTTTGGGCCAGGGACCACTCGTTCTCGACGTGGGCGTCCACAAGGTCCGATGGCGTGCCCGCCACCGTGGTCTGCCACGCGGATTGCACCGCGACCCAACCCTCGCGCAGGCCTTCGGGCGACTGCGCCTTCTGCAGCTCGCGGCCGGGAAACTGCCGGTTGAGCTCGGCGTCCACGAGTGGCACCACGTCGACCCCGTTGACTAGCAGGCTGCCGAAGAACAGGTCGTGGCTGTCGATGTCGAGGCCGTCCACGTCGACGCTGCGCATCGTCACACCGCTAACATCGGAGAATCGCAGGGTGGCGCCCTTGAAGCTCGCCTTGACGAAAGTCGCGCCTTCGAACTCCTCCGTGCCGGAAAAGGTCGTCATCGCTCCATCATAACTGCCGGGGACGGTCTTGACCGAGAGGATCGCGAGCCATCGGTCCCGTCAAGGCTGACCGCTCATCGATTCTTTACCGGTAGAGATAGTGGGGTCGAGTTGCGCTAGCCATCTTCGGGCTCGGAGCGTTCAATCTTTCGATTCTTCTTCGGTACGGTAACCACAAACCATATGATGCATAGATAGAGCAGAGCAGCCGCAATGACCGCCGCTATCGGCCCGAAAGCTGCGTGCACCACCAACGCTATGGGCGGTGGGAAGACCAAAAGGATTAGCCGCCAGGTGCTCAACTCACGACCAGTGACATTCCAGTTTCGCTTCACCGGCTGGTCATCGGGCTCACTCATTTCTCGAGCCTCCATTCAGCTAGAAAACTTATGAGCATGCTTCACCGAAGCGCTTGCGCCCAGAATCAAGCTGGAGATCGCGCTGAGCCTTTCACCCGATGTACGTGACGCACTGCAAGAACAACACCGAGGGATACCGAAAGGCAGCCGCTGGACGGAACCTTCAGATTTGTTTTGTCGCCTAGCCTGAAGCACCAGAAGTACGACGCTCCCGGCCGCAAAACAGGATCCAGCGATTAGTCCAAAGAGCGCCGCCTGATCCCAGCCGCCGATAATGTACCCGACGACGGACCACACGAGAACGTAGATCACAAGCAGTGCCAACGACTTGAGGACAAGGTTCCTGGAATTTTTCAACAGCGGATCACACACCGATCGTAGATCTCGTTAACCGACGATCGCCATTGGACCCTGAGAACATACAGTTCTCGTAGCGACACCCGCCCGTGACGGATCCTCTACCGGCCGGCGCCCTGCGGCTGTGGGTGGGCCTGAGGGATTCTCTCGACCGGACATCTCGGTACCGCACGTAGAAACGATCTGCCGCTACATCGTGCCGCTGCCATCAACAGTTCGGCGCAGCGCTGCAATGGCTCGCGCTACCATCGCAGCACCCGCCACGGCTACGATGCAGGACCCAAGCACCAGGTACCAATTGGGCGAGAGAGTGAACATCACGATTGTGAGCAGCCCCAAAAACATACCGCCTATCGCCCACCCCATAGCCTCGCGGTTCGGGGCCGTGTTCCTTTTATCATTTGCCATGAAATTCACCTTATCTTCGCGTCCCTCTCAGGCAGTATCCACACCAACCAGTTAGAGATGTCTCTCTAGCCGATCCCTAACTGATGCGTCCACCCTGGCGTACGCCTACCGCTCCCGGATGGCGTAGGTCAGGTGGGTCACCCTCGGGGAGGGGTCCGCGCGGACCGATTCCAAGGTCACGCGGCCCGCGTCCACGCCTTCGAATAAGCGTATTCCGGAGCCGAACAGCACGGGTGAGAGCGCCACCGAGAACTCGTCGACCAGGCCGGCGTTCACGTATTCCACGATCGTCGCACCACCGCCCGCGATGCGGACGTCCCCGTCGCCGGCGGCCTCGCGGGCCCGGTCGAGCGCGGACTCGATGCCGTCGTTGACGAAGTGGAAGGTGGTACCGCCCGGCCGCTCCCACGGCTCGCGTTCATCGTGGGTCAGCACGAACACCGGCGTATGGAACGGCGGTTCGTCCGGCCACATCTGCTCACCGGCATCGAACATGCGCTTGCCCATCACGCTCGCGCCAGTGCGCTCGAACGTCTCGGCCAGGATGTCGTTATCGCGGCCCTCCTCGCCGCCCTTTCCGAGCTTGAGATTCTCGCGGAAGTGCCGCTGTCGGAAGACCCACTGTTGCAGTTCCATCCACTGCTGTCCCATCAGCTCCTCGGAGGACCCTGGCGCGATGAACCCGTCCAGTGACATCGACACACTGAAGAACACCTTGTCGGCCATCAGCTCCCGGCCCCTCTCAGAACGATCTCCATGACGTAAGCAGCCAGATTGCCCAGGGTCTGCTGACCACCCTCGATCGCGCCGTGCTTCTCAATCGCTTCGTCGCGCAGCTCCTTGGTCGGGAACACCCCGAGCATCTCGATCCTGGTCGCCTCCTCCTCCGGCTCGAACGTGAGGACCGACTCGAACGCATTCGGATCGCCGCGATACTCGCCGTGGAGCATCGCAATCCTTTCCGGCGGAGTAATTTCGGTCCAAGAGATCCACTCCTGGTAATCCGTCCCGTCCGGTCCGTGCATCACGAAGTCCCACACGGCACCGACGCGGAACTCAAACGCACGCGTGGTGGTGGTGAATCCTTTCGGCCCCCACCACTGCGACAGGTGTCGAACCTCGGTGAACGCCTCGAACACCAGCTCCCGCGGAGCGTCAATGATCCGGGAGACCACAATCTCGCGATCTGTCATGTCCGCCTGTGTAGACCTTTCGGGTCCTGTTGATTCCATCAGCTATTCTTCCCACCTTTCCTGTTTAAGACCCTGCACATACGCATCCAGCCGGTCGAAGCTCTCGCTCCAGAACTGCTCGAACCCGCCGGTCCATTCGTGAACCGTTCGCAGTCCACGGGCGTCGAGGCCATACAGGCGCTGCTTGCCCTGCTGGCGGTCCCGCACGAGCCCGACCTCCCGGAGCACTCGCAAGTGCTTGGACGCACCGGGTTGAGGCAGGCCCAACTCCTGGGCCAGCTCTGACACCGGCCGCTCGCCAGCCCGTAGCATGACGAGGATCTCCCGACGCCGAGGCTCGGCGATCGCGTTGAAGACATCCGAAGTCGTAGTTGCTCGTGCCATGACAGTCATCATATACCCATATGGGCATGCGTCAAGGGAGAGGAATTCAGGCGGGTCTTGTCAGATGTCAATTCATGAATTCGCACAGGTAGACGATTGCCACAAGAGGGTTTCTCGACTATCCGCTCCCCAGCCTGGCGACGAGGGTGAGTGACAACTGAAATTAGTTCTGACCGGTCAGCTAAACTTGCCGTCTCCGGTCACTCTAGAATTGCCGCTTACGAGACTGTCCGCATGCACTAAAGAGAACGCAGCCCTGGACCACTACACCACGGCAAAAACCAGACAGCGACAGAACTAGCCAGGCAGCGTGGCACCAGTGTCAGTAGAGGATTCGGCTACGGGGACGTCAGCCCGCCTGAATGTCATGATGGGTTCATGACGCATATGAAGGCGGCGGTCCTTGCCGCGTATGGTGGTCGGGCATGCTGGCCGTGCCATCTGGGATTCGTTCACCGCTTATCTAGTGCGGCAGTGCGCGTCATCTTCCGGTACTGTTCCCGCGGGTGAGAAGTTGGTGGCAATCCATTCCGCCTATACGTTGTTAACAGTTACCATACGAAACGAATGTGAAAATTGATGATGCGTATGAAGAAGACAGCCGCTATGACCGCAGCTCTGCTCTCGGGGTCGATGATTTTCGGAGCCTTACCAGCCACGGCTGCCCCATCCGGACATGCAACCGGTTCTTTGCGGGCGGTAACTGTTTCGCCCCAGAGGACCATGGGTGGCTTCACCTCGGCCGACTGGAGCGCGATTGCCAAGAACGCCGAAAAGGCCGGTGACCGGGTCAGTGCACAGGCTGCACGCCAGGCAGCTAAGACTGGGCAGGGTGGATCCACTGCCGGTGGTGGTACGGTCCAGCCGGCCAACATCTTTACGGCTGTCGCCAAGAAGGCGCTCGTTGCCGCGCTGCGCTACGGTGGCCCGAAGCTGCCCAAACCGATGCGCCCTTATGCTCACAAGCTGGCAAACGTCATCGAGGACGTCGGCGAGTTTCAGGAAGGTGCCCTGATCACCGCGTTCCAGCAAGTAGGCATCCCCTACGACGTGGCGGCTACCGCGGCTAAGTGGTGCGTCGTGTTCCTCGGCGTCTAGGCCTGGGGCAAGTGGATACCAGGGAAGTTATGCCCAGATCCGGTGAACGGCTGCCCCCGCTTGGTACGGGACACAAGATCCTGTTCGGCCTTTGGTTGTTCGCCAACCTGACACTGGTTGCGCTGCCGATGATTGGCGGTTACTACGGTGCACTCTTGATCTTTACAGCCGATGTGGTCCATCCCGGGGTCGGACCATGGGTCACACCGATTATGGTCGGCATTCTTATTGCCTGGCTGGTCACCACCCACATTGTCGAGTTGTTACTGCGTCGCACCCTTCCAGCCCGGCTTGTGGTCCTCAGGGAAGTCGTGTCCACACTGATCGGCCTGCTGATCCTCGCTGTGCTCTATGGTCTTGTGTTCACTGAGGCAATGGCTTCATTAGTTGCTGCTGTGATCGCCAGCGCCTTGCTCCTCGCGTGCATTCCTTTGGTAAAGTTCCTCGAAAAGCGGGCACCTGACCGATCGTGACCCGCCCAATGGCCGGCCGCGAATTCCGGCTGCTGTGCTGCCCCGCCGACCGGCTCCCGGTGGGAACAGAACCCGGTTTTTAGCGTGAGAATGGCCGGTAAGCAGTTGAGAGAAGCCGGGAAATGTCTCTCCTTACCGGCGCACCCCCCGTTTTTGGGGCGGCGAAAAAGAGAAACCCCGAAAAGTGAATCTGGAGCTTGGAATTGGAACGGGGACTCGGGTGCAACCCCCCACTTCCCGAAACCACTCCTGCCTCATAGAATGCAATGCACAATGATGGCCCCTTGCCCCTCACCAGCCATCAATGTCGAGTCGGCCATGGCGATAGGCCACGAATCGGGCTCCCGGCGCCCCCCCCCGGCCGAGTGCCCGGTTGAGGAGTTAACCGGTGAGATGCACCGCCTACGTCCGGTGGGATTGGCGACGATCAGTTCGTTGGACGGCCTTGCGCTGACGGACGACCTCGATCAGCAGCGTCAGAAGGAGCACGATGGCCAGCGCGATACCCCAGCGGACCAACATGGGAAGGTCGAAGGCGACATCGACAACGACGTTGACCAACAACGCGACAACCACGACCACAACTGTGCGGGTCATGCCCTCGTGTTTCCTCATGCTCCGACCGTGTCAATCATCCTCCGCCGCTCAAGCATCGAAGGGCGCACCTATCCCTTGATCTCGACTCGGGACCGACGCGGAAGGGCCTGAGGTGGAGCCCGCGGCTGTCGGCGCCTTCACCGTGACCGGCAGGGGATCGGTCTATGGCGTGCGTCATTGGCTGTCAGTGCCGACTCAACTTCAGGACGAGAGTGAAACCTCAGAGTTGAATCGGAGGTTAGTGCTTGCGTGTCGGACTCGAAAACAAGGTCCACTTAATGGTCACTAGTGGCTAGGCTGCGGTCCACCTCAGACCTACGAGGCGAGGCATTCGCCTCTTTGTTGTGTTGTGATCTACGCCACCGTAATGTGGGCGAGGTCGTGCAGGGCCCCCGCGTGGAGAATACGTCATGAATGTCAGCCGGTCGAGGAGTCTCAAAGGTCTGTTCATGACGACAATACTGTTCGGTACCGCATTGATAGCGGGCTGCTCAGCCGTGGAGGAGGAGTCTGGGCCAACGGGCAGGAGTTCGACGCCATCCTCCGGCGGGCAAACCACCGGCTCCGCCAGTCCGAAACCATCCGCTATTCCCAGCGCCACTGCCACCCAGAACCGTTCCGGGACGGAGCGCATCCTGGCGGATAAGTGGTACGTGGACTCCGACGGCAACGAGGTTCCTGACTTCATCGAGGCCGAGGAGGGTTTCGATCCCGCGAGCGACGAGTGCGCCAAGAAGGTGGACTGTCCCGGCCTCTCAGAGGTGGCTGGGACTTCCGCCGTGGACCTCGTCTCGAAGGAACAGAACACCATCCTGATTCTGGACGCTTCCGGATCGATGGCTGAGCCGATAGGTGCCGGGCAAACAAAGATGGACGCCGCCAAAGCCTCCCTGCAGCGCTATGCGACCGGTACGCCGGACTTCATCAACCTCGGGTTCATGGTCTACGGGCACAAGGGCTCTAGTTCACAGGCAGACAAAGCCGCAAGCTGTGCCAGCGCGGAGATGCTGGAACCACTCGGAAAAGTGGATTTTCGTACCTTTGATAAGACCTTGTCATCGTTTCAGCCCAGCGGATGGACTCCCATTGCCGGTGCCCTGAATGAGGTTGGTGACGCGTTCTCCGGTGAGGCCGGCGCCACCAACCGAGTCATCCTCGTCTCGGACGGTGTAGGAACGTGCGGCGGCGATCCGGTCGCGGCAGCGCAGCAGCTCGCCGATGAGGACATCAACGTGACCATAGACGTGGTCGGCTTTGACATCCCAGGGGTCAAGGCGGCCCAGCTTCAGCAGATCGCCGAGGTCACCGGCGGCGGGTACACGACTGTCCGGAGCGAAGAGGAGCTGCAGGATTATTTTGGTCAGCAGCGGCTGATCTACCGGACATTGCGGGATCAGCTCTCCTGTGTGGCCAGGGAAGGCCGGGAGGTTTACGGTTGCTATGACCTGATCAGACGTGAAACCACCGCCCTGATGTACAGGTTGGAGCGCGGCATATCCCATGACAGCGAAGACGGCCAAGAGAGAAAAGATGCCGTCCGGCAAATTGCCTCCAAGGCCAATGACTACTTGAGAAGCGCCTATGAGGAGTCATCTCAGGAAACGCGGGCACGGATAGCTGAAATCGACGAAGACCTTCAACAAGCGCGCCAGCGGATGAATCAGCGCTTCGAGGAGTCAGTCTCGTTCTCGCCGACTGCTCCGTGCCCTCACCCGGACAACCCGCGGACCGGCTCCAGAAACGGCGCCATACTGGCCGTAGAAAACCGGGCCGCTCCTACACTATGGTATGAGGAAATTTAGGATTGTCCCGGTGCGGCTCAAGGCCTTCTTCTCCGCTGTCGGCATTGCTTTTTTGGTTGCTTCCTGTAGTGGTACGGGGCCGGCGGACAGTGTTGGCACAACGAGCGCCGGGGAGTCTCCGCCGTCGGACACTGCCAGTTCCCAAGTCCCCGGCGGCGACACTACTTCTTCTTCAGAGCCATCGATGCCCTCTGCAGAACCGGCGGCAACGTAATCGGCAGCTGCTGGGGATCGGCAATCGTCGTTGACGGGCGCGCTGGGACGCAATATTGTGCTGACCCAGTGGAACATGGTGTTTGCGCTACCCGAGCGTCTCGATGTGACCGATATCCGCATTATCTATGCGGATGAGGAACAATACGATCTTGCCGTCATTTCCAGTAAAGGCCTTCCATCGAAACTTAAAACGGAAGAGTGTTGGGGTGGAACATTGGAACTCGGCGCGTTCGTTGAGGTTACACGCTTCACCGAACCGGAAGACGGTCGCATCCAGATTGGAAGCCACTACTATGTGGTGCAGGAGGGGCCTGCCCATGAAACCTGCTACGACGAAGCCACCACGAAAATTACTATGCCCCTGATGTCGTCGAGGCGGTGCGGGGCAGCCTGAAGGAACGGTAGCCACTCTCTGCAAAACAAGACTGAGCCCTGATCTTTGAGGAGAATCTAATGCTCCATCCCTTCCGAAGCGGTGTGCCTGCGACTGTGCTCATTGCCGGCGCTATAGTGAGCGGCTGTTCCGGTGGCGGTGACACTGAGCCCGTGGATGCACAGGTGGCGACATATTCACCCATGACAATGGCTGGCGCCATGCAGACGCTGAAGGGCACACTCATCGTCGACGAAGGCTGCGTGTACATCGACGACGGCGAGACCCGCTGGCTGCCGGTGTTCCCCGAAGGTCTTGCCTCGTGGGAGAAGACCGCCTTGGTGATGGACGGGCAAGAGTACGCCGCCGGCGAGGAGGTGGCGGTGGAGGGTGGGAAGACCGCCGGCCCGGCAATGCAAGGCGAGCAAGTACCAGAGGGGTGCGAGACCACGAACCGGTGGATTGTCAGCGATCCAGCCTGAGCCCCGTCTGATTCGGCCGCTGGTTAAAACCGGGGCGAGGAAACAGCCATTACCCCGCCATCCATGGCTGTCGTCCCGGTGATTATAAGACTCCTGATCCTGGGTGAGCGTCTCCGTCGATCCCAGACACTCGGACTGGCCGCCGCGCTGACCGCTACAGTTCTCATAGCACTGGTGTGAGGACCGTTCCAATGAGGATCCACTACTGGGGCGGAAATCGTACGTAGGTAGGATCAGATGATGAGATTACTGGTCCTTGGCGGTAGTGGGTTTCTCGGCCGAGAAGTCGTTCGACAAGCCCTCTGTGCCGGTTCTCATGTCGCAGCGACCTACTGGACGCAACCCACTGACACTGCACGTGTTGTTTGGCAGAAGGCGGATCTCGAAATCGGCGGCGGACAATGGAGCTAGTCGAAGCGGCCCGACCGGACGCAATTATCAACACAGTTTTCCGGCAGAACAGCTGGACAGACACTGCGGATAGTGCGCCGCGATCGCCTCTTCTGCCACGAACAGCCGTCTTGTCTTGTTTCCAGCGACGCTGTCTTCGCTGGCAGCAGTACTGCATACCCCGAGACGGCTGAACCAGACCCCATAACGCCCTACGGTGCGGCCAAGGCAGCCGCGGAAACGGCAGTCAAAACGATCATTCCTTCAGCGGTGGTCGCCCGCACCTCTTTAATCATAGGCAGTAATGGAGAGTCCTTACACGAGCAGAGGGTGCATGCCTATGGAGCCGGCCGGGAGAGTGGTGTTCTGTTTACCGATGACATTCGCTGTCCCGTGCACGTGGCCGATCTGTCATCGGCCCTGCTTGAACTCGCAAACTCCACCTGCTCCGGAGTTCACCACCGGGCTGGCCCGGAGGCGATTAGTCGATACGAACTGGGTCTACTGATCGCGCGTCGCGATGGGCTCGCCCTCGATCTGCTGATTCCGGGATTACGTGCCGACAGCCCGTTTACCGGTCCGCTAAACGTTCGCCTGGACAGCACGAAGACTCAAAGAAGCTACGTACCCAGATTCGAGGCGCGAGCGATTTCCTGCGCGCTGTGCACAGCCCGTAAGCCCATCCCCTCATCGACAACTCGCGGTATAACCAGTTATACTTGGATCATGAAGACCGCGATATCGATTCCCGACAGCGACTTCGAACACTTCGAGCGGGTCGCTGCCCGTCATGGCATGAACCGTTCCGAGTTCTTCCGGCGCGCCGGTCGTCATCTTGTCGAGGAGCTTGAGGGCGAAGCGGAGCTCACCGAACTGGCGAACTCGGTGATCAAACGCGTCGGGCAGCCGTCCGCGGACAGCCCGTTTCTGCATGAGTCGGAGCGGACGATGCTCGAGGGCACTGACTGGTGATCTCGCACGGCGATGTCGTTTGGGTCGACTTTGGTTCGCCTCGTGGATCGGAGCCAGCAAAGCGTCGGCCGGCCGTGGTCGTGCAGGAGGATTGGCTGCTTGCCACCCAAATCTCGACGGTCCTTGTCGTGCCGCTGACGTCGAACCTCGCACTGGATGCATTCCCAGGTAACGTGCTGATACCAGTCGACGCTTCGGGACTCGGCAAAGACTCCGTCGCGGTAGTGTCGCAGGTCGGTCCGGTCAGTCGCGAGTTCCTCGAACCGTACCCGGTCGGGCACGTGCCCAGTTACGTGCTCTCCAAGGTCGCCGGAGGGATCCGCCTGGTCATGGGCATCTGAGCGCCAATCGCGCCAACGCAATCACCGGTAGCCGATCCCAACTGCTACAGAGAGATCAGCGTCGGCATTAGGACACTAAACGTCCGGGTCGCTCCACCACAGCTTTGGTAGCCGGGTTAGTCTGCTGTCAGAGGCCGGGGGTTCCGGCCGTCCGGGGTGACTGCGGATATCCCCGGATGGACGTTGAGTCCAGTGGGCTAATTACCGGGCACGATGAAAGGAACTGGACATGTCAACGAAGAGCGCGCTGCGGGGTCTTGCCCAAGTCAATGTATCGGCCGAGGACGTCGTCGCGGCGCGTGATTGGTATGCCGAGTTTCTTGGAGTCGAACCATATTTTCAGCGACCCGACGCCGACAATCCGGCCTACGTGGAATTCCGGCTCGGTGACTACGAACATGAACTTGGGATCATTGACCGCCGCTACTTGCCGGAACACTCAAATTCACCAACAGGCGGAGTCATCGCGCGCTGGCATGTCGAGGATCTCAGCGCCACCGTCGAGCGATTGACTGCACTCGGGGCGCGCCAAAACGAACCTGTCATCGAACGCGAAGCCGGTTTCGTCACCGCATCGGTGATAGATCCCTTCGGCAACATCATCGGGCTCATCTCAAGTCCCCACTATGTGCAGAAGCTGGCCGACGGCGTTCGAGAATCGTAGGGGCTGGCTGGACGTGCAGCGAACCGTGGCCCAAAAGATGGGCGTCCGCGAGGGTGTGCGGAGCTACATAACCAACGCGCCCGCGACGGCCATACAAGGCATGAACCTGCCCGACCTCGATCTCGATGAGACTTTACGAGGACAGTTCTGGTACATGCACCTCTTCGTTCTCACCCAAGCAGAGATGGCCGATGCGTTCCCGCGCACCAAGGAACACCTGGGTGCTCCGGGGATGCTGTGGATATCGTGGCCCAAAGGGGGGTGTCCCTATGTTCTTTGTCAAGCAGCTTGGGGCAGTTTCTCCTCGTAGAGGGTCATGTCTCGGAGCATTGCGAAGAGGGTGTCGCAGCGGCGGCGGGCGAGGGCGATGAGCGCTTGGTTGTGGCGTTTACCTTCGGCGCGTTTCCGGTCGTAGTAGGCCCTTGATACCGGGTCTTTCAAAGCGGCGAAGGCGGAGAGGAACAGGGCACGTTTGAGGATCTTGTTGCCTTTCCGCGAGGGGTGGTCGCCGCGGATCGATGTTCCTGACCGCCACGTCACCGGGGCCAGCCCGGCGTAGGAGGCCAGGTGGCCGGCGGTGGCGAAATCCTTACCGACAACTTCGGTCAGGATACGTGCTTCTGTCCTGATGCCGACCGCCGGTATCGACGTCAGGAC